>NZ_JBIUCG010000002.1:0-160249 GCF_044548645.1 Nocardia sp. NPDC051929 | reverse complement strand
GATTTGCGTCCGTCCCCCGCGACCGGCGCGGCCCGGCGGCCGATTTGCGTCCGTCCCCCGCGACCGGCGCGGCCCGGCGGCCGATTTGCGTCCGTCCCCCGCGACCGGCGCGGCCCGGCGGCCGATTTGCGTCCGTCCGCTGCCACCGGCGCAGCCGGGCCGCTCATTTGCCCCCATCTCCCGCGAACGGCTCGGCTGGATTGCCGGACTCACCGGGACGGCTCGAACAGTCCCGCACCCGGAAGACCCGGCACGGGCAATTCGGCGCCACCACCGCGCTGCCCGATTCTGCCGGTGGGCGATCCTGACCGTCCGCACAGGCGGCTCCGACGCTCTCTGCCGTGCGATCCAGGTCATTGCGGATCGAGACTCGGGCCGACTGCCGCAGCATGCGAATCGGTCCACACGAGCACGTCGCATGGGATGCCGCTCTGCCTTCGATGACTCGGCGGCGTTCCCATGGTGGGACGGCACCAGAGCTGGTACCCGCCGAACACCTGGATCATGGCCCCTTCATACGGAGCCGGACAGCGCCCACGGGGTCCAGCGCGAACCCGATCGGCCGAGAGTGAGATACGGCACAGTCAAGGTACCACCAAACGACAGGACGAGCTTCCGAAGAGATCCGCCGCCCGCCTAGGCCCGGATCCGCCACTGACCACACCACCGGACCACGACCATCCAGGCGCGGCGAAGCCCTCACGGGGGTCCGGGGCGAAGCCCTCCGGGCGGGGCGTGGGGGTTTGCACCCCACAAGACACTGCGAAACGAGAAAGGCCCATGCTCCATGAGCATGGGCCTTCCATTCGTGTAGCCCCGACGGGATTCGAACCCGCGCTACCGCCTTGAGAGGGCGGCGTCCTAGGCCGCTAGACGACGGGGCCAGGACTGCTTCTCACTGTCGCGAGGAGCGCCGTGGTTGATCTTTCGATCAGGAGGCTCGGCTAGTTTATCTGGCCGAGGCCCGGCGACCAAATCGCCAGGTGCTGAGGGATTTCGGCCGCGAACCGAAGTCTTACAACACACTCCGCTGGGGTACCAGGACTCGAACCTAGAATGGCTGAACCAGAATCAGCTGTGTTGCCAATTACACCATACCCCAATGACCAGGTCGTTCAGCCTCGCGTCTGGGTGACTCGAGACCGTGTTCCGGGCCGAGAAGAAGAGTACCAAACGGCTACGGGTTAACTACAAATCGCCTGGTCAAAGCCATATTTTCAGCCTTCGGAGCCGGTCTGGGCGGTCTCCTTCCAGTCCAGCGCCGCGCGCAGCCGATCCAAGGTGAGGTCGCGGCCGAGCAGTTCCAAGGATTCGTACAGCGGCGGGCTGATATGCGATCCGGTGATCGCGACCCGCACCGGAGCGAAGGCTTTGCGCGGTTTCAGCCCGAGATCATCGATCAGCGCCTTTTTCAGTGCCGCTTCGATCGCTTCGGTGGTCCACTCGGTCAACGGCTCCACAGCGGTAATAGCCGCCTGCAATACCTGAGCCGCGTCGGGACCGAGATTCTTGGCCCCCGCGGCCGGTTCGATCGCGAACTCCTCCGCCGGTGCGAACAGGAAACGCAGAAGGTCCCAAGCGTCGGACAAGACGACAATCCTGGTCTGCACGAGTTCCGCCGCCGCGGCGAACACTTTTTCATCGATTTCGGCGCCGATATGGCCGTGTCCGGTGAGATACTCCCGCAGCCGGTGGGCAAAATCACCCGGAGCCAGCAATCGGATGTGCTCGGCGTTGAGCGCGTCCGCCTTCTTCTGGTCGAATCGGGCCGGATTCGAATTCACTTTCGAAATGTCGAAGGCCTCGACCATCTCCGCCATGGAGAACACGTCGCGGTCCTCGGACAGGCCCCAGCCGAGTAGCGCGAGATAATTCAGCAAACCCTCGGGGATGAACCCGCGGTCGCGATGGGCGAACAGATTCGACTCCGGATCACGCTTGGACAACTTCTTGTTGCCCTGACCCATCACGAACGGCAGATGGCCGAACTCGGGAGTGAAATCGGCGACCCCGATCCGGCGCAGCGCGGCGTACAGCGCGAGCTGGCGGGGAGTGGAGGAGAGCAGGTCCTCGCCGCGCAGTACGTGGGTGATCCGCATCAGCGCGTCGTCGACGGGGTTGACCAGCGTGTACAGCGGCTGGCCATTGCCGCGGGTGAGCGCGAAGTCCGGGACGCTGCCCGCCTTGAAGGTGGTCTCCCCGCGCACCAGATCGTTCCAGGACAGGTCTTCTTCCGGCATCCGCAGCCGGACGACGGCGGCGCGCCCCTCGGCCCGGTACGCCTCGATCCGCTCCGGCGTCAGGTCGCGATCGTAGTTGTCGTAACCGAGCTTCGGATCGCGTCCCGCGGCGCGATGACGGGCCTCGACTTCCTCCGGCGTGGAGAACGATTCGTAAGCCTCACCGGCCTCCAGCAAACGCCGAACAACGTCCTGGTGCAGTTCTTTTCGTTGCGACTGGCGATATGGCGCGTAAGGCCCGCCGACCTCCGGCCCCTCGTCCCAGGTGAGGCCGAGCCAGCGCAGCGCGTCGATAATCGCCCGGTAGGATTCCTCGGAATCCCGTGCGGCATCGGTGTCTTCGATTCGAAAGACGAATGCGCCACCGTGGTGGCGGGCGTAGGCCCAGTTGAACAGCGCCGTCCGGATCAGGCCGACGTGCGGCGTCCCGGTCGGTGACGGGCAGAATCGGACCCGTACTTCAGTCATGGCTCTCTTTCGATCAGCGTTTGGCGGCAACGGGATTGGTGAGGGTTCCGATGCCCTCGACGGTCACCGACACCTGCTGGCCCTCCCGCATCGGGCCGACGCCCTCCGGGGTGCCGGTGAGGATGACGTCACCGGGCAGCAGTGTCATCACGGTGGTGATCCACTCGATGAGCTTCGGAATGTCGTGCAGCAGAAGCGAAGTGCGGCTGCGCTGACGCACTTCACCGTCGAGCTCGGTGACGACCTCCAGATCCGAAGGGTCCAGGGAGGTTTCGATCCACGGACCGAGCGGGCAGAACGTGTCGTAGCCCTTGCCCCTGGTCCACTGGCCGTCGTGGCGCTGCTGGTCGCGGGCGGTCACATCGTTGGCGGCGGTGTAACCCAGCACCACGTCCAGCGCGCGGGCGGCGGGCACGTCCTTGCAGGGGCGGCCGATGACGATCGCCAGCTCCCCTTCGTAGTCGACCTGAGATGAACTGGGCGGCAGGATGATCGGGGCGTTCGGCCCCACGATCGCGGTATTCGGCTTGAGGAAGATCACCGGGTCGGCGGGCGCGGGACCACCCATCTCCGCAGCGTGGGCGGCGTAGTTCTTGCCGATGCAGACCACCTTGCTGGCCAGGATCGGCGCGAGCAGCCGCACGTCGGCCAGCGGCCAGCTGCGGCCGGTGAACGTCGGTGTGCCGAACGGGTGTTCCGCGATCTCCTTGGCCACGCTGTCGCTTCCGTCGCCTTCGATGCTGACGAAAGCGACTCCATCGGGACTGGCAACTCGACCTAGACGCATGCCCGGAGTCTATCGACCCACCGTCACCTGCTCGAACGCGCCCGACCGGGTGGTACGGAATCCGCCCGGATCCGGCGGTGGCGCGCGCTGTGAGCAGCCCGACAACCGCAACCGTCGAATCGAGCCGCCGCCGGGTGTACCGTGAGCAGCGAAGTTCACACAATGGGAATTGTATCCCAAATAATGAGATTCCGAGGTGAGGCCGATGGCGACCGTTACGCAGATCGACGAGGTTCGGCGCTGGTCCATGCTCGGTCTCGGCGTGTTCGCCCAGGCCTCCAGCGCGGTCTTCATCCACGGCGTCCCGTTCCTGCTGCCCGCGCTGACCGACCGTGGCTTGCCGCTGGCGACGGCGGGCCTGCTGGTGGCCATGCCCACCGTCGGGCTGGTGTGCACCCTGATCGCGTGGGGTTATCTGGTGGACCGGATCGGCGAACGCAAGGTGCTGGTCGGTGGTCCGCTGCTGATGCTGGCGGCGGGCTGCGCCGCCGCGGCGACGACGAACGACATCGCCCTCGGCGCGCTGCTGTTTCTCGGGGGCGTCGGGGCGGCCAGCACGAACGGCGCGAGCGGCCGGGTGATCGTCGGCTGGTTCCCGCCGCAGCGGCGCGGGCTGGCGATGGGCATCCGGCAGACCGCGCAGCCGCTGGGCGTCGGTGTCGGCGCGCTGGCGATTCCGGCCGTCGCCTCCGCCCACGGTGTACCCGCGGCCATTCTCGTTCCCGCACTCATGGCGGGTGTGGCGGCCATGGGTTGCCTGGCCGGCATCGTGGACCCGCCGCGTCCCGATCGCGCCGCCGCCGATCCGGCGTTGCGCGCCAATCCCTATCGCGACAACGCCATGCTGTGGCGCATCCATCTGGTCTCGGTTCTGCTCGTCGTCCCGCAGGGCACCGTGTGGACGTTCGCGCTGCTGTGGTTGCACCGGGATGTCGGCTGGTCGTTGGCCGCGGCGGGTGCGCTGGTGACCGTCACACACATCCTCGGCGCGCTTGGCCGCATCGGTGCGGGCGCGTGGTCGGATCGGGTCGGCAGCCGGATGGGCCCGCTGCGCACGGTGGCCGTCGCCGCCGTGCTGTCGATGACCGCGCTGGCGCTGACCGCGTCGACCCACTGGTGGTGGGCCGCCATTCCGCTGCTGATCGCCGCGTCCGTGATCACCGTCTCCGACAACGGCTTGGCCTTCACCGCGGTCGCCGAGATCGCGGGCCCGTACTGGAGCGGCCGGGGCCTCGGCATCCAGAACACCGGGCAGAACCTCGCGATGGCCGCGGTTCCGCCCGTGTTCGGCGCCCTGATCACCGCGAGCGGCTTCCCCGCCGCCTTCCTTCTGGCCGCGGTCTCGGCCGTCGCGGCGGTCCCGCTGGTTCCCCGCGACCCCGCCTAGGTTCGCGCGTCGAAGGATTGCCGGGTCCGCGCCACAGGGCCGCACTCCACATGCAGATCGCCCCGGACGATCTCGACTCGATGTCGCTGTGTCACCTGAATTCGGTGACACAGCGCTGGTCGAGCGCGCCGCGGGCGCGGGAGGCCGCCGCGGGATTCGCCCGCGCCGGCGGGGCGGACGGCTGAACGCGGAAGGTCCCGTTGCCGGAGGTGGCAACGGGACCTTCCTGGGCGACGGTCAGAGAGTGGCCGCGATGCGGTCGCCGATTTCCACGGTCGACGCCGTGCCGGAGCGAGACTCGAGGTCCTTCGCGACCGCCGACTCGATGCGCGCGGCCTCCTCGGCGTCGCCGAGGTGGTTGAGCAGCAGGGCGACCGAGAGGATCGCCGCGGTCGGGTCGGCCTTGGACTGGCCCGCGATGTCGGGGGCGCTGCCGTGCACCGGCTCGAACATGCTCGGATTCGTGCCGGACGCGTCGATGTTGCCGCTGGCGGCGAGGCCGATGCCACCGCTCACGGCGGCGGCCAGGTCGGTGATGATGTCGCCGAAGAGGTTGTCGGTGACGATCACGTCGAACCGGCCCGGGTCGTTGACCATGTGGATGGTCGCGGCGTCGATGTGCTGGTAAGCCGTTGTGACATCGGGGAACTCGGCCGCGACCTCGTCCACCGTGCGCTGCCACAGCGAGCCGGCGAAGGTGAGCACGTTGTTCTTGTGCACCAGCGTCAGGTGCTTGCGCCGGGCCTGCGCCTTGGCGAAGGCGTAGCGCACCACGCGCTCGATGCCGAAGCGGGTGTTGGTGCTGACCTCGGTCGCCACCTCGTGCGGGGTGCCGACGCGGATCGCGCCGCCGGTGCCGGTGTACGGGCCCTCGGTGCCCTCGCGCACGACGACGAAGTCGATGTCGGGGTTGCCGGCCAGCGGGCTGGTCACGCCAGGGAACAGCTTGGACGGTCGCAGGTTCACGTGGTGGTCCAGCGCGAACCGGGTGCGCAGCAACAGGCCGCGTTCGAGCACGCCACTGGGCACCGACGGATCGCCGATCGCGCCGAGCAGGATCGCGTCGTGCTGCTTCAGTTCGGGCAGCACCGAATCCGGGAGGATCTCGCCGGTCGCGTGGTAGCGGCGCGCGCCGAGGTCGTACTCGGTCTTCTCGACGCCGGGCACGACCGCGTCGAGCACCTTGAGCGCCTCGGCGATGACCTCGGGCCCGATCCCGTCGCCCGGGATGACAGCAAGCTTCATGACAAATGCTCCGTTCGATATTGCCGGTCGCGGGCCGCCGCAACGTGCGGCCCGGAGGCGACCGTCGGCGTGCGCACGACATTCCGGCCGGGTGACCGCAGCACCGTCACGGTACTCGGCGCGGCCGGATCGCCGAGCATCGGGCGCGCGGCGGGCCTGCGCGCCGACGAAGAGACCGGCGCCGGGCCCCCGGGGGCGGGGGCGGGGCGCGGGGGGGGGGGGGCCGGGGCCCCCCCCCGCCCCGGGGGGGGCCACGGGGCCCGCACCCCCCAGGGCGCGCCCCCCGGCCCCGGCGGGGGCCCCCTCATCCCCCCCCGCCCCCCGCCCCCCCCCCCGGGCGGGGGCGGGGGGGGGGGGGGGGCCGCCGCCCCCCCCGCCCCCCCCCCCGCGGGGGGGGGGGCGCCCCCGATTCCGAGTTCACCGGGGCCGCGCCCCGGATCGGATCAGGACAGGTCGACCTGCACGACCTTGGCCGCGCCGACGGACTCGGCGATCGCGGCCTGGACGTCGGCGGGCACCTCGCGGGCCACGCGCAGCACCACGGTGGCGCCTTCCTTGTCGACGTCCTGGGTCAGCTGCGCGGCCAGGATGTCGACCTCGGCCTCGCCGAGCTTGGTGCCGATCTTGCCCAGCGCGCCCGGCCGGTCGTCGTAGTTCAGGATGGCCAGGTTGAGGCCCTCGGCGCGCATGTCGTAGTTGCGGCCGTTGACGTTGACGATCTTCTCCACCAGCTGCGGCTCGGTCAGCGTGCCCGCCACGTTCAGGGTGCTGCCGTCGCCGAACACGGCGCGCAGGTCGACGACGCTGCGGTGGCTCGGGCTCTCCGTCGCGGTAGTGACCTCGGCGGTGATGCCCCGCTCCTTGGCCAGCGCGGGCGCGTTGACGAAGGTTACCTGGTCCTCGACCAGCGCGGAGAAGATGCCGCGCAGCGCGGACAGCTCCAGTACGCCGACCTCTTGCGCGGCCAGCTCGCCGCGCACCTGCACCTCCACGCTGACCGGCAGCTCGTTGGACAGCGCGCCGAGCAGGGCGCCCTGCTTGCGGACGATGTCCAGCCAGGGGGCGACCTCTTCGCCGACGGCGCCACCGGTGACGTTCACCGCGCCGGGCACGAACTCACCGGCGAGCGCCAGCAGCACCGACTTGGCGACGTCGGTGCCCGCGCGGTCCTGCGCCTCGGAGGTGGAGGCGCCCAGGTGCGGGGTCACCACGACCTGCGGCAGGTCGAACAGCGGGCTGTCGGTGCACGGCTCGGTCTCGAACACGTCCAGGCCCGCGGCGCGCACGTGGCCGGACTTGATGGCCTCGGCCAGGGCGGCCTCGTCGACCAGGCCGCCGCGCGCGGCGTTGACGATGATCACGCCGGGCTTGGTCTTGGCGATGGCCTCCTTGCCGATGATGCCCTTGGTCTCCGGGGTCTTCGGCAGGTGGATCGAGATCAGATCGGCACGCTCGAGCAGTTCGTCCAGGCTGAGCAGCTCGATGCCGAGCTGCGCGGCGCGCGCGGGCGACACGTAGGGGTCGTAGGCGACGATCTTGGTCTCGAAGGCGGCCAGTCGCGCGGCGAACAGCTGGCCGATGCGGCCGAGGCCGACGACGCCGACGGTCTTGTCGAAGATCTCGACGCCGTTGAACTTGCTGCGCTGCCAGGTGTGCTCACGCAGGGTGGCGTCCGCGGCCGGAATCTGGCGGGCGGCGGACAGCAAGAGGGTGACCGCGTGCTCGGCGGCGGTGTGGATGTTCGAGGTGGGCGCGTTCACGACCATGACGCCGCGCTCGGTGGCGGCGGGAACGTCGACGTTGTCCAGGCCGACGCCCGCGCGAGCGACGATCTTCAGGTTCTTCCCGGCTTCCAGGACCTCGGCGTCGACCGTGGTCGCCGACCGCACGAGCAGCGCGTCGGCCTCGGGCACCGCGGCCAGCAGGGCCGGGCGGTCCGGTCCGTCCACCCACCGGACCTCGACACCGTCACCGAGCGCGTCGACGGTCGACTGGGCGAGCTTGTCGGCGATCAGAACTACAGGACGGCCTGCTTGGCTCACGTGGAGTACTCCTGGGGAATGGGGTCGGCAATTACCGCCGACCAGCTTAGTGCGCGCGATTTCCGACCCGGCTACCACCTGGTGGGCGGCCGTCGTCAGTCCCGACGCTGGCAAAAATATGCAGACCGGTCTACAGTCACCGCATGGGCGTCAAAGGCACCGAGACTCGCGGCAAACTCGTCGACGCGGCGCGCACGCTGGTGGAGCGGCACGGTTACTACGGCGCCGGGCTCAACCAGATCCTGGCGGCCAGCGGGGCGCCGCGCGGATCGTTGTACTTCCATTTCCCCGGCGGCAAGGACGAATTGGTCGCGGCGGCGGTCGCCCAAGCGGGCAAGGAGATCGCCGCGCTGATCGACGCCATCGAGCCCGGCGATGCCGCCGAGGCCGCGAGCAGGCTGCTCCGAGCGTTCGGCGACCGGCTGGAAGCATCCGGCTGGCAACAAGGCTGCCCGGTCGCCACCGTCGCCCTGGACGTCGCGGCGGCGAACGACCCGATCCAGGCCGAGTGCGCCGCCGCCTACGCCGCTTGGGAGCAGGCGCTGCGGATCCGGCTGCGGGCCGACGGCCGCGACGACGCGGACGATCTGGCGGCAGCGGTGCTCGCGATGGTCGAGGGCGCACTGCTGCTGGCACGTGCGCAGCGAAGCCGTGAACCCTTGGAACGGGTCGAACGCACACTGCGCGCCATGATCTGAGGCCGAATCCGCCGATACCGCAAGAAGTTTTCCATGTCCACAGAATATGTAGACCGGTCTAGTAAGGAGGACGTCATGTCCGACAGCATCGTTTTCGGAGCCGCCGGGTTCCTCGGCCGCAATGCGGTCGCCCGCCTGCTCCAGCAGGGGCATTCCGTCGCCGCCGCATTGCGTGCGGGCAGTGCGGAGCGGCTCACCAGTTGGCTGCGCAGACAAGGCGTGGACGAGAGCGGGTTGGAGATCCTCACCTGTGACGTGACCGCGCCGGACCTCGGCCTGCCCGCCGAGTTCGATTCGTCCGGCGTGCGCGACGTGTACAACTGCGCGGCCCGCTTCGCCTTCGGGCTCGCCCCCGAGGACGCGTACGCGGTGAACGTCACCGGGGCGCTGCGGGTGTTGGAATGGGCCGCCGCCCTCCCCGAGTTGCGACGCGTCGTGCACATCACCGGGTACCGGATCACCGTGGAGGAATCCGAGGAGCAGCACTACGAGAACGGCGCGTACGGCGCGTCGAAGTTCGAATCGGATCCGCTGCTGCGTCGCCGGGCGGCGGAACTCGGCGTCGCGCTGACCATCGCGAACCCGAGCAGCGTCATCGGTCCCGGTCAATACATCGGGCTGGCGAGCGTCGTCGAGGATCTGTGGAACGGGCGGCTCCCGGCTCTCCCCGGCGGGCCCGAGACCTTCGTGCCCATCGTGGATCTGGGCTACTTCACGGATTTCTTGATCAGCCTGCCCACGCTGCCCGATACCGCGGGCCGGTCCTACACGGTTCTGGATGATCGGACTCCCGTGCTGCCGAAGCTTGTTCGGCTACTGGCGGATCACCTGGGCGTCCGTGCGCCCCGGTTCTCGATTCCGGTCGGCGTCATCTCGAAGCTTCCGCCCGCACTCACCGGCGCCGACCCGGAGACGCTCAGCTTCATCGCCGACGACCGCTACGACACATCGGCGGCGCTGGAAGTGGCGCGCCGAGCCGGGCTCACCATGCCGCCGACCGAGGCGACCCTCCTGGGCTGGGCCGACCATCTCGTGGCCACCCGGTTCGGCGCGGTGGCCGATGACCCGACAGCCGGTTTCGCCCACGGTGTCTGGGTCGGCGGCGAGCGCGTCCGCCCCGCTTACGTCCTGGTGCACGGCCTTCCGTTGGACGGCGAGTCGTGGAACGAGGTGCGCGCGGAGCTGGACGGGCCCAGCCTGGTCGTGGACCTGCCCGGCCTCGGGCGTTCGGCGCCCGGGGATCGTGACGCGGTGCTGCCGGGATTGCTCGCTTCGGTGCACACGCGCCCCGTTCTGGTCGGCCACTCGCTCGGCTGCGGCCCGGTGCTGCGGTACGCGGCGCAGCATCCCGACCGAGTCTCCGGCGTGGTGCTGGTCGCGCCCGCCTTCTTGCAGCCGCGGTCGGGCCGGCTGCTGCGCTCGCCACTCGCGACCGCGGCGATGCGCCGGATCTCGGCGGCGGCCTTGTCGAAACGGCTCGGCGTGCCCGAGAGCGACGCCATCGCGAGCGCGGCGGCGAACCTGCGCAGGCCGGGCGTCGCGGGTCGAACGGTCGGCGCGTTACGCGAGGCGAGCGCTCCCGCGCGGCGTGCAGAGTTGCGAACTCTGCTGGAACGGATCGACGTGCCGGTGCGGATCATCGCCGGTTCCGACGACCCGATCACCGCTCCGACCGTGCGAGAGCGGATTTCGATCGAAGGCGCGGGCCACTACCCGCAACTGACCCACCCGGCCCAGGTGGCGGCAGAACTCAGCCGGATCTCCGCCGTCGCGGCGCAGGGCTGATCTCGCACTCCGACATCGCGGCGCAAGGCTGATCTCCGACTCCGGCGTCGAGGGCACGGGGCCACACCCACCGCTGACCACGCGGCACGAGGCCGATCCCGACCGCCGACATCCCGGCCGCGCGGCCGATCCCGCCCGTTGCGGGGCGCGGCTTGTCGACGCGCAGCACACGCGGCCGCACTGTGCTTCGACCTTCCCGGCATCGGCGCGGACCTCATCGCGGCGGAACCCGACCACCCCGGCTCGTCCACCAACCGCACACAGCGGCGGGCCCCCACACCACCAGGTGCGGGGGCCCGCTCGGTCACGCCATCGGTCGGCGTGCGACCCGGTCGACTCTGCTCGACCGTTACGTCGGTCAGCGGCCGCCGAAGGAACCCGTCCACAGGGTGTCGACAAGACCGTGCAGCGCGGCGCCAAGGGTGCCGAAAAGACCGTTCAAGGCAGCGCTACCGGTGTCGATGATAACGGGGATCATGGAAATACCTCTTCCTCGAAACTTATCCAGTCGAACTGGCTGACACGGGGCATGTCGGCGCCGGATCGGCGACAGTTACAGAATTCGAATGTTTGGTAATGCAGACCACATATCAATCGAAATGTGACTCACGACACTCATCTCATTGCGAATGAGCTGGGAATCTATACGTTTGTCCAGGTCAAGACACCGAAAGCGCTAGAAGATTTCCCTCGCTAATAGAAGTCGAATGCGACATTCCAGAAAAACTTCGTACGAATCTCGCGCCGCGTCCGGAAATGAGGCTGCCGAGTGATTCGAGCCACTTCGACAGACCCGGCAATAGAGATACCAAATAACTTTCGAATACGTCGAAGCGGTAGACGGAGAAATGCTCGGCTCCACGTCGGCGGCCCTGTTCCCGATTCTCCGGGCGCCGCGGCGGCAGACCGTCAGGATGCCCCGACAGTGACCGATCGCACATCTTCGGACGGCTTGGTGGCCGCGACGGCGCGGGAGAACGCGCGCACCCGCGGTGTCTCGCGATACCGGCGCCACACCAATCCGAGCCGGGACTCGGCGATCCCGGTGACCGGCACGAAGGCCACCGGCCGTCTGCGGTGGGAATCCGCGGTGGGATGACACAGCAACATCGCTCCGCGGCCGGCCGCCACCGCGGCGAGACCTTCTTCCAACGTGCCGACCTCGGGCCCGGAGCGCACCCTTCGACCGCCCGGCGTGACGTCGAGCGCCTGAGCTCTGCGCCAATACTCCGGCGCGGGCGCGCGCACTCCTATCAGTGGAAGATCGGCGAGTTCCTCTACCGACAGTTCGGCCCGGCCCGCAAGCGGGTGGGCACTGGCCAGCGCGAGCGTCTGCGGCTGCCCCACGAACACCGAGCCGAGCACGAGATCTCCCTCGCCCATCGGCAGCAGCACGACGGCGGCGTCGACCTCGTCGCGCCGCACCGCACCGAACGGGTCGGCCAGCGGTATTTCGACCAGCTCGGCCGAGCAGTCCGGGTGCCACTGCTGGAACAACTCGACCGCGGCCATCAGGTGATCGTTGCCCGCGCCTTGGAATCCGATGCGCAAGATCCCGTCCGCACCCCGGGCGGCGGCGCGAGCATCGTCGACCGTCGCGCGCAACGCGGCATAGGCGGGCCGCAGCGCGGCGAGGAAATCCGCGCCGAGCGGGGTCAACCGGACGGTGCGACTGGTCCGGTCCACGAGCTGTCCGCCGATGCGCCGCTCCAGCGAGCGCAGTAGCTGGCTCACCCGGCTCTGCGACACATACAGCCGAGCACCGGCCCGCCCGAAGTGCAGTTCCTCGGCGAGCGCGAGAAACGCTTCCAGTTCACGGACCTCCAGCCCACTCATCTGCTTCCCTTCCACGGTCGATGAGTCCAGCTCATAGAACTATGAGACCTTCGCCGTTGTTTCCCCATACCGGGAGCCTTTGTCTGGAAGACATGACACAGGTTCGAGAAGTCGTTGCTTCGCAGCCGGTTTCGTCGCTACGCGGTTGGCTCGGAGTCGGCGCGGTGGCAGCGGGCACGTTCACGGTGGTCACCGCCGAGATGTTGCCGGTCGGACTGCTCACTCCGATCGGCTCGGCGCTGCGAGTGAGCGAAGGCCGCGCCGGTCTCGCGTTGACGGTGACAGGCCTGGTCGCCGCGCTGGCCGCGCCCTTGGTCACCGCGACGCTGCGCCGAGTCGAGCGCAAGGTGGTGCTGTGCGGATTGCTGGCGCTGCTCGCGCTGGGCAATCTCGGCGCGGCCGCCGCCCCCACCTTCGGCGTGCTGATCGGGGCGCGGGTGCTGGTCGGCGTCGGCATGGGCGGGGTGTGGGCGATCGCGGCGAGCCTGGCCGCGCGGCTGGTGCCCGCGCGATCGGTCGCCGCCGCGACCTCGCTGGTCTTCTCCGGCGTCGCGGTCGCGTCGGTGCTCGGCATTCCGGCGGGAACTTTCTTGGGTGCGCTCGCCGGGTGGCGGATCGCGTTCGTGGCCGCGGCCTGCCTGGCAGTACTGGTGCTCGCGGCTCTGGCGGTGCTGCTGCCGCGTCTGCCCGCGACGGAAACCTCGGCATTGCGTGGCGTGTTGCGACTTTCGCGGCAGCCCGGCTTGCGAATCGCCTTGCTCGTTGTCGCATTCCTGGTAACCGGCCACTTCACCGCCTACACCTATGTGCGGCCTGCGCTCGAGGGAGCGACCGGCGTCGATGCGGAAACGCTCGGTGCGCTGTTGCTCATCTACGGGATCGCCGGTGTCGCAGGCAATTTCGGCGCGGGAGCCGCTGCGGCGCGGGCACCGCGGAAGACCTTGACAGCGATCGGCTCGATTCTCGCCGCGACCACGATCGCCTTGCCTGCGCTGGGCGCCTCCCTGCCAGGGGCTGTCGTGCTGATGATCGTGTGGGGCGTGTCCTACGGCGGGGTCTCGGTGAGCACGCAAAGCTGGGTCTTCGCCGCGGCGCCGCAGGCGAAGGAAGGCGCGTCCGCGCTGTTCGCGGGTGTTTTCAATGCCGCCATCGCGCTGGGGTCGCTGACCGGCGGTCTGGCGGCGGACGCGATCGGCGTGGCCGCCGCCATGTGGCTGGGCGGGACGCTCGCGCTCATGGCCGTGCCGGTCGCCGCGCTCGGAAGGGGCGTGCACCGGTCCTGAACGACGAAAATGCAGCTGCGACAACCTCGCTGCGGCACCTACCATCGCTCCATGTCTCTGCGCGCGATACCGGATTCGATGGACCCGACGGTGGTCGGGTCCATCGATCGCGAGCTGGACCGGGTGGAGCTGGACCACCGGGTGTCGATCCGGTTGGCGATCGAAAGCGGCAGCCGCGCGTGGGGCTTTCCGTCTCCCGATTCGGACTACGACTGCCGGTTCGTCTACGTCGCCGCGCTGGAGACCTACCTGTCCCCGTGGCGCACCCGCGACGTGGTGGAGACGCCGCTCACAGACCTGCTCGACGTGAACGGCTGGGATCTGGCCAAAGCGCTGCGCTTGCTGGTGCAGGGCAACGCCGTGCTGATCGAATGGCTGATGTCGCCGATCGTGTACCGCGGCGACCCGCTGTTTCGCGACCGATTGCGCGCGCTGGCCGATGAGGTCGCCGACCGTGACAGGGTCGCCCGGCACTATCTGCACCTGGGCGCCAAGCAGTGGGAGCTGTTCGAGCGCACCGGATCGCTGAAGAAGGTGTTCTACGCGCTGCGTCCGGCGATGGCACTACGCTGGCTGCGCGAGCGTCCCGGGGCGGCGGTGGCGCCGATGCATCTGCCCACACTGTTGCGGCAGTGCGAGCTGCCCGCGGAGTTGTCGGCGGCGGTAACCGAGCTGACCGATCTCAAATCACGAACCCGCGAGATGGGCAGCGGTTCGGTGCCCGCGCCGATCTCCGCGTTCATCGCCGCCGAATTCGCCTGTGCGGAGGATGTTTTCGTTAAATCTCGGGGCCAGGACCTCACTCGGGCCAGGGCGATCACCGCGGAGTTCTTCCGCTCCGAGGCACTGGCGGGCTGACGCCTACGAGGCGACTTTCCGATCGTCCTCGGCGACGGCGTCGGCGTAAGCCTGGGCGAGTCGCTGCGTGGCGGTCGGACGGTCCGGATCCGGGCGCGGGATGCCGAGGTGGCCCTCGCGCAATTCGTCCATGAAATCCGCCCATAGCCGCGGACCGCCCGCCTCGAGCAATTCGGCGCGAACCCGGAGACGCTTGGTGGTCGGGCGGTGCCGCAGACCCCACGCGCCGAGCTGCGCCATGATCGGCACCAATTGGATGGCCGCTTCGGTGAGCCGGTATTCGGCCTTCTGGCCGGGCCTGGTGTCCGCACGGCTGAGCAGCCCGGCGGCCACCAGGCGCTTGAGCCGGTCGGACAGGATGTTGGAGGCGATGCCCTCCTCCGATCCGGCCAGCAGTTCGCGGAAGTGCCGCCGGTTGCCGAACATCACGTCACGCAGCACCAGCAGCGTCCACCGATCGCCGATCACCTCGATCGTCGCGTTGATCGGGCATCCCGAACGTCCCTCCTCGCGCATCCGGCACTCCTGTCGGTCGTCAACTACTGCTTGCAATATACAACCAGTTGGACGTACGCTGCCGCATAACCGATTGCGAATTGCAATCACTTAGTGGGAATGAGTGGGCCATGCCGAAGCTGCGCGTACACAACCTGGCGATCTCCCTGGACGGCTATGTCGCCGGTCCGAACCAAGGGCCGGACAATCCGCTGGGCGAAGGCGGCACGCGACTGCACGAGTGGGTCTTCGCGACCCCTTACGCCAACCCGGAGGCCACGAACGATCCCGGCGTCGACGATGAGCATCTGGCCGCGGGCGATCGCGGCATCGGCGCGACCATCATGGGACGCAATATGTTCGGTCCGATTCGCGGAGCATGGCCGAACCACGAATGGACGGGTTGGTGGGGCGACAATCCGCCGTACCACCACGACGTCTTCGTCCTGACGCACCATCCACGCCCGTCGTTCGGGATGGAGGGCGGGACCACCTTCCACTTCGTGGACGAAACCCCCGAGGCGGTGCTGCACCGCGCGTTCGACGCGGCGAACGGCCAAGACGTGCGCTTGGGCGGCGGTTGCTCCACGGTGCGGCAGTTCCTGCGGACGCGGCTGGTGGACGAGTTGCATTTGGCCGTCGTCCCGATCCTGCTCGGCGCGGGCGAGCGCCTCTACGACGATCTGGGCGAACTGCCCGGCTACCAGGTCGCCTCGGTGACCCACTCACCCGCCGTCACCCATGTCACCTTCACCCGCTCCGAGGCGTGAGGACCCTCCAAACAAGCGGAAAGGCCCCACACCGTCCCGGTGCGGGGCCTTTCGAAAGTCAAGTCGCGATCAGAGAACGCGGACGTCCTGGGCCTGCGGACCCTTCTGTCCCTGGCCGATCTCGAACTCCACGCGCTGCCCCTCATCGAGGGACCGGAAACCCGAGCCGCTCACAGCCGAGTAGTGCACGAAGACGTCGGGCCCTCCGCCGTCTTGTGCGATGAAGCCGAAGCCCTTCTCGCTGTTGAACCACTTCACAATGCCTTGAGCCATTTCATACTTTCTGTAGACGAGCCAGGTGGTGTTATCGAGATGCCCTGGTCTCGTAGATCAACGATGCCATGATCCGACGAATTACTCACGTTTCGCACCACCAACTGTGAGCTAACGCTCACGAGGACGCTCGGCTCGGTCGTGCGCGAGTGCACTCGCAATGCTCGCTCAGGGGCGGGCTGGTCTGTCACCTCCCACGCTCGGTCGGGTCCCGATCACGCGACATCGCCGGGGCCCGCCCGTCGGGTACCCGTACTTTTCGCCGGATAACGCCCGTCACCCTCCCTGACGAGCATGCTCCACCGACCTGCGCCAGGCAGCGTGGAGCTTCTTTGCGACGCGGCTCGAAACCGATACGGATTCGCTACCAGTTATCTTGTGCCGCAGCGTATTTCAGCGTACCACGCCTAGACTCCTACTTCAGCCTAGGTCCGTGGCCCATCGGGCGCACTGTTCATTAAGTTCTGTTCACGGCCGGAGGTAGCGCACCTGGCGCGGTTTCGCCACGTCGTAGGCGGCGCGGCCCGGCAGCTGCTCGGGCACGCCGACCTCCCACCAGGCGCCCGCGTCGGTCCACGACGACGGCCGCGTCCGCACAACCAGCACGGCGGGGCGCTGCTCGGCCATCGCCGTCGCCCGCGCCCGCAGGTACGCGTCACGAAATTCGTCCAGGTCGGCGGCGGTGAAAGCGGCACACCCCAGAGCGGCGGCATGGGCGGCGAAATCGACTCGCGGCGGTTGTTCCCGCGTGGTGCGGCAATCGGCATAGAAGTTGTTGAACGGCTCGCCGCCCTGCCCCTCTTGCAGCCTCGCGATCACGGCATAGCCGTCGTTGTCGCAGACCACCGCGACGAACGGATGCCCGGCGAAGGCCGCCGAGAACAACTCCGAGTTCAGCATCAGATACGAGCCGTCGCCGAGCAGCGTCGTCACCACGCCGTCGGTGCGCGCCATGGCCGCGCCCCACGCGCCCGCCAGCTCGTAGCCCATGCAGGAGAAGCCGTATTCCACGTCCATGGTCGGCGCGCCACCGGTCGCCCGCCAGCCGCCGACGAGTTCACCGGGCAGGCCGCCGGAGGCCGTCAGCACATAGTCGCTCGGCCCGCTCAGGTCGTTCACGGCGCCGACCACCTGGGCGTAGCTCGGCGCGCCCGGGGTCGGCGCGCGCAATTCATCGATGTGCGCGTCCCAGGCGCCCCGCTGCTCGGCGGCTCGCGCGGTCCACTCGGCGTCGACTCGCCACTTCCCCATCCGCCCGGCCAGCTCGCACACCGTGGCCTCGGCGTCGCCGACCACCGCTAGCGCGCCGTGCTTGACGGCGTCGAAGCGTGCCACGTTGATGGTGACCAGGCGAACGTCCGGTGCGAAGACCGTCCAGGACGCGGTGGTGAAGTCCTGCAACCGGGTGCCGACCGCGAGGACCAGGTCGGCGTCGGCCGCCATCGCGTTCGCCGACGCCGAGCCGGTGATGCCGAGCGGTCCCGCGTACAGCGGATGCTCGTGCGGCACCAGGGTGCGGCCCGCGGTGGTCTCCACGATCGGAATGCCGTGCTTCTCGGCGAGTTCCAGCAGGATGCGTCCCGCGCCCGAATACCGGACGCCGCCGCCGAGGATCAGCAGCGGACGGTGCGCGGCGCGCAGTGCGGCGACGGCTTCGGCGAGTGCCCGGTGGTCGGGACGTGGCCGGGTGAGACGGTGCAGCACCGGCTCGAAAAGCGTGTCAGGGAAGTCGTAGGTCTCGGCCTGGACATCCTGTGGAAGCGCCAGGACGACCGGGCCGGCGTCGGCCGGGTCGGTGAGCACCCCGGCCGCCTGGGGCAAAGTGGCGATCAACTGTTCCGGGCGTGTGACGCGGTCGAAGTAGCGGCTCACCGCGCGGAACGCGTCGTTCACGGTGACGGTCGGGTCGCCGAAGTGCTCGACCTGTTGCAGAACCGGGTCCGGCGCGCGTCCGGTGAAGGTGTCGCCAGGAAGGAGGAGGAGCGGGAGGCGATTCGCGTGTGCGACGCCCGCCGCCGTCACCATGTTGAGCGCGCCGGGACCGATCGATGAGGTGGCGACACCGACCTGACGCCGATGAGTGGCCTTCGCATAGCCGACGGCGGCCAGCGCCATCCCCTCTTCGGCGTGCCCGCGCCAGACGGGGAGTTCGGCGCGCCGCTCGTGCAGCGCGGTGCCGAGGCCGAGCACGTTTCCGTGGCCGAAGATCGCGAAGACGGCGGGGAACAACGGCGCCTCGCGGCCGTCGAGTGTCTCCGAGCGCTGGGCGATCAACCAGGCCACCAGCGCCTGCGCCGTGGTGAGCTTCATCCGATCCGTCCTTCGTGGGAAGTGACCGGGCAGCGCGGATCGATCGGCTCGGCGTCCCAGCGCGCCCGCACCCAGCTGTGCGCGGGGTCGTCGCAGAACGCCATCGATCGCTCGGGCGCCGGACCGGCCAGCACGTTGAGGTAGTACATGGGGTAACCAGGCGCGGCGATGCACGGGCCGTGATAACCGCGCGGGATCAGGAAGACGTCACCGTCGCGGGCCACGACGTTCTCGTTCACCGTGCCGTCGGCGGTGTACGTGCGGTGCATACCGAATCCCTCGCGGGACGGGGTGATGCCGTCCCGTCCGGCGATGCGGAAGTAGTAGATCTCCTCGTTGACGACCTCGCAGGCGCTGGCCTCGTCGTGCTTGTGCGGCGGATAGGACGACCAGTTGCCGTCCGGGGTGATCAACTCGCAGGCGTTGAGCTTGTCCGCGTGTTCCCACACACCGGGTATGCCGAAGTTGGTCACCTGACGCGTCGCGCTTCCCGCGCCTCGGATTTCGACCGGCACCTCCTCGGCAGGGCCGTATCTCGGCTCGAGCCGCTTCCCGCATCGTGCCATCGGCAGTGCTACCTCGAGGTCGCCGCCCTCGGCCACGAGTTCCAGTTCGGCGTCGCGCGGGACGTAGGCGAAATCCGTCACTCGGGTGAAGACCGATTCCCGGCCGGTCAGCGCGTAGGTCTCGCCGTCGACGCGTACCGTGCACGCCCCTGACAGCGGCAGGACGAACGCCTCGAACTCCCCCGTCCGAACTGTCCGCGACTCGCCCGCGTCGATCCGCAGCACCCGCAGCCCGGCATAGGTCCATCCGGCGTCGTCGGGAGTCAGCAGGATCGGGTCACCGTCATGACGCAGCGTTCCTTCCGGACGATGCAGTGTCATCGCACCTCCTCCATGCTCGATCCAGAACCGGCAACTCGGTCGCCTCGCCGGGCGAACACATTCGGCCGACCCCTTCGCCGACGACCGTGCCAGTGGTCGGAGACTGTGCCCGTGCTGTACACGGCAGGAACGACGGGAACCGCTCGGATCGGCTCTGTCGGTGAGCGATCGCCGCCGTCTGTGGCACATCGCGAGGCCGGTACCCAGATGCTGTCCCGCCTCATCGGGCTTCTTTCAGCAAGCGGGCGGCGGTTTCGACCGCCCTGGCGACGTCGCCGTCCGGTGGGTACAGCAGGGTGCGGCCGACGACGAGACCGCGAACAACGTCGTGGCCGAGCGCCCCGCCCCACAGCGCTCGATCCACCGCCGGATCTCCGGACGGTGCACCGCCCAGCACGAGAACCGGCAGTGTGGTGGCGTCCAGTACCGAAATATCCTGCGGTGCGGGGATCTTCAGCCAGGTGTAGGCCGAGGTGACGCCGAGTCCGGAGGCCACCGTGATCGCCCGCGACAGCGAGACCGCGTCCTTGCTCATCACCAGCGCATCGGAGCCGTCCCGGTGATACGGAAGCGGCTCGACCATCGCCATCAGCTCGTGCGCCGCTAGCTCCGAGACCGCCTCCGCGCAAGCTTGCAGCGTCGGCACGGTGCCCGCGTCGGAGTCGACCAGGCGCAGCAGCATTTTGCCGCCGTCGAGCCGGAACCGCGCGATGGAGTCCGCGTCGTATCCGGTGAAGCGGTCGTCGATCTCCCACTCCGCGCCCGCCAGCCCACCGCGGTTCATCGAACCGATCACGACCTTGTCGTCCAGCGCGTCCAGCAGCAACAGTTCCTCGACCACGTCCGGCGAGCCGAGCACGCCGTCGACATCCGGGTCGGCCAGGGCGATCAGCAGCCGTTCCAGCAACGCGCGCCGATCCGCCATGGCCGTGCGATCCGCGCCGACGCCCAGCGCCCCGCGGGCCGGGTGGTCGGCGGCGACGAGGAACAAGGTCTGCTTGCCCGCCAACAAGTCGGCGCGGCGTACTCGTTTGGCGTAGGCCCGTTCGACCGCGGCGGGGTCCGTCGCGCGCACGTGCAGTAACTCACGCCAGCGTTCGTCGGTCACATGCATGACAGTTACTCCTTCCCGCACTCAGTGCTCAGCCGCGGTCCGCGGCTCGATCACAGATCGGTCCGCGCGCCGCTTCTCGATTGCCGGCCCAGCTCAACCGCACAGCTGAGTCTCCATCGGTCCGGCTGCCCCTGATTTCCGGCCCGGCTCGACCACACAGCTGCTCCCCATTCGGTGCGGCCGGCCCGGAATTCCAGCCCGGCTCCACAACACGGCCGCTCC
This sequence comes from Nocardia sp. NPDC051929, assembly GCF_044548645.1. NCBI lineage: Bacteria > Bacillati > Actinomycetota > Actinomycetes > Mycobacteriales > Nocardiaceae > Nocardia > Nocardia sp. NPDC051929. The sequence continues at coordinate 139,549 of NZ_JBIUCG010000002.1, read as the reverse complement.
CCATTCGGTGCGGTTGCCTGGCAGATGCTCGATCTCCGCGTCCGTGTGCCATCGCATCCGCCGCACGCCGGGCAAGAAGCGGCCGATCCGCCCATCGTGTCGGCGTTGGTGTCGGTGCACGCGAGGCCGATCCGAAAGCAGACCATGGATCGGATAGCGGCACTTGCGCTTCGCGGGCCACCGAGCTGCCGGAGCCCGTAGCTGCGCTCCGTCCCGACGGGCATCCGTCGCACACACGCGCAGTGACTCGCCCGAGAGCCGTCGGCCACCGGCACGACAGCCGCTTCGCCCCGCCCTCGCGACTTCAGCCGCACAGCAGTTCCTCGATCTCCGCGCCCGTGGGCATCGCGTCGGCGCAGGCCAGGCGCGCGGCGACCAGAGCGCCCGCCGCGTTGGCGTAGGTGGCGATGCGGCGCGGGTCCCAGTCCGAGAGCAGTCCGTGGATCAGCGCCCCGCCGAATCCGTCACCCGCGCCGAGCCCGCACACCACGTCCACGCGGCACGGCGGCACCGTCCAACGTTCCTCGGCGGTGGCCACCAGCACGCCGTCGCCGCCTTGCTTGATCACCGCGAGGCGCACTCCGCGGGCGAGCAACCGATCGGCCGCCGCGTGCGGGTCAGCGGTGCCTACCGCCATCTCTACCTCGGCGCGGTTTCCGACCACTACGTTCACGTGGTCGACCATCCACCCGATCTCGGTCCGCGCGGTCTGGACATCCGGCCAGAACATCGGCCGGTAGTCCAGGTCGAGCACCGTATGCCCGCGTCGTGCACGCCGCAGCAATATGTCCCGCTGCGTGCCGCGCCCCGGCTCCGCGCTCACTCCGGTGCCGGTGACCCACAGCAGGGGCACGGCATCCACGACTTCCCAAGGCACTTCGTCCGGAGTGATGGTCAGGTCCGGCGCGATCGGCGCGCGGTAGAACAGCAGTGGCGGATCGGACGGCGGCGTGAGCTCGCAGAAGACCACGGGCGTCTGGAGGTCCGGCGCGGTCGTCACATAACGGGACGAGACGCCGAAGTCCTCCAGCGCCGTGCGCACGAAGTCGCCGAAGCCATCGGGGCCCACCTTGGTCAGCACCGCCGTACGGCGACCGAGCCGGGCGGCGGCCACGGCGACGTTGGTCGCGGTGCCGCCCAAGAATTTCGAGAAGCTGCGCACCTGTGCCAAGGCGACGCCGCTTTGTTCGGGATACAGGTCCACCCCGACCCGGCCGATGGTCAACGCCTCCAGCTCGGTCACGAATTCGCCTCCTCGTTCACGGCGTCACCACGCGTCGCAGTTCGTGCTGCAACGCCTCCAGTTCCGCCCCGCCCGCCATCTGGCGGGTCAGTTCCGGCAGGTCGATCTCCGATTTCTCGTACGAGCCGAGCATCGCGCCCCGCTTCAGCAGCAGGAATCGGTCGCCGACCGGATAGGCGTGGTGCGGGTTGTGCGTGATGAGCACGACGCCGAGCCCGCGTTCGCGCGCCCGCACGACGTACTGCAACACCACCCCCGCCTGCTTCACGCCCAACGCGGCGGTCGGCTCGTCGAGAATCAGCACCTTCGCGCCGTAGTGCACGGCCCGCGCGATGGCGACGCACTGCCGCTGCCCACCCGACAGCGTGCCGACCGGCTGTTCCATGTCGCGGATCTCGATACCCATATCCGCCAACGCCGTTCGCGCGATCGCGCAGCCTTTCTTGCGGTCCAGCAGCCGGAACGGGCCGAATCCGAATGTCGGCTCCGAGCCGAGCACGAAGTTGCGCCACACGCTCATCAACGGCACCACCGCGAGATCCTGGTACACCGTGGCGATGCCGCGATCCAACGCCTCGCGCGGTGAGGCGAACCGCACCGATTCGCCCTCGACGCGCAGTTCGCCTCGGTCGTGCCGGTGCACTCCGGCGAGGATCTTGATCAGCGTGGATTTGCCCGCGCCGTTGTCGCCGAGCACGCAGGTCACCTCGCCCGCGTTCACCACCGTCGACACCTCGCGCAGGGCGACGACGCCGCCGTAGCTCTTGCCGAGGTCCACGGCCTCGATGAGGGAAGTCATCGGCGCACCCTTTCGGCTCGTTTCTGGAATCGGTTGTTGACCAGCACCGCAGCCAGCAGCAGCACACCGAGGAACAGCATGAACCAGTCGCTGTCCCAGCGGGCGAACACGATGCCTTGGCGCGCCATGCCGAAGATCAGCGCGCCGATCGCGGCCCCCACCGCCGAACCGAAGCCACCGGTGAGCAGGCACCCGCCGACGACGGCGGCGATGATGTAGTGCAGCTCCAGCCCGACGCCCTGGTTGGCCTGCACGCTCGCGAACCGCAGGATGTTGCAGGAGCCGACCACCCAGCCGGCGAACGCCGTCCCCATGAACAGCAGGATCTTGGTGCGATCCGCGGGCACGCCCACCGCGCGGGCGCTGGGCAGCGCGCCGCCGACGGCGAAGATCCAGTTGCCGAACCTCGTGCGGACCAGAACTATCGCGGCGATCGCGGTGAGCACGACCCACCAGACCACCGACGCCTGGAGGTGCGCTTCCCCGATATCGAGTGTCGAGGCGAACACCCAGCCCGCCGACTGGTAGCCGTCCGCGCCGCGCACCCCCGATACTTGCACCGTGTCGGTGACCAGCCGTGTCACGCCGAGATTCAGGCCCTGAAGGGCGAGGAACGTACCCAGGGTGACGATGAAGCTGGGCAGGCCGGTCCGCATCACCACCCAGCCGTTGAACGCGCCGACGACCAGCGCGAACACCAGCGAAGCGAGCAGCGCGAACCACACGTTCCAGCCGGCGTGCACTGCGAGCAGGGCGGTGACCAACGCCGTGGAGGCGGTCATCACGCCCGCCGACAAGTCGAACTCGCCGCCGATCATCAGCAGGGCCACGGCCACCGCCATGATGCCCAGCGTGGAGGCGTCGTCCAGCCAGGTCGCGACGCCGAGCGGACTCAGGAACCGGTCGGTGATGACGGAGAAGAAGACGAACACCAGCAGCGCCCCCAGCGCCGCGCCGATCTCCGGCCGCACGGCCAGGCGTTGCAGCGGTGAGCGGCCCGTGTCTTGGGTCCGGTCGGGTGTCTTTGTGGCAACGGTCATTTCATCCACCTCATCGCGTGCCCTGCGCGACGAGCGCGGCGACGGCGTCCACATTGCTCTTGTCGACGAAACCGGGTCCGGTCTGCACCGGAGCGCCGCCTCCGGCGGTGTTCAGATTCGTCCGGTACAGCTTCAGCAGCACGATCGGCAGATAGCCTTGCTCGTACTGTTGCTGATCCACCGCGAACAGCAGCTTCCCGGCCCGGATCGCTTCCACCACATCGGAATTCAGGTCGAAGGTGGCGACGGTCGCGGCCGAACCGGCTTCCCGCACCGCGTCCACGGCTCGCGCGGCGACTTGCGAGTTCAACGTCAGAACCGCGTCGATGGAGCGGTCGGCCTCCAGCGCTCCTTTGATCCGTGATTGCGCGTCGGTCGGATTGTTGATGTCCACCTGGAGCGTGGTGGCATTGCCGAAGGCCTTGGTCGCGCCCGCGCAGCGCTCGTTCGCGCCGATATTGCCCGCTTCGTGGATGACGCACAGCATCTTCGTGCGCCGCGCCTCGGCGAGCCGTCTGCCCGCGGCCTGCCCGGCCAGCGACTCGCTTTGGCCCACATGGACGAACGCGCCGAACTTCGCGCTCTCGGACTCGCCCGAATTTATGGTCACCACCGGAATGCCAGCGGCGACAGCCTTTTCCACCGACGGCCGCAGCGCCTCGGGATTGGCCATCGAGACGACGAGCCCGTCGACGCCCTGCGCCACCGCGTTGTCGATCAGCTTCGCCTGCTGGCCCGGATCACCGGAAGCGTTGTACTCCACCCGGATTCCGAGGTCCTTGCCCGCCGCTTCCGCACCGTTCTTGACCACATTCCAGAACGCGTCGCCAGGGCTGCCGTGGGTCACCACCGCGACGGATTCCACCGTCCCAGCGGCCATCGGTGTTTGCGAGGGCGCGGGCGCGTCGGCGCCGGGGCCGGTGCACGCGGCCAGGAGCGCGGCCGTGGCGATCCACGGCAGCAGGCGGCTCGAACGCCGCCCTCTCGCGGTGAGGCAGCGCTGTGGTGTCGGAGACATCGTCGCTTCCTTCAGATTCCCGCGGCGGCGAGCGCGATGTCCGCGAGGTGGCGCAGGCTGCGCCCGGTGTCGTCGCTCGCCTGCCGCGCCGACTCGCCCGGCCGCAGCGCGGCGTCCTGCTCCAGCACGTACCAGCCCCGGTAGCCCGCGGCCCGCGCGGTGTGCACGAGTGCCGCGATGTCGACCTCGCCCTCGCCCAGCGGCACATACAGCCCACGGCACACGGCCGAGCTGTAGTCCAGCTTTCCGGCACGGACCTGATCGGCCAGCGCGCCGCGCACGTCTTTGAGATGGATGTGCCCGATCCGCTCCGCGTGCCGTCGCGCGAGCCGGACCGGGTCGGTGCCGCCGATGAGCAGATGCCCGGTGTCCAGGCAGATGTCGAGATCGGAATCGGCGAGGAACCGCTCGACCTCGGCCTCGCTCTCCACATGGGTGCCGACATGAGGGTGCAGCACCGTGCGCAGGCCGTGCGCGGCGGCGACGTCCCGGATCGCGGTGGCCGTGTCGACCAAGGCGCTCCACTCGGAGCCGTCCAGTTGCGGGCGCGCGTCGTACCCGTCGAAACCGGTCGCGGCGGCGAGGACGAGGACTTCAGCGCCCGCGGCGGCCAGCTGGGCGGCGGTGTCCTCGGCGCGGGCGATGGCGTCCTGCCGGCCGCGGTGCAGCACGGCGGCGAGGAATCCGCCGACGGCGGTGAGTCCGAAGGTCTCCAGTAACCGGCGCAGCTCACCTGGGTCGCGTGGCAGATAGCCGGGAGGACCGAGTTCCGTCGCGGTCAGGCCGAGTGCGGCCATCTCCGCCAAGACGGTGTGCGCGTCGAGCATGTGGCCCCAACCGGGGACCTCGCATACTCCCCAGGAGATCGGCGCGGCCGCGATGCGCAGCGGGTAGAGGGATTCGGTCATCGGTGCTCTCCGACCTTCGACGTCGAGGTGAACCGCTCTATTGGAGCGCTCCAACTATGTAACGCAGGTCATAGCGTGTCAAGAGTCGTCAGCGCGTCGCCAAAACGCAATTACCAGGCGATATTCGGCTGTGAGCGCCTGGCCCGAACCGATACGCCACTCGTGAAGTCCGATTAGAGCGCTCTATTGATCAGCCCGCGCGGAGCTTGTATCGTCCGAGCCGAAAAGGCCTGCGAACGCGGAACGGAGGCGATATGGCACGACCGACCATGGAAGATGTCGCCGCCCGCGCCGGCGTCTCCCGCGCCCTCGTCTCGCTGGTCATGCGCAACTCCCCGAAGGTCAGCGAGCACCGTCGCCGCGCCGTGCTCGACGCGGCGAAAGACCTCGGCTACCAACCGCACATCATGGCGCGCTCGCTGGCCAGCCGGACCTCCAACATCGTCGGCGTCATGGTCTCCGACCTGCGCAACGCCTTCTTCGCCGACGTCGTCGAAGGCATGGACGCCGCCGCCCAGGCCGCCGGCCTCGAACTGATCCTCAACACCGGCAGACGCACCGCCGCCCGCGAGCGCACCGCGCTGGAGAGCCTGCTCTCCTTCCGTCCCGGGGGCATCATCCTGCTGTCGCCGATCCTGCCCGCCGCCGCCATTCGCGCAGCGGCGCAGCAGGCTCCGCTGGTGCTGGTATCCCGCACGTCCACCGTCACCGAGATCGACACGGTCAACGACAACGGCGAGGTCGGCACCGGATTGGCCGTCGACCACCTGGTCATGCTCGGACATCGGCGCATCGTGCACCTCGACGGCGGCGGCGCTTTCACCTCGGCCCCACGCCGCAAGGGCTACCGCGCCGCCATGCAGCGCCACGGCCTGGAACCGATGGTCGTGCCGAGCGAGCACACCGACTCCGCGGGCATGGCCGCGGTGCGCAAACTGCTGAACCTGTTCTCCCACGACAACTTCCCCACCGCCCTGGTCTGCGGCAACGACTTCAACGCCGTGGGGGCGATGTCCGCGCTGGAGGAAGCGGGCCTGCGGGTGCCAGAGGACGTCTCGGTGGTCGGCTACGACAACACCTCGCTTGCCGCGCTGCGTCACGTCGCGCTGACCACCATCGACCAGCCCCGCATCCAGATGGGCCGCCTAGCGATCGACGCGCTCACCGAACGACTCCGCGACGGCCGCACCACCCCAGCGCGCCGCCGGGTGGAACCGTCACTCGTCGTCCGCTCCACCACAGCCGCCCCACGCTGAACCACCGGCGCCCGCCAACACACGTCGCGTCCATATATAAGGAGAGCCGATGTCACCCCACCGACCCGTCACGCTGGGCCTCGCCGGAACCGGCCGCATCGGGACCTCACACGCCGAGACCCTGAAGAAGCTCCCGAACGTCGCCACCGTCGTGGTCGCCGACGCCGACGCCGACCGCGCCCGCACCACCGCCGCCGTCCTCGGCGTCGAATTCGCCCCCGACCTCGACACCCTCTTCGCCGCCGACCTCGACGGCCTGATCATCGCCACCGCCACCGACTCCCACCCGGAACTCATCATCCGCGCCGTCGACGCGGGGATCCCCGTCTTCTGCGAGAAGCCCGTGGCGGCCGACATCACCGGCACGCTCGCCGTCATCGATCACCTCCGCAACTGCCCAGTCCCTGTCCAGATCGGCTTCCAACGCCGGTTCGACGCGGGCTACCGGGCGGCGCGCGAAGCGATTCGCTCCGGAAGCCTCGGCTGGCTGCACACGCTGCGGGCCACAACCCTCGACCCGGCTCCTCCACCCGCCGACTACATCCCCCGCTCCGGCGGCATCTTCCGCGACTGCGGAGTGCACGACTTCGACATCATCCGCTGGGTGACAGGGCGGGAGATCGTCGAGGTGTATGCGCTCGGGGCGAACCGGGGCGCAGCGTTCTTCGCCGAAGCGGATGACGTCGACACGGCGGCGGTGGTGCTGCGTCTGGATGACGGGGCGCTGGCCACCGTATCGCTGACCCGCTACAACGGGGCGGGGTACGACGTTCGGTTGGAAGCGTTGGGTTCCAAAGGGAATGTTGTGGTCGGACTGGACGACCGCGCACCCCTGACTTCCGTCGAACCCGACCACAGTCCCTCGCCCTATCCTCCCTATGCGGGGTTCATGGAACGGTTCCGTCCGGCGTATGCCGATGAACTGGCAGTTTTCATCGAGGTTGCGACCGGGCAGCTCGGGAATCCCTGCACTCCGGCGGAGGCTCTGGAGGCGTTTTATGTTGCCGAGGCGTGCGAACTGTCGGGGCGCGAGGGGCGAGCGGTTGAGGTCGCCGAACTCCGACGCTGACCCAGCTCCGGGTCTACAACACGATGGCGAGATCCAGCCGGTTCCAGCACCCGATCACCGGCGAAGCGTCTTAGTGCGGCGTTGTCTGGATGGCGGAATGCATGGTTTGAACTGCGCACTATCCTGATGAGACATCTACCAGGTGGGGAGGTAGGCATTGCCTAAGGCAGGACACACCAACGCTCGAGTGGTTCCCATGGGGCGGCGAATGCGCTCGGTTGAGTTCTGCGCAGGCGCCGGCGGCCTCGCACTCGGTCTCGAGCAAGCGGGATTCGATCCCATCCTGCTTCTCGATAATCGCGATGTCGCGTGCGCGACGCTGGTTACGAACCGGCCCCAGTGGAGGGTGGTGAACGCCGACCTGCTGAAGTTCGAGCCGCGGTTGGAGTTACCGCGCTCGACCGAGATCGATCTCTTGGCCGCCGGCCTCCCGAGAGTGAAATCTGCGGCAACCGCATCCAGACAGCGCGGCAGCGGGTGGGAGTTGGAACTGCTGGAGACAACAGGCCGGTTGACTTCAGAGATGCGCCCTCGCGCGTTGCTGATCGAGAACGTGCCGGACATGGTTACTCGACCCGAATACCGTGAGAGCCGGTCCTGCGTCGAGAAATACCTGGATAGCGCCAGCTACGAATACCGATGGCTGGTGATAGACGCACGCGACTTCGGAGTGCCGCAGCATCGACTGCTGGGCCTACTGGTCGCCTTACGCAACGGAAACATCGCACAGTTCGAAAGGAATCTGACCGCTCCGCCGCCGAGCTTGGCCTTGACGGTCGGCACGGTGTTGGGGCCGTCCATGGGTTCGCGCGGCTGGCCTCGAGCCGACGAGTGGGCTGCGCAGGCGAACGTGATCGCTCCCACCATTGTTGGTGGCTCGTGGGACCGCGGCGGTGGGGACCTTGGCCCGCAGGGTTCTGTCAACGTTTGGGCGAGAATCGGCGTCAACGCACGATCGATCAGCGACGAACTACCAGCCGCCGACTTCGTGTGGAACCCGGCTCTCGGCCCGGACCACATGGTGAAACTCACCGTCGAACAGGTCGCCATATTGCAGGGTTTCCCTGCGTATTGGCGTATCGCAGGCCGCAAAACCGCGCGGTATCGCCAGGTCGGAAACGCGACCCCGCCACCCGCCGCGCGCGCGGTTGGCATTGCCCTGCGGGCAGCGTTGACCGCCTGTTGAGCGCCGTATGGCGAGGCCGCGTCACGCCGCTCTAAGATCGCGAGTCATGCCCTCCGATCCACACGAGCAACCCCGACCGCGCCAGGTCGACATGATCGACTTGTTCGCCGGACCTGGGGGGCTCGATGTGGCGGCGCGGTGGTTGGGGCTGAGCGTCTATGGGTTCGAATGGGATCGGAACGCGTGCGCGACAAGGTCCGCCGCCGGTCTCAACGACCGCCCGCACGATGTACGTGACTTCGGACCCGAGACAGCACCGAGCGCCTGGATACTGGCCGGCGGGCCGCCCTGCCAAACGTTCACCGTCGCCGGTTCGGGCGCAGGGCGCAGGGCACTCGACGAGGTCTTGAGCTACGTCGTTCGGATGGGTGACGATGAAGACGTGTCCGCGGACCTGAAGACCTTAAAGGACGAGCGGACCGGTCTGGTTCTGGAACCCTTGCGATGGGCATTGGCTGCGCATGGCCGCAGCGATCCGTACAAAGTCATTGTGCTGGAGCAGGTTCCGGCGGTCTTGCCTATCTGGCAAGCGATGAGCGACGTTCTGAAGAAGCGCGGGTATCACGTCGCATGCGATGTACTGCGGACCGAACAGTTCGGCGTTCCACAGACTCGCCGCCGAGCCATTCTGATCGCCAGCCTCGAAGGTGAGCGCATGCTTCCGGAGGCCACACACCGGCCTTACCGCAAAGGTGTCGAACGCACCGAGGGCGAGTCCGATCTCCTCCCTTGGGAGACGATGGACGCAGCACTGAATCGTGGATACGACTTCTGCGTGGTTTCGAACTACGGCACAGGTGGCAACCCCAAGTTGCGGGGTCGTCGCCATTCTCGTGAGCCATCGGCCACGATCACCGGCAAGGTGTCTCGGAACAGGATCGTCGATGACGCCGGCATCGACAGCCCACGGTTCAGCCTGGCTGAGGCGGGTCGACTGCAAACATTCCCGCTCGACTACCCTTGGTCGGGCAACGACATCGCCCAGCAGATCGGCAATGCGATCCCACCCGTGCTTGCTCTACACGTCTTGTCCGCTGCGCTGGGGAAGCAGGTGAGTCACGAGGATGCGCGGAAGGTCGTCGATCGTCCATGGATCGACACCCGCGACTCAGCTCCACTGGACCATTTCGCACGAGTCGGCCAACTATTCGTCTGACCGTTCTCACAGGTGAGGGCGTTGCGCACACTCCTCTGCGCCGATCCAGTCCAGTCTGACGACTGCTGTAGCAAATCCGCGCCAAGAACCGATACGTGACATCAGCGGGGTAACACTTCGTCCACTTACCCGGAGATCATCGGATCGAGCCGATACAGTTACCCGCAACGCGGGGGAGCCAAACCTCCCATCGTTGACGTAGGGGAAGCACTCAGTGGGAGATGCGGTGAGCGATGTAATCGATGAGCAAGACGAGCTGTTCGATGTGTTCAGGTTGTTGCTCGACACTTACACGCCGGCCGAGGCGATCAAGAAGCTCCGTTTGTTCTCCACGCCCGATGAAGTCATCAAGCGGATCGTGGACCGTCACGAGCAGGAAGTCGTGCGCATCAAGGAGATGCGAGAGCCACACTCTGTCGTGATCGACAATTATGAAACCTGGTATGCCGGGCCTCATCCCGATGACAAGCTGTGGCCGTCGATCACCGCCGGCCTAGCCAAGGACGGCTGGCCCAAGACATCGATCGAGAGCCTGGACGGGGCCTCAACGCGGGTTGTCTCACTTCTACAGCATCCGAGACAGAGTTCCTTCTCGACGCGTGGCTTGGTCGTCGGTTACGTGCAGTCCGGCAAGACCACCAACTTCACTGCGGTGATGGCCAAGGCGGCCGATCGCGGCTACAAGCTGTTCATCGTGCTCGCAGGAATCCACAACGGCCTTCGCAGACAGACCCAAGCCCGGTTGGTCCAGCAGCTCGTGGAGCCGAACCCGACGCTCTGGTCCCAGATTACCGACCTGGATCATGACTTCCGACCGACCGCCAACCCCGCCAGCTTCTTCGGCAAGTCGAACAAGACGCACGTGCTGTGTGTCGTCAAGAAGAACGCCACTGTACTGCGCAAACTGGTGAAGTGGCTGGGCAATGCTTCTGAGTACTTGGCGGATTGCCCGGCGCTGATCATCGATGACGAGGCCGATCAGGCCACCGTCGCGACAAAGTCGATCAATCCGTTGATTCGACAGATCCTCAACACCTTGCCGAAGTCTGCCTATGTTGGCTACACAGCCTCACCGTTCGCGAACCTGCTGATCAACCCTGCCGCTGAGGATCTGTATCCCGAACACTTCATCGTGAATCTCCCTCAACCGCACGGTCATTTCGGAACGGAAGTGTTGTTCGGCAGGTACGCGCTGGATGGTGAAGATCCCAACGACGTCGATGACGGTTACGACATGATCCGCACTGTCCCCAACGACGATGTCGAACTAGTCCGACCGAAGACTAGGGCGGATGCTGAGGGCTTCTATCCGACCGTTACTGACACCCTGCGCCATGCAGTGCTTTACTTCTGGCTCACGACCGCGGCCCGTCGGGTACGCGGTGGTGGAAATCCCCATTGCACCATGCTGATTCATACCAGCGTCCGAACGGCGGTCCACAACAGCTTCCGGGATCCACTGCTTTCCTTAAGAGCCAAGGTCGGACGCACCCTCAACGATCCGGCGCTCCGGAGTGAGTTACGTACGCTCTGGGATGAGGAAACGTCTCGCGTGCCCGCTGCGGAGTTCGGAGAAGCGGTTGTTTCGTTCGATGAGCTCGCGGCAGAGCTGCCGGGCGTACTCCGTGATTGCCGCGTCGTGATGGACAACTCGGAGAGCACTGACCGCCTCGACTACGAAAACGGGCCTGTGGTCGCGATAGCGGTGGGCGGCAACACGCTGTCGCGAGGTCTGACGCTCGAGGGTCTGTCCGTCAGTTACTTCGTACGCTCAGTCTCCACGTATGACACATTGCTGCAGATGGGTCGCTGGTTCGGCTATCGCAAGGGATATGCGGACCTGCCACGCATCTGGATGACCAAGGAACTCGAGGACTGGTTCCGCCACCTTGCCACGGTCGAAACGGAGATGCGCCGCGACATCGACGTCTACATGACAGAGGGCAAGACGCCGATGAACTTTGCGGTACGCCTCCGGACGCATCCTGCACTGCGCGTGACCGCAGCCGCGAAAATGAAGGACGCGGTATCGGCGTCGTCGTCCTATGGCGGACAACGCGTTCAAACGCGGTACTTCCGTCTGGAATCAGGATGGTTGCTACAGAATCAATCAGCAGCACGCAAGGTGGTGAGTGAGGCAGCGCTGATCGGTGGCGTGGAAGGAAGCTCAGCGGACGGTCGCTATCTCATCCGAAATGTGTCCAGTGACGTCGTCCTCGAGTTCCTCCGTGACTATCAGTTCCATGAGCGGTCGCAGGAGTGCGACGCGAAGCTCATGGCAGGATACATCGAGAAGCGCATCCGGAACGCGGGGACCTTGCGACGTTGGAACATCGCAGTAGTCGGGAAACCAACCGACCACGTCTCGGAGCGGTTCGACTTCGCCCCCGGGATCAGCGTCGGACGGATCGTTCGGTCTCAATTCGCGCTTGGGCCGGACTATTCCGACATCAAGACGCTGATGAGCCGTCGTGACGCAGGCCTCGATCTAGAGGGCATCACGACCAGCACCACCGAAGAAGAAATCAAGAAGGCGCGCAAGGCGCAGCAGCCCGACGCCGGATTGCTGGTGCTGTATCCAATCGACAAGGTGTCGAGCCCGGAGCCCAAGCCGGACTCACCTAAAAATATGCGTCAACCGCTCGACGCACCAGAGCACGTCATCGGCGTTGGTTTGGTGTTCCCGACACCGACGAACGACGACAGCACCGTTGCCTGGGAGGCCAACTACATATCGGCAGACCTCTCCGGCGTCGAAACCGAGGAGGAGGACTTCAGCGCCCTCGAAGCCGAGGACATCTGATGTCCTCAGAGATCAGAGACGTGCTGGATGATCACTGGCGTCGCCTCGCACATCGTCCACCGTCGATGTCGTCGGTCGTCGCCGTTTCCGAACTACCCGTACCGACACCGATCGGGTCGCTGGCAGCCGCACTCGACAGCACGGGCAACCGGCATCTCCTCGTGCCAATCGGAGCACATCAGAACGTGCGCAAAGGGCTCAACGGACCGGTCCTGATGTTGCACAAGCGGACCCTCGATGACGACCGGACGCGACACGACTATGCCGACCTTGCCTGTCTTCGTCAGGATCTCAGCGACATCTTCACAACGCTTTGCGCCGATGTACTCATCGCCACAGAGGCAGCACCCGAGAATCCGCTGAAGGTTCTCAACCGGGTACTCGATCGGTGGAAGGCACTGTTCCAGAATCCCGGTCCTCCGTTGGGCTCGGAGAAACTCGCCGGACTGTTCGGCGAGCTGATCGTGCTGGCGCGCCTTCTCGAACATGACAGCAGTGCGCACCTCTTGTGGCGAGGGCCGTCAGGCCATCGTCATGATTTCGCGACCGACGCGGGTGCTCTCGAGGTCAAGACCTCGACAAGTCCCAACGGTCGCCAGATTCGGATCCACGGTCTAGATCAATTGGAGCCTCCTGCCAACGGCGCATTGGGTCTGGTTTGGCTTCGGCTGGAACCGGTAGTGCGCGACGGAATCGGTTTTCTCGATCTGGTCGATCGAGTGCTCGGACTTTCCGATGACGAGACGGCCGTTCTCAACCAACTGGCATCGATCGGCTACCGAAAAGCCGACGACGACCACTACCGCCACGCCCGGTACCAGGTGGGCGAACAGCGCTGGTACAACGTGGATATCGCGTTTCCGAGACTGACCACCATCGACCTCGCAGCGGCCGCGATCTCCTCGAACGTTCGCGATGTCGACTACACGATCGACCTTTCGGGCGACACGCCCGGCCCGATGGAGGACAGCCAAGTGGAACGACACATCCGGGTCATGATCGAGGAGCATGTGTGACGCCGCCTGCCTGGGTTTCACAACCTTTTCCGCCGGAGGGTGCCAGTGCCGCGGAAGGTATCAGGAATCAACTCGGCAAGCCCGAGCTCGATCATCTGACCATCCTGGTCCGCGAGTCGGCGCAGAACAGCTGGGATGCTCGTCGCAGTGACGGCATTTCGGTGGACTATCGCATCGATCTGCAGACCGTTAGCGCCGCCGATGCACCGGCCTGGAGAGATAATCTGCTGCGTCAGGCGCCTGCTAGGCAGGTGCTTCCACTACGCGACTCATTGCAGCAGCCCACTATCCGGGTGTTGACGATCTCGGATCGGGGAACCCGCGGACTTGGCGGACCGACGCGCGCCGATGCGGTTACCGAGCAGGGGCGTGACTTCGTTGCCTTCCTCCGAAATATCGGTGAACCACGCGACCAGAAATTGGGTGGCGGCACGTACGGTTTCGGTAAGGGCATCCTGTATCTCGTCTCGAAATCAGGCACCATCCTCGTCCACACCAGGTGCCAGTACGAGGGACGCTATGAGACTCGACTGATGGGCGCCGCTCTGTGGAAGAGCTATGACGCGAAAGAGTCCAACCGTGAACGCCGTTACACCGGCAGGCACTGGTGGGGAGACACGTCCGAGGACGTGATCGAGCCGCTCATCGGCGCCGAAGCCGACGCGATGGCGCGAAGGCTCGGACTGCGGACGTTCGGCCCCACCGAGACCGGAACGACGATCATCATCCTCGATCCCGATCTCGACGGCAGGGAACCAGCGAACGTAGCCCGGTACCTTGCGGAGACGATCACGTGTCACTTGTGGCCGAAGATGATGTCCGACCGTGACGGCATTGTTCCGATGCGGTTCTCGGTGATCTGCGACGGTATCGATTACAAGGTGCCGGAACCGGCCTCAATGAAGTCCCTGCGCTTGTTCGTCACCGCCTATCGCAAAATGGTCGGCAGTGAGGCGCAAGAGTTGCACTGCCGCAGGCCGAAGAAGCTGCTCGGGCAGTTTGCCCTGCATCAGTCGATGGCGCAACGCTTCGATCCCACGGACGCCGAGCGGATGGCAGGCTTCGAGAACGGAATGGTGCACCACGTCTGCCTGATGCGCCCGGCCGAACTAGTGGTGACTTATTGGCCCGGCCCCAAGCCTGCAAGCGAGTACTCCGCGTATGCAGGTGTGTTTCGCGCCGATCCCGCGATGGACGAGGCTTATGCATCGGCCGAGCCGCCGACTCACGACAACTGGAACTATCAGTCGCTGGACCACCCTGACTATTCATTCGTCAAGACGACCTTCGTACGCATCAGGGAAGTAATCGATCGGGTTCTCGGCCCGCGTGGCAGTGGTGGGGTCGAGGTCGCCCGAGTGTCCCTGGGCGCTGCCAGCGAACGCCTTTCGCCTTTGGTGGGTGGTGCGTGGGGAATCGGAGCGGCCACTGACTATGGCAAACCAGGCGACACCGCACCACCCGCTCGACCGATATCTACTCGTCGCCCGAGTGGTCGACGGCAAGATGTCGATGAGACTGTAGACGTGGAGATTCCGGACCCAGCGAGCATCGGAGGACGCGAGCCCACCGACTCGAATGGAACTGCCGGAGACGGAAAGTCGTCCGAATCCGACGTCTTCGCCGAGCCCGCAAAGATGGTCAAGCAACGGCGGCGACGCCCGAAAATCGAATACGTCGGTGATCCGGAACCAGAGGAACTGTGGGGCAATGCCGTAGTGGTGCAGCGTTTCCGCCTGCCGGTCGGCATTCCGCAACGAGTCACCGTCGATTTGGCCGTTGCATTGAACAGCGATGGCGGTCTCGAGATGGACCCTCCCGCTGGTGCGGAAATGCCGGGCCTCGTCGGTTGGCAGGACCCACACGGGGAGCTCCACCAAGTGCCGTCGTATGTCATCGAAGGCGGCGACGGTCAGATCTGGAAAGCTGTCGTGAAGCCTGCCACCGACACGATGACCGACATCATGCTCTACGCAGAGGCGGTCGGCTGATGGTCCATCGCGTTCTTCCCTATAAAAAGCCGTCGCCTGCCGTCGTCCAGGCAGGTCAGTGGTTGCTGTCGGTCGACGGCGACGAACTGCCACTGCCAGAGTCGTACCCGCATTGGGACTACCAGACGACACTCCGCATACGCCGCATCGTCAAGGTCGATCTGCACCGCGCCCTTGCAGAATCGACGCTGGCCCCCGGCACCGAACTCGCGCTCGCTGCGATCTGGACATCGACCGGATCGAAACTCAGGGGAACAGTGATGCGCACAGTGGTTCCCGAGAATGGCGACGTCGAGTTGCAAGCCGACCTGCCGGGGGCCGACCTGGGCGGCGTCGTCCTGTTGGATACCGCCCTGGTCCTTGCCCGGCGCCGACATGGCGGTGACCGGCCGGTGGCACCCCGCCGCGGCGGTTCGGTTCTATGGAGTGATCGTAGCCAGATCCGCCTTCAGGGCGACGCTCCTCAATTCCCTATCGCCATAGTTGACTTCGACAGAACCGACTATCCGAGTGACGCTGCGTGGCACTTGGAGATCGGCACGAACCTCGACGCGGCAACGATGGGCTCCCTTCTCCTTCTTGTCAACGAAAAGAAGACCGTCATCACAGAAGCCCTCCAACGCGCGGGCAACCCCCGTCTGGAGGACAAGATCGCCCTCTCCGCGCTCTATGCCGACGTGGCCCGCACCATGGTGGACCATGCCTTGCGCCTGAGCGAGTTCGATGACGAATCCCACCACATTGATGAGACCCTGGGTGCCACGCTGCAGGAACTGTTCGGCCGACTCTTCCCAGGCCGGTCGATCACGGATGTCCGGCTGGCGGCACAGGAGTCCCCGAACTTGTTCGCCTCCGAACTGCAGGCGGCTGTGAAGATTTTCGAGGGCGTCGCATGACACTTCTGTATCCTCGGCTGCTCCGGTACCGCGCAAAACCGCTTGCAGCCCAATACAAAGAGCTCACCCCGCTCGACCTGCACGACCGCTGGGCGGTCGCCGACGAATCGGCGGTGTTCGTTGCGACCGGTGGTACCCGGGTCGACGACGAGAAGCTGCGCTTCCTTCGCGACATCGTCATCGACCTCGCCAAGGAGTCCGGCTTCCCGGAACCACCTGACGCGCGCCAGAAGGTTGCATTCGATCTCAGCCTCGCCGTCGCGTTGCACAAGGAAATGCGAATCACGCCTGCGGAAGCTGCTGCAGGCGACGTGTGGGCCTTTCTGGCATTGATCGTCCTTCCCGACGTCGCTCACTGGCGCTACCCGAAGCCACCGGTCGATCGAGTCCTCGGTTCTGATCTCACTCGTCACGTGTTCGGCCGGATGTGGTGGCGCGCACACCTGGTGTATTCCCCCGCTGATCCCGATCCGTATTCGGCGCTGCATGTTCTCGGCGAAGCCGCATTCGATCAAATCTATGCGCGGCGCGCGGCCTTGGGCGGCAGTCCGCACCTGATCAAGTCGATCCTGAGAGTATGGCGACGTATGGACCTGAAAGGGCTGACGGAGAGGGACATACTTCGAGATTTCCTGAAGCGGCTGCTCCGGCTGGCTCCATTCGTCGTCTTCGAAGCATTGGACGAGCCAGCACTCGACGAGGAACTTGCCGAGATCGCGAAGGAAACGGTTGTCGGGGTGTTATCGGCGGGCGGGCGTGTGTCGGCCGAAGAAGCAGCAGTCCGCGCAGCTCGCGTATTCGGTGACTCAGGCTCGCCTTCTTCGTAGTACAACAACCTCTCGCCGGTACGACTACCCATCGCCCGAGCCCTCGGGACTCTGCGTGGCATGCTTCACGACCGATTTTCTGCGGCGCCCGACTATGGCGGGGTCTGGAGGTCGAGTAGCGCCGGTATCAGCAGATCCAACGGCGATAACTCGTCGGCAATCCCGGCACCTTCGAGGACCGGATCGAGGAGTGGTGCGGCGTATAGCCTTCCTGCGTCGGGGCCCACCACCCTGCGCGCACTGACGAACAATTCGTAAAGAACCACCGCGAAGAGGCGTAAACGGTCGGCATCGCTGAGTCTGCGACCAGCAGCCGTCGCGGTGGCGTTACCGAGCGCGGTCAAGACGTCCGTGAGCACGTCGATTTCTGCTTCCGCCCGGGTGTCGTAGTTCATGACCCAGACCGCTGGCCATCGGTAACGCGGAGTTCCGTCGAGAAATTCTCGAGCTTTTCGCACTGGGATGGACCGCGATCGTCGACCACCCGCATGCCGATCCATGGGCACCGACCGTGAGCTACACCGACCGGCGAAGTGTGCGGCGCGATCCGTCCTGCGACGAGCGGCACCATAAGGTCACAGCAGGTCTTCGACGGGCAACGTACTGCCAGGAGTTCACCGGTCGCGTAGTGGAACTTCGTCACGCCACAATGCGTGGCGGTCATCCACGGTTCGCATTCCGGACTACATCCGTGCGCGGTGTCAGGCATCTGCCACCAGTCCCTTCCGGTTCTTCGCGTGTTGCGCGGCACATTCCCGAATCGCGTCGACCACGTCACGGCCGGACGGGCGAAACGCGTCGCGCGGCGGTTCAACCCACGCGCGAAACAGGCCTGGGCGCCGGCCCGGACCAGGCAAAGCGATGACCCCTCCACCTCGGATGATGGACACCTGCAAGCGCACCATCTCTGCGTACAACCCGATTTCATTCGTCAGATCCGCATCCACCAGGAATGTCCAACGGTGCGAGCGCGGATGGGTCAGAATCGGCCCGACTTGGCCGTGGCACTGCATCCGTGCCTTCACCTCTGAACCGATGAAGGCCGGCATCATCAAGCCGCACACGCCTCCGGTGCGTATCACGATCCGCCCCGTATGCGCCGGGTCTACCTCAGCGGGTAGATCGCAGGTGTTTCGGTAGTAGTAACACACCGTCAACGCCGTGTCCTTGATGTCGTTCCGCGAACTCATTCGAGTGTCCCTCCGCCTGGTTCAACGTGGCATGCACCCGCCGCCGGGGAGCATTTTCAACCCGGCGGCGGGGCTGTTTCCAGCTTCGCCAGGCCAGGCATGCGATCCCAGTCACAGGACTCGCACAGAAGTAATACGCTTGCGCCAGCATGCTTTGCAGGGGCAACAGGGGGTGAGCATGATCGTCAGCAAGTGGACAAAGGTGGAGGTCAAAGCGCTTCGCTTGGCGGCCCTGCGGATGACGCAGGAGCAGTTCGCCGAGAAGATGGGCTTCACGACGGCGACAATTCGGAAGTGGGAGCGCGCAACCCACGCGAAGCCGGTGCGGAATGAGTCGGCTGAAGCGTTGGACACCGAGCTTGCTCGTCTCACTGATGAGCAGTGTGCCCGTTTCCGCGCCGAGATCAACTCCGTACACGAGGCCACGGTGCCCCTGGTTCACCAGCGCTTCGTCGGCATAGCGAGCGATAGCCTGGTCAGGGATGGTCGCGATAGCGCGCCGGAGGTCGAGGACATTGTGAAGCGACGTGAATTCGGGATGCTACTAGGTGCCGCCTACTTCGCGGCAGGTGGTGATCGAGCTCCAGCTCGAATCGGGATCGGCGACGCGCAAAGGCTCGACGCGCTTGCGGCCGAGTTCGGGCGGCGCGAGCAAGTCATTGGTGGTGCGGCCCTTGTGAGCGACGCCGTTCAAGGACTCGAGGCAGCTAAGCGCCTCTTGGACACCTGTGCGTTCTCCGAACAGGCGGGCCGCGCATTCATGAGTGCCGCAGGAGAGCTTGCGACGATTGCGGGTTGGCTGGCCTACGACGCCGATAGGTATCCGCTCGCCCGCAGCTGCTACGCCGACGCGTTCGCGCTGGCCAGCCAAGCCGGTGACGACCAACTGACCGTGCATGTCTGCCTCAACGCCGCGCAGATGGCGCTGTCGCGGCAGCGCACAGGCGAAGCGAATCCGCACCGTGCCCTGACTCTCGCAGGCCGCGCTCGGGCGCTCACACGCGGTCACGCACCGGGGCGAGTCCATGTCCTGATCGCGACACGCGAAGCGCAAGCGTACGGAGTCCTCGGCGACCGCACCGCGTTCGGAAAGGCCATGGCCATCGCTTGGCGGGAGCTTGATTTCGCGCTCGACCATGAGTCCCGTGAGGACTGCCCACCATGGTTGCGGTTCGTCAATGCCACCGAGATCAGAAGCCATGAAGCCCGCGGTTTCAGCCACTTGGGCGATCACGCGAAATCGGCAGACCTTTGTTCCGGGTTGGTTGTGGACAAGTCCAGTGCGCGTAACTCTGCGAACTATCGAGCAGGTTCCGCGGCGGCGCTGGCTGATCTGGGTGAGATCGGCGCTGCTATCGAAGAGGGCATGTCGGTTCTCGCCGACTTGGAGAACTCTGTGTCCTCCACCCGCACGCTGCGCCTGCTCGAACCAGTGCGGGTCGCGGCTGAAGGCCGGGACGAGGAATTTTCGACACGATTCGACGAGCTGGCGGAAAGGGCGATTACCGTATGACCTCCGAAGATTCCGCATTGTCTGACCTGAACTTTCAGCGCTACACCGCCGCGCAGGCACGCGAACTACGCGACGAGGTCGAAACCATCTTCCGAGACTCCTACGTTGACGCGATCGAGTCCGGTGAGGAGTTCGAATCTCCCGAAGCGTTCATGCACCGTTTCGACGCCTACACCGACCCCGCCCGCGCCGGTGCCTTCGAGCTGGTGATCGCCCGCCTCGACGGCGAACCCTGCGGCCAGGCATGGGGTTGGCCGCTCACTGCCAAGACCGCGTGGTGGGACGGACTGAAACTTGACGAGGGCGACCAAGCGTCCTTCACCGCCGAGAACGGCTCTCGCACATTCGCATTCAGCGAGATCATGGTGCGCAAGCAGTTTACGGGGAAGGGTATTGCGCGTGCCCTGCACGACGAACTACTCGAGGGTCGGCCGGAACAGCGCGCGACGCTGCTTGTCCGACCGGATAACCGCCGGGCGTATGACAACTATCGCCGCTGGGGGTGGCACCGCGTCGGCACACTGCGCCCGGATTGGCCCGATGCGCCGCGATTCGATGTTCTGATGCGCGATCTTCAACAGGCTCACGTGGACCAGCTGGGTACTGCTGCACACTGAGGAAAGAGCTGCGGCTGAGTCACGACGGCAACAGCTTCGCGATGAACTCCGTCAACTGCTTCTGCATAGGAGTGATTCCGGGCCAGCGCGGGGTAAAAACATTCTGGCAATTGGCATTTCACGAACCGCGGATCAACCGTTCGCACGCTTGCACATTGCTAACATCGGGCGGTCCGGGCAGTGGGGCGTATGAATCGGAGGGGAATGTATGAGCGGCGCATCGGGCTGCGATCGTGGGCAGAAGCGGGTCATGGCGTCGCGCCGTGTCTCGTACACATTGCCTGCCCTGGTGGCTACGGCGCTTATGTCGAGTGGGTGTGGGGCTGGTGGTACCGCTGCTCCCCGCCCGATCGTCACCACGGTCTACACCACCTCGAAGACCCCGGCTCGCACGACTCCGCCAACGACCACTACTACCCTGCCACCACCGACGACCACTCCTCGGATCATCCCGACTACGCCGGCCACCGACACCGCGCAGCCGATTCACGTCGGAATCTGTGTCGACCAGGCAACGGACACCCGGGTGATCGATGACCTGTGCGACAGCACCGAAAGCCGCTACGCCACCTTCTGGTACCGGCACACCGACGACCTGGTGTACCCGGCGGTCGGCGCCGCGGTGGCCTTGGCCGCCGGGACCTTCCTACGCCCAAGCGGAACCGTAGTTCACGATCGAGGCGTTCCGACCAGTGGCGGAACGATCCAGCGCGGCGTGCTCGGCCAGGGCCGCCCTGACATCGGCGGCGTCGGCTCGTAGTCCACTTGATAGCCGGTCGCAACTGCGATCTCGGTCAGGCTCGTGACGGCGCGAGACCGAGTCACGTCCGGTGAGATGTGGCCGAGCGGGGTCCGGTTCACCCTGCCGGGATCGCGGCGATGCGGCGACGGCGCACCCACCCACGGACGCCGATGGCCAGCGGTACCAGGACGGTGAGAAACCCTGACACCGGCTCGAATACGAGGCCGAACGCGGTGAGCACGGCGATCGCGGTGAGGATCGGCGCTGGTACGTAGCCGCGGGTTCGTTCCGTCTCGATCACGGCGATGCCGAAGCCGACGGCGGCGACGCCGAACGCGGTGAACCAGAAGGCGAGTTCGGTCTCCTCGCGACCGGTCGCCCAGATGACGCCGCCGAGCGCGGTATGTGCCGATCCGATGAATGTGAGCAGACTGCCCGTGATCGGGAACCCAGTTTTTGAATCCATATTCCGAAACCTTGCCTTAGGCTGTCCCCCATGGCAAGACCCCGGCGCTTCACCGATGAGCAGATCCTCGACGCCGCACGCGACTTGCTGGCCGATCCGGCGACGACCAGGCCGACCATCGCCGCGATCAGTGCCGCTTCCGGCGTCCACACCGGATCGATCTACGTGCGCTTCGCTTCCCGCGAAGAGTTGCTCGCACGACTGTGGCTGCGCTCGATCCAGCGCTTCCATATCGGATTCGTCGCCGCGCTGTCGGGAGCCGACCCACTGCTCGCCGCCGCGATGCACCTGCCGCGATATTGCCGCGAGCATCCCACCGAAGCTCGTGCGATGAAGATGTTCCGGCGCGAGGAACTGCTCGAAGTGGGCTCTGCCGAGTTGCGTGCGGATATCGCAGGAGTCAACGACCGGATGAACGACGCACTGCGTGCCGCCGTCGCGGCGGAATGCGGCGAGGCCGACGAGCATCACATGGCGATCGCGGTGGCTGCCGTCAAGGCGATTCCCTACGGGCTCGTCCGCGAATACATCGCGAACGCGGTGGCCATTCCGGACTGGGTCGACGACGTCACCGCTACCGCGACAGCCGCCGTTATCCACAAGCTGCGCCGGACTGGTGTTCAAGTAGGCGGCCGCAGCGCTGGTGGTAGTTGAGCAGGGCTTGGTGTTGTCGGCGACGCGCCAGCCGACCGAGCCCAGATGTGGTCAGCGGGACGGAGCGGTGGCAGTACCAGCCAGCTGAGCAGGCCAGATAAGACACCGTCGCAGCGGCCGACTCACGCTGGTAACAAACGCGCGATGACCTCGGTCAACTGCTTGACGTTTCGGCACTCGTGCATCGTGACGTTCGCCGCGTACACGTGGGCGGCGGAATCCCCCGTCGACCACGACCGCGACGGCTCCGGATTCAGCCAGTAGGCGTGTTTCGCCCGGTCGGCAATGGTCTGCACCGCAGCGAGATTCGGGTCCGTGCGGTTCGTGCGCCCGTCGCCGAGGATGAGAACCGACGTACGCGGACCGAGGGCCTCGGCGTAGTTGTCGAGAAACCCTTGAAAGGCCTCGCCGTAGTTCGAACTGCCGAAGCGGGCAACCTTGGTGGAGCGGATGATTCGGGCGGCGGTGCCGGGGGTCGGGGGTTCGCCGGGGGTGAAGAAGTGCGTGATCTCGTCGCAGGTGTCGACGAAGCCGAAGCTGCGGACCTTGCTGAACTGGTCTTGCAGGGCCTGGATCAGCTGAAGGGTGAATTCGGCGAAGCCGGTGACCGAGCCGGAGATGTCGGCGAGGACGACCAGGTCGGGGCGGCCGTGTTTGCGGGCGCGCAGAACCGGGTCGATGGGGACGCCTCCGGTGGCCATGGAGCGGCGCAGGGTGCGGCGTAGGTCGATCTGGCCGCGGACGGCTTTGCGGCGGCGGACGGCGAGGCGTGTGGCGAGTTTGCGGGCCAAAGGGTGGACCAGGCGACGCATTTCGGCGAGGTCCTGTTCGCGGGCGCCGAGGAAATCGATCTGGTCGGTGCTGGATTCGACGCCGCGGCGGGCGATGTATTCGGTGCCGCGCAGCTGTGCGGAGCGCAGGCGGGCCTCGGTTTGGACGGCGGTGCGGAAAGCGGCGAGGCGGCGGTTGGCCTCGATGGTGTGGACGGTGGTGTCGAGCTGGGAGGAGCCGTTCATGCCCGCCACGACGCGATCGATGAGTTCGTCCGGGCGTAGGGCTTTCATGGTCAGGTAAGAGGACCAGCCCGCGCCGGATGCGGTGGTGATCGGCGCGGTGGACTGCCCGGCGCCCGCGCCGCCGTAGCCGCCGAGTTCGGTCAGCGCCTGGCGGGCCAGTTCGGCGACCGACTCCGAATCGTCCTGTGCCAGTGTGGCAACGAGACGATCTCGCAGCGCTTCGATGGATTCGGGCGTCGACGGATCGACGGACTGTGGCTGTTGGGCGGTAAGGAAATACAGGTCGAAGAGTTGATCGAACACGGCGCGTTGACCATTGCGGCGCAGCAGGCAGGCGGCCATGCCGGAGCGCAAACGATTGCGATCATCGATTCCGAGGACGATCATCGCCTCAGCCGCGTCGATGGTTTCACTCGGCCCGGCGTTGATGCCGTGATCCCGCAGGAGTCCGACGAACTCGACGAGGCGATCGGTTATCGAGTCGGAGCCTCGGCGGCCCGTCTCGCCGAGGCGGTTTTCAGCGATGCTCATGCTCGACTCCGGCAACCTCGCGCCACAAGCAGCGCAATGATCCGCCCGGACGGTAAGTCCGGTTCGAGGGAGCAGACGCGCCGAGCCTCGGGGCGGGTTGGGTTGCGAACGGCAGGAGTGGCGCGAGCCCGAGGGGGCACTTCATCTCACCGTCCTCCTTGCTCGGCATCCAGATCGAGTCCGAGCCGCTCGATCGCCACGCGGTGGTCGGATTGATATTTCAACAGCACACCGAGCGTCGAGCGGACGACACCACCGGATAGATTGCGCGCACCCAGAGCGACCAGCGTCTTCGCCCAATCGACGGTTTCGGCGATCGACGGCGCTTTGCGCAACGAGAGCTGGCGCAACGCACCGACCACGCGGACCACCGGCTCTCCCAGCGCCTCGTCCAGCTCCGGAACCTTCATCCGCACGATCGCCCGCTCCAATTCCGCCGTCGGGTAATCGATGTGCAGGTACAGGCAGCGCCGCTTGAGCGCTTCGGACAGCTCGCGGTTGGCATTGGAGGTCACGAACACGAACGGCTTGCGCACCGCGGTGACGGTGCCGAGTTCGGGGATGCTCACCTGGTAGTCGCCGAGCACCTCGAGCAGCAGGCCTTCCAACTCCACATCGGCTTTGTCGAGTTCATCGATGAGCAGCACCGTGGAGCGCTGGTTACGGATGGCGGCCAGTAGCGGGCGCGCGAGGAGGAACTCTTCGGTGAAGACGTGGTCGCGGGTGCTGTCCCAGCCTTCGTCGTCCGAGGCGGTGATGCGCAGCAGCTGCTTGGCGTGGTTCCACTCGTAGAGGGCGCGGGCCTCGTCGATGCCCTCGTAACACTGCAGCCGCACCAGGTCGGACGTGGTCGCCGCGGCGACGGCCTTGGCCAGCTCGGTCTTGCCGACGCCCGCCGGGCCCTCGATCAGCAGGGGCTTGCCGAGGTGGCCCGCGAGGAACACGGCGGTGGCGATATCGAGGGACGGGAGGTACCCGGCCTCGGTGAGACGCCCGGTCACCTCGTCCACCGACGCGAAGAACTTACTCATCGGTAACTAGTCTAGACCGGGCGCTTGGGCCTCAGCTCGGCGCAGGTATGCGGAAATGGCTCGGCTCGGCGTCGGACGGCACGGCGCTCGCCACAGTGAACGGCTCGACCAGCGAGCGCAGTTCGATGAGGTGCCTGGCGTGCGCGTCCAGCGCGCGATCCTCCTCGGAGACCGGCTCCCACTGCGGCACCGGCCGTGCTTTGCCCTCGCCGTCAAGCGCGACGACCACGGCGAGACCGTGCGCGGCGAGCGCGGGCTCGTCGGAGTGGGCGTCGGTGGAGGTCACGTGCACGCTGACGTGCATGCTGCGCGGGCCGGTGTGGATCAGCCGCGCGGTGACCTCGACGACATGGCCGATGACGATCGGCCGGTAGAAGCGGATGCCGCCGAAGTACGAAGTGATGACCCGCTGCCCGGCCCAGTCCGCACCGCAGACGTAGGCCGCTTCATCGATCCACCGCATCGTGCGGCCGCCGTGCACCTTGCCGCCCCAGTTGATGTCCGACGGCGCGGCCAGGAACCGCAGTGTGGCGCTCGGCGCGGTGCCCGCCGACGTGTACCGCTGCGCGGCCATCGCCTCCTCGATCAGCTTGCGCACCGAGACCCGGGCTCGCGCCTGGCGGTGCCGCTGCAATTCCAGCAGCGTGGCGGGATTCCATTGCGGCACTTCCACGGTGCGCCGGTCGTCGTCCACGGCGACGAAGATCGTCAGGCATTGCGCCGACTGCACCGGCTGCACCCGGGTGGGGTCGGTCGAATAGACGGTGACCAGGATGTGCATGCTGGTGCGCCCGGTGTGGACCAGATTCGCATGCAATTCGACCAGCTCGCCGACCGCGATCGGCCGATCGAGATGGATGTTCCCGACGTAGGCGGTGACGCAGTAGCGGCCGCTCCACTGGGCCGCCGCCGCGTAGGCGACCTTGTCGATCCATTCCAGGAGTTTGCCGCCGTCGACCGATCCGACGATGCCCGCGTCGTCGGGCTTCACGAGAAATCGGTGGATCGCCTCGGGTCGGCGGCCGGCCGAGGTCGGGATGGTCACGGTGCGGTCGAGTTTTATCGAGTGGGCCACGGTGCGGAATCCGTTCGGACAGGGAATCTCCGGATGTACATTTCTCCGACCTCGTTGTCCGGGAGAACCCTAGGCCCCAGCCGCCGTACGAGCGAGTAACCAGACGGTCGCTACACCGCGCGGCGGCGGGAGAGCGATCCGGACGGCGCGAAACGGACCCGGGCGACGACCCGGCCCGCCTCAGACCGGGCTCAGACGAACGATCACGTACCCATTCGCCATGGCTCGCCGCAGATCGTCGCGATCGACCGTCCCGTCCGGCTCCAGTTCGATGCCCGCGTAGCGCCCGTGGATCGGATTCGCCGACACCACCACCGGAGCGAGCGCGGCGAGCCGGGCCTCGTCGGCGATCACTTCGGCTCTGGCACGAATCTCGCTGCCGCGCAGCCGAACACGCACGGCTTCACCGTCGCGGAGATTGCGCCGCCACCCGGCCGTCGTGCCGACGAGCAGCGCTCCGTCATGGTTGGCATATCCGACCGGATTGGTGTACTCGCGCCCCGATTTCCTCCCGAGCACCGTGACCAGCAGCAACCTGCCGCTGAGCACCCGATGCAGCGGAGACCGGAGCAACGACCTGACGACCGCGTCCCCGGTGCGCTGGATACGCGATTGGGACGGTCGCACCGAAGCCTGGCTGGACATATCGGTCACCTCCAAGATATTTACTGAGTATCTACTCAGAAAATACGACCGCGTCGGGCATACTGCAAGGGGGGACGAACGAACGATCGGAGGATTCGTGACGGCATCCGGCCGGGTCGAAGGACGCCGCCGTGGGCGTCCCTCGACGGGCGTCCGCGACGCGGTGATCGCCGCCGCGGAGCGAATCCTCGCCGAGGAGGGTGTGGCGCGGCTGTCCACGAAAGGGGTCGCCGACCGCGCCGGTGTCGCCGAGTCGAGCATCTTCTATCACTTCCGCGACCGGACCGGGCTGTTGCAGGCGGTGGTCCAGCGACACCTGCGACCGGTCAAGGACGTCCTCGGCGACGTCGACGCGCACCGAGACCTGCGGGCCGATCTCGTCGCCCTGATGGAGGCGCTGGAAGATTTCTTCGTCGCCACGATCCCCGTCGCCGCCGCGATCCAATCCGACGCCGAACTACGCGCGCGCTACCTCGACCGCGCCCAGGAGACGGACATCGGTCCGCACCGCGCGGTGGACGCGATGCAGGCGCGGCTCGCGGCCGCGCAGCCCTCTGCCTCGAGCGCCGTAAATCTGCGCGCGGCAGCGCTGCTGCTGGTGGGCGCGGCGCATCAGCGCGCGCTGCAACGCCACCTGAGCCCAGCGAGCGCGTTCACGTCACTGCCGTCGCCTGCGGACATAGTGGACACGGTGCTGCCGCTGTTCGGTTGATCCAGGGTGCGGCGATAGGGGAACTCCCTAATACCGCGGTTCGATTTGCCCCGCAGGGGAGAGAACACCCGTGACCTTCGGCGGCGAGTGCGCAAGAGTGTAGCTATGCAGTCGCTGTGCCGTCGGTAAGCGCGACCGCGAAGCAGTGACCGTAGATCCAAGATCTGTCTGCGGGGGTGGGCCGTGGGCGGACCCCGCAACGGGGGATGGCGGGCGGAGACGCTCGCCGCAGACTGAAAGGATTTACGTTGTTCTCGTCAATCAGCGCACGCCGTATCTTTCGCGTGGCCGTCGCCGGTGCGATCGCCGCGATTCCGTTGACCGCGCTGGCGATGCCCGCCTCCGCCACCCCGAGCACACCCGGGGTCACTCCGGCTTACAACCAGTGCGCCTTCGGCCCGTTCCAGGACTGGAGTTGCAACAACAACGTCTTGGTCGACAAACCGCACTACGGCGCACCACCTTATGGCCGCGGTCCTGGCTGGGGCCAGGGTGGTGGCTGGGGCGGCGGAGGCTGGAACCAGGGCTGGGGCGACGGAGGCTGGAACCAAGGCTGGGGCGGAGGCTGGAACCAGGGCTGGGGCCAGGGCGGGGGCTGGGGCCAAGGCGGCGGCTGGGGTCAGGGTTTCCCGGGCACAGGCTCGTTCGGCAGCAGTTAGAAACTCCGCGAAAGACGCCGGTGGCCCGCTCCGGAACTCCGGAGCGGGCCACCGCGCGAATCGGCCTGGCTATCAGGCGGTCTCGGTGATCGGGCGATCGACCCAGCTCATCAGGCCGCGCAGCTTGGCGCCGGTGACCTCGATCGGGTGCTCGGCGTTCTTCTTGCGCAGCGCCTCGAGCTCTTTGTTGCCGCCCTCGACGTTGGCGACCAGACGCTTGACGAAGCTGCCGTCCTGGATGTCCTTGAGGATGTCCTGCATGCGCTTCTTGGTGTCGGCGTCGATGACCCGCGGGCCCGACAGGTAGCCGCCGAACTCGGCGGTGTCGGAGACCGAGTAGTTCATCCGCGCGATGCCGCCCTCGTACATCAGGTCGACGATCAGTTTCAGCTCGTGCAGCACCTCGAAGTAGGCCATCTCCGGCGCGTAACCGGCCTCGACCATGACCTCGAAACCGGTCTTCACCAGTTCCTCGGTGCCGCCGCACAGCACGGCCTGCTCACCGAACAGGTCGGTCTCGGTCTCTTCCTTGAAGGTGGTCTTGATGACGCCCGCGCGGGTGCCGCCGATGCCCTTGGCGTAGGACAGCGCCAGCGCCTGGCCCTCGCCCTTCGGGTCCTGGTCGATCGCGATCAGCGCGGGAACGCCCTTGCCGTCGACGAACTGACGACGCACCAGGTGGCCCGGGCCCTTCGGGGCGACCATGCCGATGGTGACGTTGGCGGGCGGCTTGATCAGGCCGAAGTGGATGTTGAGGCCGTGGCCGAAGAACAGCGCGTCGCCGTCCTTCAGGTTCGGCTCGATGTCGTTGGTGAAGATCGACGCCTGCGCGGTGTCGGGCGCGAGCACCATGATGACGTCCGCCCACTCCGAGACCTCGGCGGGCGTGCCGACGGTCAGGCCCGCCTCCTCGGCCTTCGGACGCGACTTCGAACCCTCGGCCAGACCGACGCGGACCTCGACGCCCGAGTCGCGCAGGCTCAGCGAGTGCGCGTGCCCCTGGCTGCCGTAGCCGATGACAGCGACCTTGCGGCCCTGGATGATCGACAGGTCGGCATCGTCGTCGTAGAACATCTCGACTGCCACTGTGGTTCCTTCCGGGATCATCCCCGCGCGAGGCGGGGCACACCGGCTTGCGCCGGTGCGGATTTACGTTGTTCTGGATCGGATCACCCCCGCAGCCGCGGGAGGGGATCATTCCCGCGTGAGCGGGGAGGCGGCACGCCAACCGTCGATCGCAGAAAGACTAGCGTGTGGCCGCCGCTGCGCGGTCGGCCCCATCGGTATGCCGCTCGTCAGCTCATCGGGTGGCGGTGATGGACTTCGGTCCGCGCCCCACCGCGACGACACCGGACTGCACGATCTCCCGGATGCCGTACGGTTCGAGCATCCGCAGCAGCGCGTCGAGCTTGGACCGGGTTCCGGTCGCCTCGACGGTGAGCGCGTCCGGCGACACGTCGATGACCTTCGCGCGGAACAGCCCCACGGCCTCGATCACCTGGGTCCGCACGCTGGCGTCGGCGCGCACCTTCACCAGGATCAGTTCGCGGGCCACCGAGCTGTCGGAATCCTGCTCCACGATCTTGATGACGTTCACCAGCTTGTTGAGCTGCTTGGTGACCTGCTCCAGCGGCAGGTCTTCGACGGTGACGACGATGGTCATGCGCGAGATCTCGGGGAGCTCGGTGCCACCGACCGCCAGCGACTCGATGTTGAAGCCGCGGCGGGAGAACAGCGCCGCGACCCGTGCCAGCACGCCCGGTTTGTCCTCGACGAGAACGCTGAGGGTATGCGTGGTACTCATCCGTTGTTCACCTTGTTCTGTTCGTGCGACATCGCCGTGTGGATGACCGCGGGCTCGGAGGCCTGCTCGTCGTCGTCGAACAGCGGGCGGATGCCGCGAGCGGCCATGATCTCGTCGTTGCTGGTGCCCGCGGCGACCATCGGCCACACCTGGGCGTCCTTGCCGACGATGAAGTCGATCACCACGGGACGGTCGTTGATGGACTGCGCCTCGCGGATCGCGGCCTCCACGTCCTCCTCGCGCTCCACCCGGATGCCGTGGCAGCCGAGGGCTTCGGCGAGCTTCACGAAGTCGGGGATGCGCAGGGTGTGCGTGCCCAGGTCGGTGTTGGAGTAACGCTCCTGGTAGAACAGCGTCTGCCACTGGCGCACCATGCCGAGGTTGCCGTTGTTGATCAGCGCGACCTTGATCGGGACGCCCTCGACGGCGCAGGTGGCCAGCTCCTGGTTGGTCATCTGGAAGCAGCCGTCACCGTCGACCGCCCACACCTCTTTGTCCGGCGCGCCCATCTTGGCGCCCATGGCCGCCGGGACGGCGTAGCCCATGGTGCCCAGGCCACCGGAGTTCAGCCAGGTGCGCGGCTTCTCGTACTTGATGAACTGGGCGGCCCACATCTGGTGCTGGCCGACGCCCGCGCAGTAGATCGCGTCGGGTCCGGCCAGGCGGCCGAGCGCCTCGATGACGAACTCCGGCGACAGCGAACCGTCCGCGGGCGGGGTCCAGCCCAGCGGGTAGGCGTCGCGCACGCCGTCGAGGTAGGTCCACCAGTCGGTCAGCGCCAGCGGCAGCGCGTCGCCCGCCGAAGGGTCGGCCTTCAGTGTCTCGATGAGCTCGACGATCACCTCGCGGCAGTCGCCCACGATCGGGACGTCGGCGTGGCGGTTCTTGCCGATCTCGGCCGGGTCGATGTCGGCGTGGATGACCTTGGCGCCGGGCGCGAAGGAGTCCAGCTGACCGGTGACGCGGTCGTCGAACCGCGCGCCCAGGGTGATCAGCAGATCCGACCGCTGCAACGCGGCGACCGCGCCCACGGTGCCGTGCATGCCGGGCATGCCCATGTTCAGGCGGTGGCTGTCGGGGAACGCGCCGCGCGCCATCAGCGTGGTGACCACGGGGATGCCGGTGAGCTCGGCCAGTTGCAGCAGCTCGGCCGAGGCGTCGGCCTTGATCACGCCGCCGCCGACGTAGAGCACGGGAGCCTTGGCTTCCATGATCATCCGCGCGGCCTCGCGCACCTGCTTGCCGTGCGGCTTGGTGACCGGACGGTAGCCGGGCAGCCGCATCTCCGGCGGCCAGGTGAAGGTGGTCTGCGCCTGCAGCACGTCCTTCGGGATGTCGACCAGCACGGCGCCGGGACGGCCCGAGGCGGCGAGGTAGAACGCTTCCGCGATGATGCGCGGGATGTCGACGCCCTCGGTGATCAGGAAGTTGTGCTTGGTGATCGGCATGGTGATGCCGGAGATATCGGCTTCCTGGAACGCGTCGGTGCCGATCAGGCCGCGGCCGACCTGGCCGGTGATGGCGACGATCGGGACGGAGTCCATCTGCGCGTCGGCGATCGGGGTGACCAGGTTGGTCGCGCCGGGGCCGGATGTGGCCATACACACACCGACCTTGCCGGTCGCCTGGGCGTAACCGGTGGCGGCGTGGCCCGCGCCCTGCTCGTGGCGGACGAGCACATGGCGCACCTTGGTGGAATCGAAAAGCGGGTCGTAGACGGGAAGGATCGCGCCGCCCGGAATGCCGAATACGGTGTCGACGCCGAGCTCCTCGAGCGACCGGATGACCGACTGCGCGCCGGTGACCCGCTCGGGCGGGAGCTGGCGGCGGTTGGCCGCGGACGTCGCGTTGGCAGCGGGCGTGGCCTGCTGATTCGCCGAAGGCGCTGGCCTACGGGCCGAAGGCCCGGGCCGTGCGGTAGGTGCGCTCACCGTCTTCGTTCCTTACTGGTTGTGGTTCCGACCCCGGATGTTGTGTCAGCGGTGTCTTGCGCTTCGCCATGCCGGACATTAGTCCGAACATAAAAAAGCCCCCGACAGCGCAGGGCTGATCGAGGGTGGCGCGTCGCAACGCGAGCTGACGTATTCGACTCAGTGTGTCAGGCTCAACGCTGGACGCGCCGGCCGATTACGAGCAACTCGTTTCGATTCACGCGCACGACGTTAAGCGGGTGTGAACCGAAGAGTCAAACAGATGACCCCGTGTGTCCCATTATGTGGGAGAGTGCGGTTGCTTGTGTCCGTTCATCAGGATGCGAGGATGGTGGTGTGTCATCACCGCATCAGTCCGTGCCACCGTCTGAATCGTCCCACACACCCGCGGGGACGACGGATACGGGTGGCGCCTCGGACGCCCATGTGATCCGCATCCCACGGCTGGCGTTCCTGGGCGTATTCATCCTGCTGATGTGCGTGTTCTTCCCCTTCGTCGGCTGGCCCGCCGGACTGTGGTGGCTGCTGCTGATCCCCGTCGCGGTGCTGGCTTGGGTGCTGCGGACGCAGACCGGCGTCTCGGATGCGGGGCTGGATTTGCGGACGCTGTTCGGCTCCCGCCACCTCGACTGGGCACAGGTGAAGGGTGTGCGAATCCCGAAGCGTGGATACGTGCGCGCCGACCTGACCGACGGCAGCGAAGTGAAGTTGCCCGCGGTGAGTTATGACCGGCTGCGCGATCTGGCCGCTTTCTCCGGCGGACGGATTCCGGACCCGTTCGCGGAGCCGAGGGAACCCGCGACGGGAGAGTCCCCCGCCGAACCCTCGGACGCGAGTAGCGGGACCTCGAATACCGAGGGCGATCCGGCGACCAATGGCTTGGCGAAGTCCGGCGAGAACGCCGAAGAAGGCACGCGACGCGACAGCGCGACGTAGCGAGTTCGGTCACACCGACCGACGCTCCAGTTGCCCGGCTCGAGCCCCATCGCGCCGAAGCGGAACATTCGCCGCCGTTGGGAGGTTGCGGTCGAGTGATGGGATGATTTCCCCGGAGCACTGATCCTCCTCGTCCCCACCCCGACGTTCCGGTACCTCCGGCGTCACCGTCGTCGCCCGCGACACCACGCACCGGCGACACACCCGACCCGGCCGACCGCGATGAGACGCCACACCACCCAGCAGGTGGGCACGCCCACCGGGAGTAACGTGGTGCTCCGCCGAGCACGCTCTGCGCCGTCGCACGTCAGCCCCCGCGACCCGAGGACCATCGAAATGCCACCGCTTCGTTCACGAACCACGACCATCGGCCGCAATGCCGCAGGCGCACGCGCACTCTGGCGCGCCACCGGCATGACCGACACCGACTTCGGCAAGCCCATCGTCGCCATCGCGAACTCCTACACCCAGTTCGTCCCCGGCCATGTGCATCTGAAGAACGTCGGCGAGATCGTGGCCGACGCGGTGCGCGCCGCCGGTGGCGTGCCGCGCGAATTCCACACCATCGCCGTCGACGACGGCATCGCGATGGGTCACGGCGGCATGCTCTACTCGCTGCCCTCGCGCGAGATCATCGCCGACTCCGTCGAGTACATGGTCAACGCGCACACCGCCGACGCGCTGGTCTGCATCTCCAACTGCGACAAGATCACCCCGGGCATGCTCAATGCGGCCATGCGGCTGAACATTCCGGCGGTGTTCGTCTCCGGCGGGCCGATGGAAGCGGGCAAGGCCGTCGTCGTCGGCGGGGTCGCGCAGGCGCCGACCGACCTGATCACCGCGATCTCCGCGAGCGCGAATCAGGCGGTGTCGGAGGAAGGTCTGTCCGAGGTCGAGCGCTCCGCGTGCCCGACCTGCGGTTCCTGCTCCGGCATGTTCACCGCGAACTCGATGAACTGCCTCACCGAGGCACTGGGTCTGGCGCTGCCCGGCAACGGCTCCACCCTCGCGACGCACGCCGCGCGCCGGGCGCTGTTCGAGCGGGCGGGCACCGTGGTGGTGGACATCGCCAACCGCTGGTACCGCGAAGACGACGCGTCCGTGCTGCCGCGCAACGTCGCCGACGCCAAGGCTTTCCGCAACGCGATGGCGCTGGACGTGGCGATGGGCGGTTCGACCAACACCGTGCTGCATACGCTCGCCGCCGCGCGGGAAGGCGAGGTCGACTTCGATCTGCACACCATCGAGGAGATCAGCCGCCGGGTGCCCACGCTGTCGAAGGTGTCGCCCAACTCCGACTACCACATGGAGGACGTGCACCGCGCGGGCGGCATCCCCGCGATCCTCGGCGAGCTGCGCCGGGCGGGCCTGCTGGAGACCGACGTCACCACGGTGCACACCGCGAGCCTCGACGAATGGCTCGACACCTGGGACATCCGCTCGGGCAAGGCCTCTCAGGAAGCCATCGAACTCTTCCACGCCGCCCCGGGCGGGGTGCGCACCACCGAGCCGTTCTCCACCGACAACCGCTGGTCGTCGCTGGACACCGACGCCGAGGGCGGCTGCATCCGCGACCTCGAGCACGCCTACACCAAGGAAGGCGGCCTGGTCGTGCTGCGCGGCAACATCGCGCCCGACGGCGCGGTGCTCAAGACCGCGGGCATCGACGAGGAGTTGTTCTCCTTCCAGGGGCCCGCGGTGGTGGTGGACTCGCAGGAGGAGGCCGTGTCGGTCATCCTCGGCAAGAAGATCAAGCCCGGCGACGTGATCGTGGTCCGCTACGAAGGGCCCGCGGGCGGCCCCGGCATGCAGGAGATGCTGCACCCGACCGCCTTCCTGAAAGGCTCCGGCCTCGGCAAGGAGTGCGCGCTGATCACCGACGGCCGCTTCTCCGGCGGCACTTCGGGCCTGTCGATCGGGCACATCTCCCCCGAGGCGGCCAGCGGCGGTGTCATCGGCCTGATCGAGAACGGCGACCAGATCCGCATCGACGTGACCAGCCGCACGCTCGAGGTCCTCGTCGACGATGCGGCGCTCGCCGAGCGCCGCGCGAAGATGGAAGCCTCCGAACGGCCGTGGCAGCCGGTCAACCGCGATCGTCCGGTGACGACCGCGCTGCGGGCGTACGCCGCGATGGCGACCTCGGCCGACAAAGGCGCTGTCCGCCACGTGCCCTAGGCTTCCCGCCTCTCCGAATCTCGAGGCCGTACGAGTTCGGTGCGACAGGACCTGGTCTCAGGTCCTGCGTCAGGTGGGTCACGGTTTTTGGGCGTACCCGGCGAGTTACCCATGTCCATGCGAAATCAGTTGTCACGGGCAGCCTCAGGTGTCGAACGACGGAGGCCCTTCTTCCCGTTGCGGGATGAAGGGCCTCTTGTTCGTCCTGATCAGTCGAAGGGGCCGATGCCCGTCAGTGGGTTGCCGCCGTGCAGGTACCAGTACGCGCCGACCGCGGCCGCCACAGCGAGAAGCAGGATGACGAAGGAGCCGGAGGCGGGGCGGATGGCCCAGCCACGGTTGCGGTCGAAGGACAGGCGACCGGGGCCGGTCAGGATGATGACGGCCGAGACGCCCGCGAGGACGCTCTCGTATTCCACCGCTCCCGGACCGGCTTTGTACTGGAACCCGGGGGCCATGCCCTGCTTCCAGGCCCAGGCGTCCAGGATGACCGCGAGCACCGCACCGGCCGCCAGCGGAGTCAGCAGGCCGAGGATCAGCAGCGCACCGCCGCCGACCTCGCCCGCTGTCACCAGGAGTGCGGACACGCTCGGGTGGTCCCAGCCGCCGCGCTCCATCATGTCGCGGGTGCCGTCCAGGCCGGGGCCATGGAACCAGCCGGTCAGCTTCTGCAGGCCGTGGTAGAGGAAAGTGGCGCCGACGACCAAGCGGAGCAGCAACAGTCCGAGATCGAGCGTGCCGCGGCGGACCTCGCCGTTGCGGCGACGTAGACGCGCGGTGTCGCTCGGCGGGGCCGGGGCGGGTGGGATGCTGGCGTAGTCGTAGGTGGGCGCCGCTGTCGCGCCCGCAGCGGTTCTGTTCGCGCCGGTGGTGGGGACCTCGGGCTCGAGCCCGAGTTCTTCCTCGGTGCGCGGGACGTCCTTGGACAGCTGCGGCCGCTGGGCCGGATCCACCCGCTCGAACTGCTCGGTCGGCGAATCGTACGGGCTGGTCACTCCCCGACCGGTGGACGACACCGCCGCCTGCTCGGCCGTGGAAGGAGCGGCGTTCCCGGCCTCGGATTCGGGCGTGTCTTTCGGCTTGTCGGTCACGGCCAATACCCTATGCCGCACCGCACCGGGGCGGGCAAGTACAGCGCGGCGTGTCAGTGCGCGCGCGACACCCCCACCCGGAAGGGCGCGGGCGACGGAATTTCCGTAACGTCTGGGCTATGAGTTTGGTTGTCGTGGGCCGCGTCGCGGCGAGCTTGGCGCTCGGCTCCGTCCTGCTGGTCGGCTGCGCCCGGTTCGACGATTCGGCGTCCAGTCCGTTCACTCCGGAACCGACCCTGCACGGAGCCAACATCGACCCGAAGAAACCGAGCCAGCCGCCCACCTCGACCACCCGGCCGAGCGGCCCGTGCATCGATCCCGACCCCGCGGTGGTGGCCACCTGCCTGGACACCACCGGCGGCTTGGTCGCGCTTCCCGACGGCGCGCTGGTCGCCGAGCGCAGGACCGGGCGGATCCTGAAGGTGGTGCCCGACCAGCCGCCGGTCGAGATCGCCCGCCTGGACGTGGACGGCTCCGGCGACGGCGGCCTCAGCGACATCGCGCTGTCCCCGACCTACAACGAAGACGGCCTGATGTACGCGTACATCACCACCGGCAGCGACAACCGGGTGGTCCGCATCGCCGAAGGCGGCTCACCGAAGGACGTGCTCACCGGAATCCCGAAGGGCTCCAGCGGAAATCACGGCGCGATCGAATTCGCCTCGTCCGACCAGATGCTCGTGCTGACCGGCGACGCGGGCAATCCCGGCGCGGCCGCCTCGGCCGGCTCCCTCGCGGGCAAGCTGCTGCGCGTGAACTCCCCGGTGCCCGGCCGCACACTCACGCCGGAAGTCGCCGTCTCGGGCATCGGGACCGCCGGGGACGTGTGCCGGGACAGCAAGGACAGCATCTGGATCACCGACCGCACCGCCGCCGAGGACCGGCTGCAGCGACTCGGCGGCGATGGCGTGGTCACCACCATGTGGACCTGGCCGGATCGGCCCGGCGTCGCCGGGTGCGCCGCCGCCTCGGACGGTGTCGCGATCTCGATGACCCGCGCGAAGGCCCTCGCCATCGCCGCCGCCGACCCCACCACCCACGCGGTCACCGCGACGCCGACGCTGACCGCGCAGGACAAGTACGGGCAACTCGGCGGCGCGGCGGTCGGCGCCGACGGAACCATCTGGGTGACCACGGTGAACAAGACCGACGGCCAGCCGGGACCGTTCGACGACCGCGTCGTCCGCATCCCGCCCCCGCAGGCCGGAGGCGGCGGACCGGACTGAGTTGTCGGCCGCGACTTCGTCGCGGCGTGTTCGCGGCCCCCTCTTGGCTCGCGTCCGAGCGACCGCCGCTGGCGACTTCGTCGCGGACGCGGCGGCCGCTCGGACGCGAGCCGGGCCGCGAACGGCGCATGCTCGGTCTCGCTTCGCTCGAAAGACGTGGTCGAGGTGCGCTGGGCGCGGACGGCGGTAACCGCGTGGCCTCAGGCTCCGCCTCGGCAAGGTGTGCTGGGTCCGCGCTGCGGTAACCGTGCGATCTGAGGCTTTGCCTCGGCAAGGTGGGCGGTGGCTGCGGCTCACTCCTTCCGCACGAACGAACAGCCGCCCCCAACTGAGCCGAGCGCGCAACGGCATGCGCGCCGATCTCGCTGTCGGAACCGGCGCCGACCGCCCTGAGAAGCGACTGACGGACCCAGGTTTCGCTCGTGCCACTCGACACCGACACATCCGGCAGAGTCCGATCAGGTCAGGGGGGGCGAAGAAGGTCAGGATGTCACTCCACAGCATCTCTCCCGGTGCGGCGCTCGGGCCGAAATGAGGCGAGATTCTTCAGGAGTCGTCCGAGGTCTGCGCGGCGATGCCGAGAACGGTGAGGAACGCGGTGGCCGCCGGTGTGCGGCTGCGGCTCCAGATGACGTATTCGACTCGGGCGGGGGCGTCGGTGACCTCGATGGTGGTCACGCCCTCTAGTTGGGGCACGTAAGTGGACGGGAGCATGGCGATGGCGAGGCCGGGGCGGACGAGTCGGGCGATGTAGTCCGCGCTGGTCACTTCGAAAGCGACGTCGCGGTCCAGACCGGCGGCAGTGAAGGCTTGGTCGGACTGGAGACGTCCGGCGGTCCCGGCCGGGAGATCCACGAAGACCTCGGCGGACAGCG
This sequence comes from Nocardia sp. NPDC051929, assembly GCF_044548645.1. NCBI lineage: Bacteria > Bacillati > Actinomycetota > Actinomycetes > Mycobacteriales > Nocardiaceae > Nocardia > Nocardia sp. NPDC051929. The sequence continues at coordinate 101,449 of NZ_JBIUCG010000002.1, read as the reverse complement.
TGCGCAGGTCGATCGACCGCTCTCCGGCGAGCGGATGGTCCAGCGCGACGACGGCTACGTGCCGGTCGCGGGCGAGTTCGTGCGCGACCACGCCTCGGGGTCGTGCCGTCGTCGGCAATCCGAGGAATGCGACATCGATGGCTCCTTGCTCGACCTTCTCCACCAGCTCCTCGCTCGCACCCACGCGCAGGCTGATGCGCACGTGCGGGTGGCGGCGGCGGAAATCGCGCAGCGCCTCCGGGATGTCCACCGCGGCGACGGTGGGGATCAGCCCGACGGCGAGCCGCCCGCGCACCTCGCCGACCGCCGCGGCCACCTCGGCGGCGGCGCGCTCGGCGGCGTCGAGGCACTGCCGGGCGGCGGGGAGGAACGCCGCGCCGGCCGGTGTGAGGCGCACCCGGCGGCTGGTGCGCTCGAAGAGCCGCGCGCCCAATTCCCGTTCCAGACGTGCGATCTGATGGCTGAGGGCGGACTGCACGACGAGGCATCGTTCGGCGGCCCGGGTGAAGCTGTTCGTCTCGGCCACGGCGATGACGTAGCGCATCTGCTGGAGCTCCATGGATTGATCTTTGAACACGATTGATGAATTGACAAACATGTGTTGGACTCATTGATCACTTCCGCGCGAGACTGCGAAGGTGAAAAGTCCAGCAACACAGGCGGTTTTCGGCGGAACTGCGCCACTGGGAACCCTGCCGCGCACCGTCCTGACGGCGCTCGCTCCCGCGTCATGGGGCACCACCTATGTCGTCACCACCGAGCTGCTCCCACCGGGACACCCGCTGTTCGCCGGTCTCCTGCGGGCCTTGCCCGCGGGTCTGATCGCGCTGGCGATCACGCGGACGCTGCCGCGCGGAGCCTGGTGGGGCAAAGCCGCGGTACTGGGTGTGCTCAACATCGGGCTGCTGTTCCCGATGCTGTTCCTCGCCGCCGAACGCTTACCGGGCGGCGTGGCCGCGACCTTGGCGGCGGCCCAGCCGCTCGTCGTGGCCGTCTTGGCCGTGGTGATCTTGGGCGAAAGCCCCTCCGCTTGGCGCCTCGTCTGGGGAGCGATAGGCCTTGTCGGCGTCGGCTTGGTGGTGATCGGGCCGGACGCGGCCTTCGACCTCACCGGGGTTGTCGCCGGTCTTGCCGCCGCGGCTTCCATGGCGCTCGGCCTGACCCTCACGAAGAAGTGGGGGCGGCCTGCCGAGGCCGGTCCCACGGCGTTCGCGGGCTGGCAACTCACCGCCGGTGGGCTGTTCCTGCTGCCTCTCACGTTCTTCGTCGAAGGGCCGCCTCCCGCAATCGACCCGCCCGCCGTTCTCGGATACCTATGGCTGGGGCTGGTCGGGGGTCTGCTCGCGTATGTCCTGTGGTTCCGCGGCATCGGCTCCTTGCCCGTCACCTCCGTCGCGGTTCTGGTTCTGCTCTCGCCGCTGGTCGCGGCGGTTCTCGGCGCCGTTCTGCTCGGCCAGACACTCGGCCCGGTCCAACTCGCGGGGTTCGGGCTCGCGCTCGCCGCGATCGTCGCGGGACAGCTTCCCGCGCCCACCCGCTTCTCCGCTCCTCTCGCAGCACCCGAAGGGATATCGAAATGAAGATCGCCGTTGTCGGAGCCGCAGGCATGGTCGGCTCGTGCGTCGTCGACGAGGCCGCCGGCCGCGGCCACGAGATCGTCGCCGTCTTCCGGACAGGGCCGCGGATCGCCCTGCCGCCCATGGTGACCGTTGTCGAGGGCGACGCGAACGACAGGGTCCGGATGAGCGAATTGTTCGACGGCGCCGACGCTATCGTGGCCGCGACCCGTGCGGCCGATGGGCAGGAACACACCGTCACGACGACTACAACAGCCCTGCTCGACGCGGCCGCGGCCACCGGGACGCGCATCCTCGTCGTCGGCGGCGCCGCGCCGCTACGGGTTCCGGGACACCCCGAGCAGCTGGTACTCGACAGTCCGGAATACGTACCGGCGTCGATCCGCACCATCGCCGCCGCGAGCGTCGCGCAATGGGAGACCTGCCGGGCGCATCCGGCCGACTCGGTCTATCTCAGCCCACCCGCCCTCCTCGAACCCGGACAACGCACCGGGAAGTACCGGCGGGGCACCACGACGCTCATCACCAGCGCTGACGGCACGTCCCGGATCTCGGCGGAAGACCTTGCCGTAGCCATCCTGGACGAGCTCGAAAATCCCTGCGGGAATGGTTATTTCACGGTCGGTTACGGAGACGTCGAAACGCTCGGCACTCCCTGAACGTCTCGGCCCGATGCCGCAGGCCCCGCGACCACCGAAACAGAGGAGCAATGAGATGAAGCGAGTCCTGGCGATCTCGGCCGCGCTCGGCTGTCTCGGCGTCGCGGCGTCGGCGCCCGGGGACCGGACGGCGGCATACCCTCCGGTCCTCGCCGCCGGGATCGACCTGCCCGCCGGGTTCCAGCCGGAAGGCATCGCCATCGGTTCACGGCCGGTGGCCTACTTCGGTTCGCGAGTCGACGGCTCCATCTACCGCGCCGACCTGGTGACCGGGCAAGGCGAGATCCTGAGCCAGGGGCCGGGGACGCCCGCGCTCGGACTCCAGGTCGACCACCACGGTCGGCTGTTCGTCGCCGGCGGCACCGGAGGCGACGCACGCGTCGTGGACACCGGCACGGGCGCGGTATTGGCGAGCTACCCCCTCGGCATCTCGCCGGACACGTTCGTCAACGATGTCTTGCTCACGCCCACGGGCGCGTGGTTCACCGACTCGCGCACGCCCGTGCTCTACCATCTGCCCGTCGGTGACCAGGACGCTCTGCCCTCACCCACGGCGGTGGTGCGACGCCCGTTGACCGGCGACATCCGCTACGAGCCCGGAGCGATCAACGCCAACGGGATCGTGCGCACACCCGACGGCACCGGCTTGATCATCATGCAGTCGGTGACCGGCCGGTTGTTCCGCGTCGACCCGGCGACGGGCACGACGCGGCGGATCGACCTCGACGCCGAGACGCTGCCCAACGGGGACGGACTGCTGCTGCGCGGCGACACACTTCTGGTCGTGCAGAACCGGTCCAACACGATCGCGGTGGTCGCGCTCGACCACGCGGGCACTACGGGATCGGTCGTAGGGCGCGTCACCGACCCGCGCTTCGACGTACCGACCACCGTCGCGGCGTACGAGGAGCGGCTCTACCTGCCGAACGCGCGCTACACCACGCCACCGACCCCGACCACGTCATACAGCGCGGTCGGGGTCGACCGCCGAACCTAGCTGCAGGCGGCCAGGACCAGTTCGCGGACGCGCGCCGCGTCGGCCTGTCCGCGGGTCGCCTTCATGACGTCGCCGACGATCTTGCCCGCGGCCTGCACCTTGCCGGAGCGGATCTTGTCGGCGATGTCGGGATTCGCGGCCAGGGCCTTCTCCACCTCCGACTGCAAGGCGCTGTCGTCGCTGACCATGCCGAGGCCCTTGGCCTCGACGATCTGCGCCGGGTCGCCCTCGCCTGCCAGCACGTGGTCGACGACCTGCTTGGCCACCTTGTTGTTGATCGTCTTCGCGTCGACCAGCTTGATCACCTCGGCGACCTGGGCCGGGCTGATCGGCAGCTCCTCCAGCGCGACCTCGCGCTCCTTGGCCTTCTCGGTGAGGTAGGCGACCCACCAGGAGCGCGCCTCGTTGGCCGGTGCGCCCGCGTCGACGGTGGCGATGATCAGGTCCAGCGCGCCCGCGTTGACCAGGTCGCGCATCACCTCGTCGGACAGGCCCCAGTCGGACTGGATGCGCGCGCGGCGCAGCCAGGGGTACTCGGGGATCGTGCCGCGCAACTGCTCGACCCACTCCGCCGCGGGCGCGACGGGCTCGAGGTCCGGCTCGGGGAAGTAGCGGTAGTCCTCGGCGGTCTCCTTGCGGCGACCGGGCGAAGTGGTGCCGTCGGCCTCGTGGAAGTGCCTGGTCTCCTGGACTATCGTGCCGCCGCCCGCGAGCACAGCGGCCTGCCTGCGCATCTCGAAGCGCACCGCGACCTCGACGCTGCGCAGCGAGTTGACGTTCTTGGTCTCCGTGCGGGTGCCGAATTCCGTTGCGCCGATGGGCATCAGGGAGACGTTCGCGTCGCAGCGCAGCGAACCCTGCTCCATCTTCACGTCGGACACCCCGAGCGACTTCAGCAGATCCCGCAGCGCTGTCACGTACGCCCGCGCCACCTCGGGGGCGCGCTCCCCCGCGCCGGTGATCGGCTTGGTGACGATCTCGATCAGCGGCACCCCCGCCCGGTTGTAATCGAGCAGGGAGTGGCTCGCGCCGTGGATGCGGCCGGTCGCACCGCCGATGTGCACCGACTTGCCGGTGTCCTCCTCCATGTGCGCGCGCTCGATGTCGACACGGAAGATGCTGCCGTCGTCGAGCACCACGTCCAGGTGCCCGTTCGTGGCGATCGGCTCGTCGTACTGGCTGATCTGGTAGTTCTTCGGCTGATCGGGGTAGAAGTAGTTCTTCCGCGCGAACCGGCCCCACGGCGTGATCGAGCAGTTCAGCGCCAGCCCGATCCGGATGGCCGATTCGACGGCCTTCTGGTTGACCACCGGGAGCGAACCGGGCAAGCCGAGGCACACGGGGCACACCTGGGTGTTCGGCTCGGCGCCGAACTCGGTCGGGCAACCGCAGAACATCTTCGTCGCGGTGTTCAGCTCGACGTGGACCTCCATGCCGAGCACCGGCTCGAACCGGGCGATGACATCCGAGTAATCCATCAGGTCGACCGTGGGTGCGCTCATGGCCATCAGTTTAGGTAAGCGCTCCCGTCGCAGCGCAGCGGCTCTCGCGTCCCGCGGCGCGGTGTTACTTCACCGGGACCCGCTGCCGCAGCCAGCCGGTGACGTAGTCGAGCACCTCGGGAGAAATGGTCGTTTCGATGGCGCCGTACTCGCGGGGAAGGCCGGTCTCGGTGTGCTGCATCAGGTGGTTGAGACCCGGGAAGACGTGGACGGTCGCATCGGGATCGGCGGCGAGGCGGTCGCGCATCGGCTGCTCGCTCTGCGCCGGGGGCACCTGGAGATCCTTGCCGCCGAAGAACGCGAGCACCGGAATCCGCAGGGCGGAGAGCGCGGGCGCCGGATCGTAGGCGACCAGGGCGGCCAGATACGGCGTGATCTGCGCGGCCGCCTGATCGTCGGGCACGCGCTGGTCGGCGGGCAGGGCCTGGTTCTGCCGAACGGCCAGTTGTCTCGCTCCGTCGAGGTCGCCCGCCTTCAGCAGGGCGGACAGTTCGGCCATGTCCCGGACCTGGGTCTCCACCTGGTCGGGAGGTGTTCCGTTCGCGGTGGCGAGCAAGCGGGTCTGTTCGACGAGCACGTCCGAGCCAGGGACGCCGGGTCCGGCCATCAGGACGGCGAACGCGACGCCGCTGTCGGGGCGCGCGGCGACCAGCGGCGCGAGGTAGCCGCCCTCGCTGTGGCCGAAGAGCCCGACCCGCGCCGGGTCGATCTCGGAGCGGGCCCGCAAGAAGCGGACGCCCGCGGCGGCGTCCTCGGCCAGGTCGGTGTAGTTCGCGTCGTCCAGCTTGCCGCCGGTGCCACCGACGCCTCGGTCGTCGGTGCGCAGCACGGCGTAGCCCGCGCGGGTGAAGGTGTCGGCCAGCAGCAGGAACGGCTTGTGCCCCATCAGTTCCTCGTCGCGGTTCTGGGCGCCGCTTCCGGTGATCATGAGGATGGCCGGGAACGGGCCAGGGCCCTGCGGTTCGGTCAACGTGCCCGCGATAGTGATGCCGCCGTTGCCGTAGGTGACATCCTCGGTCTTGTACGGGAACGGTGGCTTCGGTTCCTGCGGATGGGCCGGCGGTACGACCTTGCCCCGGCTCAGCGCCAGCGGGAATTTCTGCCCCGCCTGGGTGAGATCTCCGGTGATCCGGTCGGTTCCGGACTCGTACTTGCCGTGGAACACCGGATCGCCAGGGACGTCGGGGACCGCGAAAGACACACCGTTGCGGTCGGTGCTGACGTCTTTGAGTTGCACGCCGCTCATGCCCTGCGCCGGGATGTCGACGGTGGCCGTGCCGTCGTCGTGGAAACTCACGCCGACCTGCACCGGCTGGCCGGGGACCTCGACGGCGCCGTGCCAGTCACCCGTGGTCGGCTCGGGCGGATTCGACTCCGAGCACCCGGCCGCCACTGCCGTGATCACCAACAGTGCCAACGCGATCAGTCGCCCACTGCGCATGCAACTCACAGTACCGACGACGCGGGCCGGCCCCGGCCTATTCGCCGCGCGCGTACCGCACGGCCGCGGCGATCTCCGCCATGTCGAGTCGCGGACTCGGATCCCGTTCCTGCACCTCGCGGAACTCCAGCAACGCGTCCTCGACGGTGCTGCGCCGCGCCAGCCGCACCAGTTCGCGACGCGCATACTCTCCCAGCGGAACACCCGCGGAGCGAGCGCGGCGACCCAGAACGTCGAGCGCCTCGATCGAAAGGTCGTACCGCCGTACCAGAGCCACCGCGTCATCATCTATTTGCGGGGCCAGGTCGCGTCCTTCGGACTCCAAGAACTCGACGACCGCGTCGTCCGCCGTGCGTCGACCGGCCAGCGCGACCAGCTCGCGCCCGATGTACCGCGACAGCGGCAACCCGGCCGCGCGCGCTCGGCGGCGCAGGACGTCGACGGCGGTATCCGGCAGATCGTGCACAGGGAGTTCGGCCATACCGGCCAGCGTATCCGGACATATGCACATCCGCGTCGAAGCGACCGGCGCGGTCGCCCCGGAGACGATCACCACGCCTCGAGGCCCTCATCGAGCCGATCTCGGCCGAACATCGCGTCCACCTGATCACGTTCCTCAGCGCTGCTACCGGCGCGGGGTAGCCCGGCAAGCCGTCGCTTCAGTTCGACGGTATGGATCCCCGACAGCGGCGGTAACCACAGCTCACCGCTGAGTTCATCTGCCATATGCGACGCCCTTAACCGAAGAACGCCTCCGCCTCGCGGTAGCGCTCCGAAGGCACCCGCTTGAGCTGCTTGGTGGCCTCCGACAGCGGGACCAGGTCGATGGTGGTGCCGTGCAACGCGACCATCTGGCCGAACTTGCCCGCGTGCACCGCCTCGGCCGCGTGCAGGCCGAAGCGCGTGGCCAGCACCCGGTCGTAGGGCGTGGGGCTGCCGCCGCGCTGCACGTGACCGAGCACGGTGGTGCGGACCTCTTTGCCGATGCGCCGCTCGATCTCCACGCCGAGCTGCTGGGCGACGCCGGTGAACCGCTCGTGGCCGAACTCGTCGATGCCGCCCTCGCGCAAGGTGAACCCGGAGTCCGGCGCGGGGTGCGATCCCTCGGCGACGACGCAGATGAAGTGCTTGTCACCGCGCTGGAAACGCCGCTTGATCATGGCGCACACCTCGTCGACCTCGAAGGGGACCTCCGGCACGAGCGTCAGATGGGCGCCCGCCGCCATGCCGGCGCCGACCGCGATCCAGCCCGCGTGGCGGCCCATCACCTCGATGAGCATGACGCGCTGGTGCGATTCGGCGGTGGTGTGCAGCCGGTCGATCGCCTCGGTGGCGATGTTCAAGGCGGTGTCGTGGCCGAAAGTGACGTCGGTGCAATCGATGTCGTTGTCGATGGTCTTCGGGACGCCGACCACCGGTACGCCTTCGTCGGACAACCAGCTCGCGGCGGTGAGCGTGCCCTCGCCGCCGATCGGGATCAGGGCTTCGATGCCGTTGTCGTCCAGGGTCTGCTTGATCCGGCCGAGGCCCGCGCGCAGCACGTCGGGGTTGGTGCGGGCGGTGCCGAGGATGGTGCCGCCCTTGGTGAGGATCCGGTCGGTGCGGTCGTCGTTGCGGATCTGGATCTTTCGGTCCTCCAATAGGCCGCGCCAACCGTCCTCGAAGCCGACGATCGCGTCTCCGTAACGGCCGTTCGCGGTGCGAACGACGGCGCGGATGACCGCGTTCAGTCCTGGGCAGTCTCCGCCTCCGGTCAGAACTCCGATGCGCATGGCCGCTATCTTGCCCCCCATGTCCGATCTCGGCAGCCCCGCCCCCGTGAACGTCGCGTAACACTGACCTGGACAGATGACCTCACGCGGCCGCGCAATGACCCCCGGCCAGCTCGCCGAGATGCTGGGAGACGACGGTGGCCAGTTTGTCCAGAACGTTCATGCCGTCGCTGAGCGATCCCGACTCCGGCTGCACCGCGACCGCGATCGCGATCTGCCCCGAGGGGACGTTGATGATCCCGAACTGCCGCACCAGGTAGTTGCCCGACACGTCCGGCCCCCAGCCGCCCTTGAACTCGGCGCCGCCGAACTCGCCGAGACCCCAGCGCTGGCTGGCGATGACCTGTTCCATCAGCGAAGTAACGCGGTCGGTCTGGGGCAGACACGGCAAATGTGAAGCGAACCGCACCTGGTCGATCAGCGACCACTCCGCCTGACCGAAGGCCGAGTGTTCGGCACGGGCACGGGTGGCGGGCACGACGGTCTTGCTGTCCCCACCTTCGCGCAGCACCGCCTGCACGGCCTGCGCCGCCTCCTGCGGCGTGCCCAGCGACTGCCACAGCACGTCGGCGGCGGCGTTGTCGGATTGCGTGATCGCGGCCGACGCGGCGTAGTTAGAGCTGCTCGGACTGCGCCGCAGCGCGGCGACGGTCAGCGGCACCTTCATCGTCGACCAGGCCGGACCGCTGGTCCATTCGCCGAAGGTGATCGGCTGCTCGCCGCCGACCGGCACGATGGCCATGCCCATCTTCCCGCGCACGCCCGCGGCGAGCTCGGCATAGCTCGCTGCCAAGGTGCCCGGCACGATGATGGACAGGCCCTTCTGGTCGGTGCGGGCCGCGGCCTCGGTGATGGTCGGCTCGCTCGACGAATCCTCGGCGCGATTGGTACTACACCCGGCTACCAGAGCCGCGGCAAGCGCCGCACAACCCAGGACGTTTCGAACTCTGCGGAATCGATCAGTAGACATTTTCGGCACATTCTTCTCGCGAACTCCCCCGGCTCGCCGACCGGCGACCGCGACGGCAGGGGCGCGGCCTCGGGTCGACTGACTCTTGTCTCCCCGCCAGATGACGACGGCGCGGTCAACAAGCATGGACACCTCCACCTACCCGCCCGATGTCGCCGAGCGGCCGGGTTCGGAACCGACGTTCGCCGTCGGCCTCACCCGAGAACTGCTTCTCGTTATCCCGGAGAACGTACTAGATGAATTGATTACGCCCCAGTTCACCGAAAACCTCTGACCGCCACGGCCACTGCCGAACAGGTCTGCGCACCCCGGTCGCGCTCAATAGCATTCGAGTATTACCGCAGGACTTTTTGGGTGCCGGAGGTATGCCCCCGAGGGCAAGGCTTCCCGCGAGCGCGTTTGGCGGGCTTCACCACGAGATGCACCCGCCTTGGCGGAAAGCACATCGAGGCGGTCGACGCAAGCCCTCCTCGTCGCCGTCGAGGGCCGCACCAGCGGCGACATCCGCCGCGCGGCGGGCGAGGCCGCAACGACCACCGCCATGCCGTTCGGCAGCCACGATCGGATCGAGCCCGGCCGACGCTCCCCGCCGCAAGCACGGTCACCGCCGATTCGCCAGAGTGACGCCACTGCCCGGACGTGATCTTCCGATCCGCGGGCATTCCCGCGCCAGACCACCCCGGAGCATCGCCGTTCCGATCCAGCGCAAATGTCTCGCACACTTATTCGCAATCTCTCAGCAATCACCACTGGAGCAGGAGGGGCGCACTCTCCAGTCGGCGGCGAAATTTTTTACCTATCGGTACATTATCGGTTGCCGCGCGGCCGTAGCGCGCCTAGTTTACTACCAAACGGTACAGAACTAGGAGTCCTCATGACCGGTAGCACCACCCCGCTCGGTGTCGGCGTCGTCGGCGCGAATCCCACCGGAAGCTGGGCCGCCGCGACCCACCTGCCCGCGCTGGCCGCACTGCCCGAGTTCCGCGTCGCGGCGGTGGCGACGACCAACCCCGCCTCGGCCGCCGCCGCGGCCGAGGCCACCGGCGCCACGCACGCGTTCACCGACGCGGCCGAGTTGGCCGCGCATCCCGAGGTGGACCTGGTTGTGGCGACAGTGAAGTCACCGGGGCACGCCGCGGTGGTGCGCGCGGCGCTCGCGGCGGGCAAGCACGTCGTCTGCGAGTGGCCGATGGGCGCGAGCGCGGCCGAGAGCGCCGAGCTGACCGCGGCGGCGACAGCGGCGGATGTAGTGCACGCGGTGGTCTTGCAGGGCTACCACTCGCCGTCGGTGAACTTCGTCCGCGATCTGCTCGCGGCGGGCCGGATCGGCGCCGTTTCCGCGGTCACCGTCATCGCCGCCGGAGATCCGTTCGGCGGCGGTTCGATTCGGCCGGAATTGGCTTGGACCACCGATCCGGCCCAGGGCACCGGTCTGCTGACGATCATGGCCGGGCACGTGCTCGCGGTGCTCGAACACCTGGCCGGTGAACTCGCCGAAGTGTCCGCCGTCGTCGCCACACCGCACGACGAATTGACCGTCGTCGGCACCGGCCGGACCGTCCCGAATCGGCAGCCGGAGCAGTTGGTCCTGGCCGGTCGCCTGAAGAGCGGCGCGGTCGCCGCGGTGACCGTGCACGGCGGAAACGCGGACGCTCCGTCCGGATTCGCGCTGCACATTCGCGGTACGGAGGGGGCTCTTGCGATCAGCCCGGTGCAGGCCGGGATGTATCCGCACTGGGCCGACTGGCGCATCGAACTGCGCACCGATCAGGGGTTGATCAGCGAACTCCCGGTCCCGGAGCGCTACCGCCTGGTGCCGTCCACACTGCCCCCAGGTCCCGTCGCCCACGTCGCGGGCGTCTACCGCGAGACCGCGAGCGCCATCGCCGAGGGCAGGACCGCTCGGCCCGACTTCACCGTGGGCCTGCGCCAGCGCCGCCTCGTCGACGCCATCGCCGAAGCCGCGGAAACCGGTGTGCGCAGACCGGTCGGCGACCTGTGAGCGCGCACCGCGGCGGCCTAAGGTACCGATAGGCAAACAGCAGTGGGAGGTGCCCATGCCGGGAGGCAGGCCCCGGAGCTTCGACATCGACAGCGCGCTGGACCGCGCGCTGGAGGTGTTCTGGCGGTACGGCTACGAGGGCGCCGCGTTGTCGGATCTCACCGCGGCGATGGGCATCAACCGTCCCAGCTTGTACGCCGCCTTCGGCAGCAAAGCGGAACTGTTCGACCGAGCGCTCGAACGCTATGTCGACGGACCCGGGCGCTACCTCACCGAAGCCATCGAACTCCCGACCGCCCGCGCGGTCGCGGCCGCGTACCTCGCCGGCGCGATCGAGCTGACCACCGGGCACGACAGCCCCGGCTGCCTATCGGTGCGCAGCGCGCAAGCCTGCGGGCCGGAAGCCGAGCACAGCCGCAAGAGCGCGGTGGCGGTGCGCCTGGCGGGCGAGGCCGCGCTGCGGCGGCGCTTGGAGCGAGCACGCGCCGACGGCGACCTCCCCGAGGACAGCAAACCCGCCGACCTCGCCCGCTACCTCATGACGGTCTCCGACGGGATCGCGGTCCAAGCGGCCTCGGGCGCGAAACCGTCGCACCTGCGCCGGACCGTGGACATCGCACTGCGGTCGTGGCCACAGCCCTGAAACCAGCCTCGACGCCCTGGAACGTCATCTCGACGCCATGCCCGACGAGAAAGGACACCGATGAGCGAGCCCCGAGCACGACTGCGCACCGTCGACGGCGCGCCCACCCTGCGGTTCGAACGCAGGCTGGCCCATCCCCCGGAAGAAGTGTGGCGCGCGATCAGCGATCCGAGCCAGATGTCCGCCTGGTTCCCCGCCGCTGTCACGACCGAACCGCGGCTCGGCGCAGCGATGCGATTCACCTTCGCCGACGCACCGGAGACAGCCGACAGCATGTCCCACGGCGAGGTGCTCGAATTCGACCCACCCAAGGTCTACATGTTCCGATGGAACCGGGACGTGCTGCGCTTCGAGCTGGTGGCCGATGGGGACGCAACGCTGCTGATCTTCACCCATGTCCTCGGCGGCGGGCCCGGCGCGCGGCTCGGCGCCGCGCGGTCAGCGGTCGGCTGGGACCGCTGCCTGGCGGCACTCACGGCCGCGCTCGACGGTGGCCACACCGAACCGGACACCACCTGGCCCGCCGATATCGAGTACTACACAGCGGAATTCGGGCTGGACACGGGCGACTGCGCCGAGGTCGCCGACGGCTATGCGCTGCGCTTCGCTCGCGACCTGGTGTGGCAGCCGCGGGACCGGCTGTGGTCGCTGCTCACCGAGGAGCAGACTCCGACCGTGGGCGGCCCGCCGCCGATCCGGGCGACCAACGCGCACGTCGAGGCGGGTGAGCTCGTCGGTGTCGAGCCGCCTCGGTGGCTGGAGTACGAGTGGCGGCACGACGACGCGGTGGCAGGCACCGTGCGCTGGTCCTTCGAAGCCGATCCCGACCTCGGCGTGCGGGTGGAGCTGACCCAGACCCTGCCGGAAAAACTGGCTAGGCTACGGCCCCAACTGCTGGCCGCCTGGCACGTCCACCTGGAAGTCTTCTTCGCCGCTACCCGAGGAGACCATCCGGTGCTCCTGGCCCGCCGAACGCGTCGCCTCGCTCGCCGAACGGTATGCGGCGGACCTCGGCGAATGATCAGGCCGACCATCGCAGGAACGCCGAACCGCCGGTCGCGCAACGGCGGGGCTCGGTTCAGTCGCCACGACGCTTCCGCTGATACTGAAGAGGCGCTCCGGCGGGGCATCCACGCCCTTCCGAATGAGCGGACGTACGTGACCGAGGCCTCTGCCATCACTGAATCGCCAGTGCGACGGACCACCTTCCCGGATGAATCGCGATGCGGCACTGAGCCGATAAACCCCCTACGGGGACGACGAGGGCGGCCATGACGAAACACGGTCGAGAGGCGCCTGCCGAGCGGCGCGAGCAAGCCCCGGACCGACGCAGCCGCCGCGAACAGCTCCGCGTTCACCGATCGGGCGACTCAAACCGCCCCACCACGGCGCCGGAACTGCTTACGATCCCGTAGCTACATCGGAAAACATGCACCTGACCGGCGCGTAGCCGACCCCGCGTGCCCCGCACGCACCGGCGACGAGCCTCCTCTTCTGGAGTCATGCCCTTTGTCCACGCCACAGTCCCCGCAATCCACTTCTGAGAGCACGAAAAGCTGTCCAGTTCAGCACAATTCGCCACTAGACACCGACCGGCCACGGGTCGCGTTGTACACGGAGGCATTCGCCGCGGACCCGCATCACGCCTACCGTGAGATGCGCCGCCGGTACGGCTCGCTCGTGCCGATCGAACTGGCGCCGAATGTGCCCGCGACGTTGGTGATCGGTTACTACACGGCGCTGCGAATCCTCAACGACCCGGTGCACTTTCCCTCGGACCCACGCACGTGGCAGCAGGGCATTCCCGGTGGCTGCCCGATCCTGCCGATGATGGAGTGGCGGCCGAACGCGCTGCGCAACACCGGATTCGAGCACCAGCGCTACCGGCAGGTGAATGTCGCCGCTATCGACGCGGTCGACCTGCACGCACTGCACGCGACGACCGAACAGATCGCGGGCCCGCTGATCAACGCCTTCTGCCAGGACGGTGCGGCGGATCTGATCAGCCAGTACGCGTTCCCGCTCACATTCGCGGTGCTCAATTCGATGCTCGGCTGCCCGCCGGAGATCGGGCAGCACGTCGCGATCGGCATGGCCGCCATCTTCGAGGGCGTCAACGCGGACAAGGGCAACGCGATGCTCGCCGACGCGCTGTTCGACCTGGTGCAGATGAAACGGCGGAGTCCGGGGGACGACATCACCTCGCGACTGCTGCGGCACCCTGTCGGCCTCGACGACATGGAGATGATCCACCAGTTGGTCACCCTGTACGGGGCGGGGATCGAGCCACAGCAGAACCTGATCGCCAACACCTTGCGGCTGATGCTCACCGACCGCCGATTCGCGGGCGGGATATTCGGCGGCAGCTTGTCCACCCGCGACGCACTCGACGAGGTGCTGTTCGACGACCCGCCCGGCGCCAACTACTGCTTCAGCTACCCGAAACAGCCGATCCTGATCGACGACGTGTGGTTGCCCGCGCGCCAGCCGGTCGTGATCAGCATGGCCGCGTGCAACAACGATCCGGCGATCCACACCGGCCAGCACACCGACAGCCGGGCGCACCTGGCTTGGGGAGCCGGACCGCACTCCTGCCCCGCCAAATCGATGGCGTACCTGATCGCGCAGGACGCCATCGACCAACTACTGGATGCCCTGCCCGAGATGCGACTGGCGGTCGAGCCGGAAGAGCTGTCCTGGCGACCTGGACCGTTCCACCGTGCCCTCGTGTCGTTGCCCGTCGTCTTCTCGGAATCCCCGCCGATGCCCGGGTTCGGGTAGCCGAACGGCGGTGGCGCCGCACGCCGAGGCCCGGTGTGCGGCCGTGACGGCGATCGATGAATTTTATTCGCCCTGATCGTGATTCGTGAAAATCCGGGCGCGATGGCGGAGAATCCACGCGGCAGCCACGAGCCGCTCATCCGATCGATCCCGTCAGGAGCACATGTGACCACATCCGTTCCGGTGAACCTCAAGCACGCGCGCGATATCCATCCCGACATCGACGTGCCGCTGGTTCGAGACGCCATCCACCCGGAGCGGACGCTGTGGTCACCCGCCGAGTTACACCGGTTGACCAGCTTGGTGGCCGCGGAATTGGCCACGCCGCTGCTGGACATCGTGCGCTTCGACGCCGAGCAGCGCTGGTGGACCCGCCTGGCCCTGACCATGGGCGTGGAGTTGTGGCTGCTGTCCTGGGCTCCTGGGCAGGGCACCGAACCGCACGACCACGGCGGCGCGTCCGGCTCGTTCACCATGACCGTGGGGGAACTCAGCGAGGAATATCTGCATCTGGGCGGGACGGTCCAGAAGGCGGAACGACGGGCAGGTGACACGGTCGGATTCGGTCCCGATCGAGCGCATCAGCTGCGCAACGACAAGCCGTGGCCCGCCGCGTCGGTGCACGCGTACTCTCCCCCGCTTCGACCGGTCCGCGAATACCGTACGCTGGCTGACTTCGCAGGGACGTCAGCGAGCGGAGTGGATGCACGATGAGTACAGGCGCCGAGGACATGGTGACCAGGGCCAGAGCGCAGCTGGAACGGGTGACGCCGGAGCAGGCCGCCGCGGTGCAGGCCGAGGGCGGACTGATCGTGGACATCCGGCCGCACTCGAACCGCAGTGCCGAGGGTGAGATACCCGGCGCGGTCGTGGTCGAGCGGATCGTCCTGGAGTGGCGCCTCGACCCGAACGGCGACCACCGGCTGCCCGGCGTCGCCGCCGACACCCCGGTGGTGATCGTGTGCAACGAGGGCTACGCCTCCAGTCTCGCGGCCGCCGACGGGCTGCGTCTGGGACTGCGTCAGGTGACCGACCTCGTCGGAGGGTTCCGAGCCTGGAAGGCGGCGGGCTTGCCGGTGGTCCCGGGCGGAAGCCCGGCCGTGCCGTAGCCGACCTGCGCCGCACCGTCAGTAGACGTACACCACCGCGTTCTCGCCGCCGCTGCACGTGACGACCTGGCCTTCGGGCAGGCAGTTCATGGTGTAGCTGCGGCCGGTGACCGGGCTGGTCGCGACGACCGAGCGCGGCGCGTCACGAGTCGCGTTCTGCGTCTGGCCGAGTGCGGCATAGGCTCTGCGCACCTCCTCGGCGAACGCGCAGCTGGTCACGGCGGTACCCGTCGCCGACTGGGTGAACGTCCCGGCGGCGGCCTGCCCCTGGCCGCACGGCTTCGCGCCCGCGGGCAGCGTGACCTGGGTCGGCTTCGCCGAGGTCGACGTGGCCGACGGGGCCGATGTGCGGCTCGGAGCCCGAGTGGTGGGCCCGGCCACCGGCGCGG
This sequence comes from Nocardia sp. NPDC051929, assembly GCF_044548645.1. Classification (NCBI taxonomy): domain Bacteria; kingdom Bacillati; phylum Actinomycetota; class Actinomycetes; order Mycobacteriales; family Nocardiaceae; genus Nocardia; species Nocardia sp. NPDC051929. The sequence continues at coordinate 85,607 of NZ_JBIUCG010000002.1, read as the reverse complement.
ACTCCTCGGAGTGCGCGGCGGCGGAGGTCGTCTCGACTTGCCCGCGGCCGAACGACTGCCAGGCGATCGCGCCGCCGACGGTCAACGCGACGATGGCGAAAACGGCCACCATGATGGGGAGCGCTATGGAGCGACTCGGACGAGACTCGGAGTAATAGGGCTCGTCGTACTCGTCAAGGCCGTACTCCGGTTCGTCGCGGCCCAGGGGGCGGCCGGTGCGCGCGGGGTAATCGCCATGCGGCGGATAGTCGGTGCGAGCCGCGTGTGCGTGGTGCTCCGTCGGCGCCAGATACTGGGTCGGGGCCGAGTCCGGTGCGGGAAGGTGGTCGGGCGTGCCGTGCGGTGCGGGTGGCTGTTCTCGATCCGGATACTGCGGGTAGTTCCCGAGCCCCGGATGACTTTCGGTGAAGACGTTTTCGGCGGACTGCGAATAGGGTTGCGGCGGCGTATCGGAATACGCCTGCGCCACAGTCGGTTCCGCGTATACCCGCGTGGAATCAGGATCGGCGTAAGCGGAGTCGTCCGCCTGCCCCGCGTACGCGGAATCGAAAACCCCCGGCGCGGCGGAATCGGCGTAGCCCTGCCGATACACCTGTGTCGGCGGCGCGGCAGGCTCCGGCGCCTGCGGGTATCCCGCCGCCTCCAGATACGCCTGGGTTTCCGGATACAGGTGCGCGTCCGGGAAGGGACGTATCGGAGGCAAGTCCACCTCCGGCGGGAACGGGGCTCGCGGCAGCTCCGGCGCATCAGCCGACGGAAGCGGCGTGAACTGGAACTCCGTCGGCCGGACCACCGTCGGCGCGCTCGGATGGATCACGGGCAGCTCGCCGGTCGATTCCGGCGCGACCGCCGCACCGGCCTGCTGCGACCGGTCGGGCGCGCGCACCACCAGCGTCGGCCCGGTGGCAGGCGCCGAGGTGAGGGCGGCGCGGGCAGCCCTGGCCAGCGCGGTCGCGGTCGGGTAGCGGTCGGCCGGGTCCTTGGCCATACCGCGGTTCACCACCTCGTCCAACGCGGCGGGAATGCCACTGGCCTGCGCGCTCGGCCGCGGCGGCGGATCGGACATGTGCGATTTGATCAGCACGTTCATGCTGGCCGCCGGGAACGGCGTCGCTCCGGTCAGGCACTCGTGCAGCACGCAGGCCAGCGAGTAGACGTCGGCGCGGCCGGTCACCGGGCCGACGTCGAAGCGCTCAGGAGCCATGTAGATGTAGGAGCCGACGGCCATGCCGACCAGCGTCACCGCGCTGTCGCCTTCGGTATGCGCGATACCGAAATCGGCTAGATACGCGAAATCCGCGTCCGTGACAAGGATGTTCGCCGGTTTCACGTCGCGATGCACCAGATTGTTCGCGTGCGCCGCGTCGAGCGCCGAAGCGATCTGCTCGATGATGCCGACGGCGCGAGCGGGGCTCAGCGGACCCTTGCCGCGCAACAGGGTGCGCAGATCGACGCCCCGGACCAACCGCATGTCGATGAACAGCACCCCGTCGATGACGCCCCAGTCGTGGATCGGGATGACGTGCGGTTCGGCCAGCCGTGCCGCGGCCTGCGATTCGCGCCGGAAACGCAACTGGTACATCGGGTCTTTGGCGAGTTCTTCGGAGAGCAGCTTGACCGCGACCACCCGGTCCTTGACCGTGTCGTACGCCTCGTATACCTCCCCCATTCCCCCCTTGCCCAGCAACGACCGCAGTTCGTACGGCCCGAACCGCGTCCCGGTTCTCGGCCCAGGTTCCTGCACCCGTCATCCTCCGCATCCCGGGCCTGGAACGCACACCGAGATCACGCGGTACGCGACCGGAGCCTGCCCGTCATAGATTGGATTCTCCGGGTGTCACCACCCCGTGGTCAAACGCGAACACGATCGCCGCGGCCCGGTCCCGCAGCTCGAGCTTGCCGAAGATATGCCCCACATGACTTTTCACGGTCACTTCCGAGATGCCGAGTTCACGAGCGATTTCCGCGTTCACCCGACCGCGCCCGATCAGTTCGAGCACCTCGTATTCGCGTGCGGTCAGCTCGGACAGGCGTGCATCCGTGTTGGTGCGCACCGGGCGTACGGTGCGGTAGGCCGACAGCACGCGGCCGGTCACCGCGGGGTCGAGCCAGGCGCCGCCGCCCGCGACCATCCGTACCGCGCGAATGAGGTCCTCGGCGGGCGAGTCCTTGAGGATGAATCCGGCCGCGCCCGCGCGCAGCGCTCCGGACAGCAACTGATCGTCGTCGAAAGTGGTGAGCACCAGGACCGGCGGAGCCCCGTCGCGCGCCCGCAGCATCCTGGTCGCGTCGATGCCGCCGACCCGTTTCATCCGCAGGTCCATCAGCACCACGTCGGGGCCGACCTCCGCGACGGCGGCGGGCACCTCGTCGCCGTCGGCGCATTCGGCGACCACGAATCCGTCCCGCCTGCGCAGGATGCGCCGCAGACCGCCGCGCACGAGCTCCTGGTCGTCGACCACCAGCACGGTTACGGCGTCCTCGCCACTGGCGGGTGTCGTCACACTCACGACCGCACCCCGGTGGCGTTCGGTTCCGACCTGCACGACGGCACGCTCCGTTCTCGGTTCACTCGCCGGTGAACGCGCACAACTCCACCTCGTTGCCCGGACCCGGCAACGCCCGATGCTCCGGTTCGCCGACGCTCGCTCACGAAACCTCCCGGCCGGTGGTGGAGCTTCCCGGCAGCACCGAACACGAGAATCCGCCGCGACCGGGCGCGAGCGGGATACCGGCTCGCACCGACCAGCCGCGGCTGGACGGGCCCGCCGTCATGCGCCCGCCGAGCAGTTCGGCGCGCTGCCGCATACCGGACAGACCCATGCCCGCGCCGCGCTGGGCGGGCAGCCCTGCGGGCACCGTGTTGTCCACCGTGAGGGTGACCATCGTCGTGTCCACCGCGACCCGGATCCTGGCGGACGCGCCGTGCGCGTGTTTGACCACGTTCGCCAGCGACTCCTGGCCGATCCGGTACAGCGCGAGCCCGACCGCGGGCGACACCGCGCCGAGATCGCCCTCGCGGTCGTAGCGCACGTCCAGACCGGCCCGCACGAAATCGCCGACCAGATCCTCGATGTCCTCCACACCCGGTTCCGGCGCCTGCTTCCAGGGGCGCGCGTCGAGCAGGCCCACCGTGCGGCGGATGTCGGCCATCGCCTGCCTGCCGAGCCGTTCGGCGTCGGTCAGCGCTTCCACGGCTTCGTCCACGTCGCGGTCGGTCTGCAGCGCGTGCCGGGCGGCGGTGAGATGCAACAGCGTGACGCTCAGCGAGTGCGCGATCACGTCGTGCACTTCTCTGGCGATCCGGCGCCGCTCCTCGTCGGCGGCCTGCGCGGCGCGGATGTCCTGATACCCGCGTTCCTGATAGAGGAAGCGGCGCTGATACTGCAGCATCAACCCGGCCATCCAGCCGAAGGCGACGCCGACCAGATAGGTCGGCAACCCTTCGGTCACATGGCCGATCAGGGCGAAAGCGACCAGTTGCAGCATCATCGCGATGGTGACCGGGATGCTCACCCGTTTCGGCGCGATCGCCGCGATCTCGCCCGCGGCGGCCACCAGGACGAACGGCGCGAAATCGGCCTCGACCGGTTGAGCGAGGAACAGCGCCTCGGCCGTCATCGCCATCGCGCCGAGCAGCAGCGGGCGCGGCAACACGCCGAGCAACGCGTGCAAGGGACCGAAAGCGCAGGTCAGTAGCACCGCCACGATCGGAAGCAGGGTCGGGAAATAGCTGTGCCGCTGGATCGCCGCCGCGACCGCCACGGCGAAGACCGCGATGTCGACGCTGACGATCACCGAGGGCGGGTAGTCGTAGGGCAACTCCTCGACGCTGCGCCGGAAGGCCGCGACCGGATCGCGCGCGAACTCGGCGCACCGCTCCCCGACACGCCGCATCGAGGCCGGCACGCGGCCCGCGCGAGGCGTACCTGGCGGTGCTTCGGATACGCCGGTCGAACCCATTCTGTAAGGCTAGCCGCCGGATCCGGGCCGGTACATCGTCCCGCGAGTGGGCCGCCGCTCCTACCGTGGTCGGAGACGCATTCGGGTCCCTGGCACGACGACAACAACACGGTCGCGTCCGTAGCGTTGGCGGTATTCACAGAGGAAGGCGATGGCCATGTCCTGGACGGATCAGCACGCTCGAACCGACATCGTGCACACCGTACTCACCCGCGCGGCGCCCGACCCGGCCGATCCCGACCTGTTCGCGGGACTCCCCGATCTGGATCGGCTGTTCGGCGGCGAGGACGGGCTCCTGCTCACATTGCGCTACCGGTGGAATCTCCACTTCGCCGCGAAACTCGACCAGGGATCGACGGCGATGGAGGCCTATCTCGAACTGGCGGCCGAGCAGCCGGTGCTGCGCGCGGTGCTCGACGCACAGTATCGTCGCCGCAAACTCGCGTCGGAGGCCATGGCGCGGTAACGCGCGACGAGGAACGAAGAACTTTGATCGACCATACGGAGCGGGGGACGACGATGCCGGAACCGGCGATGCTGGAACTATCGGGCGTGACGAAGGAGTATCGGGTCGGCGGCCAGGCGGTCCGCGCACTCGACGACGTCGCATTGCGAATAGAGACTGGGGAATTCACCTCGATCATCGGGCCATCCGGTTCCGGTAAGAGCACCTTGTTGCATCTGCTCGGCGCGCTGGACAGTCCCGACGCGGGCTCGATCCGGTTCCGGGGCGAGGAGATCGGCGTGCTGGACGAGGAGCAGCAGTCGGAATTCCGGCGTCACCAGGTCGGATTCGTCTTCCAATTCTTCAACCTGCTGCCCACGCTCTCGGCGTGGGAGAACGTGGCGATACCGAAACTGCTGGACGGCACGGGTTTGCGCAAGGCCAAGCCGCGCGCCCTGGAGTTGCTCGACCGGGTGGGCCTCGCGGCGCGGGCCGAACACCGTCCAGCCGAATTGTCCGGCGGGCAGATGCAGCGGGTGGCGGTGGCGCGGGCGTTGATCATGGACCCGCCGCTGATCCTGGCCGACGAGCCCACCGGCAATCTCGACTCCAAGACCGGCGCCGCCATCCTCGAGTTGCTCGGCGAGATCGCCGCATCGGGCAGTTCGGTGGTGATGGTGACCCACGACATGGGCGCGGTGACCTACTGCGACCGTGTGATCACCCTGCGCGACGGCCGGATCGGGTCCAACGACAAGGTCGAGCGGACGGTCAACGCGTGAACGGTCGGCGGCGCGGCGTGGACATGCGGGCGAGAAGGGAAACAGCATGATCGGCGCGGCGTGGGATCGCCTGCGGCTGTTCAACATCGGCGAGCTGCTCGCCCATCGCGGCCGCACCTTCATGTCGCTGATCGTGATGGGCGTGTCGGCGTCGCTGCTGGTGGCGGTGCTGAGCATCTCCGGATCGGTCACCGGCTCGGTGGACAGACTGACCCGCGGCCTGGGCGGGAAGGCGCAGCTGGAGGTCAGCGGGATCACCGACGCGGGATTCGACCAGCAATTGCTGCGGCGGATCGCGACCACACCCGGCGTCGCGGTGGCGGTGCCGATGCTGCGCGCGCAGATCGGCACCGGCGCCGACCGCGCGCTGCTGATCGGCGCCGACTCGAACATCGGCGCGCTGGGCAGCGAATTGACCGCGCCGATGAGCGCTTTCACGGGGAAGCTGCTCTCGGTGCCCAATGGGGTGCTGGTGGGCACCGGGCTCGGCCGCGCCGAGGGCGAGCAGTTCGCGCTCGGCGGCACGACGGTCACGGTCGCAGGTGTCCTCGACGCGGAGACCTCCCGGAAACTCGACGACGGCCACCTCATCGCCGCCCCGCTCGGGCTGGCGCAGAAGATCACCGACCGGGCCGGGCGGCTGGACTCGGTGCAGATCATCCCAGCCCAGGGCGCCGATCTCGGTCAGGTGCGCGCGGCGCTCACCGACGCGGTGGACGGCCGCGCGGTGGTGGCCGAGCCGAGTCTGCGCACCGCGCAGGCGGGCGGCGCGGTGCAGATCGTCCGCTACTCCACCACCATGGCGTCGGCGGCCGCGCTGATCGTCTCGGCGTTCCTCATCTACAACGCGATGAGCATGGCGATCGCCCAGCGCAGGCCGATGCTCTCGCTGCTGCGCGCGATCGGCGGCAAGCGCGGCCCGATGGTGCGCGACCTGCTGGCCGAGGCGGCGTTGCTCGGCGTGCTCGGCGGCGCGGTCGGCGCGGCGCTGGGTGTGTTCATGGGCAGCATCGCGATCGGCACACTGCCCACCGCGATCGTGCAGTCCGTGGAGGCGCGCACCGAATACTCGGTGCCCTGGTACGTGATTCCGTTCGCCGTCGTGGCCTGCGTGTTCACCAGCGTGCTCGCGGCCTCCCTCGCCGCCCGCCAGGTGTACAAGGTCCAGCCCATCGAGGCGCTGGCTCCGGTCGGAGCGGGCCGGACCGACACCGCGAGCCCGCTGCTGCGCTGGCTCGCCGTCATCGCAGGTGGCGGGCTGGCCGGGGCGGCGGTGCTGATCGCGAGCAGCGATCTCGGCCGCTACTCGCTGACCGCGATCTCGATGTCGTTCATCGCCGCGATCCTGATCTGTTTCGCCGCGACCGGCCCGATCGTGCGGGCCGCGGCGGGGATCGCGCGCTGGTTCCGCGCTCCCGGCGCCCTGGGCGCGACCACGCTGGAGCGTTCGCCGCGGCGCGTGTGGGCGACCGCGATGACGGTGATGATCGGTGTCGGGGCCACCGTCGGCATGAGCGGCGCCTCCAGCAACATGATCGACTCGGCCACGGTCACTTTCACCGATCTGGCCCGCAACGACGTCTACGTCAGCCCCGCCTCGATGGCGCAGTTCCCGACCGGGCCGCTGCTGCCCGCGGATCTGGCGGGCAAGCTCGCGGCGGTGCCCGGCGTCGCGCATCTCAGCCCGGCGCAGATGGCCTTCGCCACGCTGGGCGGCAGTCGCGTGATGCTGCAAGGGTTTCCGCCCGACGCCAGGGAAACGCGGATGCGCATGCTCACCGACGAATCGGTCGCCCGGCTGTCGGCCGGGGAAGGCGTGGCCATCTCGCGCGACGTGGCGCGCTCACTCGGCGTCGGCGCGGGCGCGGAACTGACCCTGCCGACCCCTACCGGCCCCCACACCGTGCGTGTGTTGCAGGTGATTCCGTACTTCTCCGCCATCGCCGGCGTGGTGATGATGGACCTGAACCTGATGCGCAGCTGGTACGAACGGCCCGGGGAGACGGTCATCGCGGTCGACATCGCACCGGGCGCCGACCGCGCGGCGGTGTTCGCGGCGATACGGCAAGTGGTGCCGCCGGAGTTGAACGTGGACACCGGCGCGGACACGGTGGTGGCCGCTTCGTCGAGCATCCGGCAGGGTATGGCGATGAGCAACGCCATTCTCTGGATCGTGGTGCTGGTCGCCACGGTCGCGTTGCTCAACACGTTGATGCTCTCGGTGCTGGAGCGCCGCAGGGAACTCGGCGTACTTCGTGCCATGGGCACCGGGCGCAAGTTCCTGATGCGTTCGGTGCTGGCCGAGGCCGCCGGTATCGGGATCGTCGGCGCGGTGCTTGGTCTGGCGCTCGGCGCGTCGGTGCAGTTCCTGGGCACGGTCGCCATCGGACACGCGCTGACCATCGACGTGGCCTACCGGCCGAGCCCGATGCTGCTGGTCTACGCCGTGATCGCGCTGGCGCTGGCGCTGCTCGGGTCGATTCCACCCGCGTTGCGCGCGGCCCGGCTGCCCATCGTGGAGGCGCTGGCCGTCGACTGAGACTCCTGGTTCACAGCGGCAGGTCGGCGAACCAGGCCTTGAATTTCGCCGAGGTGATGCCGAACCCGGAGGTCGGCATGCTGTCGGTGAGGGTCACCGTGGCGAACAGCAGATAGTTCGACCGGGCCGGGTCGTCGGCGAAGTCGACGACGAGATAGCCGTCCGGCAGTCCGCTCGCTTTCTCCTGCCACCGGTAGGTCGAATACGACTCGCCGTTGTTGCGTTCGGTCGTCGCGGTATTCGACGGCAGGTCCCGCACCGCGGCCTGGGCATCGGCGGACGACTTGAAGCCGATGAGGACGTAGTCGGGCTCGTCGATCGGTGTGCCCCAGCAGTTCCAGGCCGTCGCCCAGTTCGGGAAGTCGGGTACGCCGTTGGCGCTGGACACCTTGCCGCCCGGCTTGGCGGTGCCGAGGAAGCAGGTCTTGCCGCGATAGCCCGGTCCGGAGCCGATGTCGTATTTCGTATCGACGCCTTGCGGCAGCAGCTTCGGGAACGCTTCGGCGAGCTTGTCCGCGGCGGACGGGCCCGACGGCGTCTTGGTGGGGAGGTCGAGCGGCGACGCGGAATTCGAGAATCCGACCTTCGCGACGACGATGCCGACGCCGACCAGCAGCGCGACGATCACCAGGACGATGGTCACGATCAGGCCGGTATTGGAGCGGCCCTGCGACGGATAACTCGGCTGGTGGGGCGGATAGGCGATCGGTGCCGGAGCCGAAGGCGGCGGCGCCGCAGGGTAACTCGGCTGCGGAGCCGCCGCGGCATAGCCATTGGACGCCGAGAACTGCTGGCCGCTCATGGGGTTCGGGTTGTACTGCGGTGGAGCGGTATAGCCGGGGGCGGAGGCGGTGGGGACGTAGGTCGGCGGACTCGCCTCCGGCCCGGGATAGGCCGGTTGCGCGAGGACGGTGGGCGCCGGCTGCGGTTGGTACTGCGCGGCCACCACCGTCGGAGCGGGCTCGGTGAGCGCTCGCCGCGCGGCCGAGGCGAATCCGACGCAGGAGACGTATCGGTCGTCGGGTCGCTTCGCCATGGCCTTGGCGATCACCGCGTCCAGCGCGGGCGACAGACCGGCGCGCCGGGCCGCGACGGAGGGCGGCGGCAACTGGAGGTGGCCGCGGATGATGTCGGCGGGGGCGGGCGCGTCGAACGGGGCGACGCCGGTCAGCAACCAATACAGCGCGCACGCCAGCGAGTACTGATCGGAGCGGTGGTCCAGGTGGGCCCCGGTCATCTGCTCGGGCGAGGCGTAGGCCAGCGTCGCGGTGAACATGCCGGTCTGGGTCAGGTGGGTGGAATCCTCACGCAGCCGGGCGATGCCGAAATCGGTGAGGAAGACCCGCTCACCGTGGCCGCCCACCGCGCGGGCCAGCATGATGTTCGCCGGCTTGACGTCGCGGTGCAGCACCCCCATCCCGTGCGCGTAGTCAAGGGCGGAGGCGACGCCTTCGACGATCTGCACGGCACGCTCCGGCGGCAGGTTCTGCGGGTTCACCGTGGCCGCGTCGACGCCGTCGACGTACTGCATGGAGATCCACAGCTGCTCGTCCTCGGTGCCGCGGTCGTACACCGCGACGATGTTCGGATGGTCCAACTGCGCCGCCAGGTCCGCCTCCCGCTCGAAGCGGGCCCGGACCTCCACGTCGGTGAACAGCTCCCGGTTGAGCAGTTTGAGCGCGGTCTGCCGAGGAAGTCTGGGATGACGGGCGAGATACACCGATCCCATGCCGCCCTGACCGAGGAGCTTCTCTATGGTGAACCCGGCGAACACCGCACCGCTGTCGAGCAACACGCCCCCTTCAGGTGACCGCTTTCCTACCGATCCTGGAGCCTACCGGGTGACGCCGTGGCCACGGGGTTTCGAATTCTCCGGGAAGATCGGCAAAACTATGTTCGAGACATCGTGCCGTCGACGCCGCCGCGCGCCGCGGTGATGTCTCTCGTCCGGTCACCGACCGGACGGGCCCGATGAGATATTTTGCACCGCCGTTCTACAGCGCGACGCGTCACCGGTGGTGGGGAGGACTCGGTGGTGAGGTCGACGGGATCCGCTTCGTCGTGTCGTTCGGTGCTGCGCGCCGCAGCGATGGTGGTGCTGCTCACGCTGACTTCGTGCACGCTGCTTCCCGGCAATCGGGCCGACACCGATCCCCCGGCGGTCGTCGTCGACACCGCGGGGGCGTGGCGGCCGCGGCTCGCCATATCCATGCCCGACTCGCTGGCCGCCGATTTCACCCAGTTACAACCCCAGCTCGGCGGACAGGTCGGCATGGCGATCATCCCCGTCGGCGGGGGCCGGATGACCGTCTTCGGCGACTGGGTCAGCGGCATCGCGTGGTCGACGATCAAGGTGCCGCTCGCGATCGCCGCGCTGCGGCACGACCCGCAGGAGGGCATCATCCACGACGTGGAGGCGGCCATCACGTGGTCGGACAACGACGCCGCGGAGGCGCTGTGGCAATCGCTCGGCGACGGGCTGGAAGCGGCCAAGGCGGTGCAGGACGTGATCGACGAGGCGGGCGACGCCACGACCGGGGTGGCGGGCCCGCGCACCACCTTGGACTACACCTCCTTCGGCGGCACCGAATGGACGCTGGCCAATCAAGCCCGCTTCGCCTCCCGGCTGCCGTGCCTGCCCGAGTCGTTCCAGGTCACCGAGCTGATGACGAAGATAACGCCCGAGCAGGCATGGGGTCTTGGCGTCCTGGAGGGCACGGCCTTCAAAGGCGGCTGGGGTCCCGACGACGACACCGGCGTCTACACCGTCCGCCAGTTCGGCCTGGTACCGGTGCGGTCCGGCATGGTCGCCGTCGCGCTGGCGGCGACGGCCGATTCCGGCAGCTTCGACGACTCCACCACCATCCTGAGCCGGATGGCGCGGATGCTCGGCGGTCATCTCGACGAACTGCGCGGCGGGTCCTGCCCGCCGATGTGACCCGGCTCAGCCCGGGGTGACCAAGCCGGTTTCGTAGGCCAGCACCACGGCTTGCGCCCGGTCGCGCAGATTCAGCTTCGAGAACACCTTGGAAACATGGGTTTTCACGGTTTGCTCGGCCACGAACAGGGTTTCGGCGATCTCGGAGTTCGACATGCCTTTCGCGATCAGTTCCAGCACTTCCCGCTCCCGGGGAGTCAGCGCGGACAGCTGCGGCGACGGCTTGGCGCGGGCAGCGCTGCGGCGGCGGGTGACGTCGGCGATGAGTCTGCGGGTGACCGTGGGCGCGAGCAGCGCCTGACCGTCGGCGACCACCCGCACCGCGCGGACCAGTTCCTCGGCGGGCGCGTCCTTGAGCAGGAACCCGCTGGCGCCGAGGCTCAGCGCCTCGTAGACGTAGTCGTCGATGTCGAAGGTGGTGAGCATCAGTACGCGCACCGGCGGGTCGAACCCGGCCGCCAGGATGGCGCGGGCCGCGTCGAGCCCGTTCATCTCCGGCATACGCACATCCATCAGCACGACGTCCGGGCGCAGCCGCTTCGCCTCGGCCACCGCGACCTTGCCGTCCGCCGCGTCGCCCACCACGCTGATATCCGGCTGCGCGGCCAGCAGCGCCCCGAACCCCTGACGGACCATCGCCTGGTCGTCGGCGATCAACACCGTAATTGCCACCAGCTCACCCTAATTGCCCCGTACGACTGCGCGTCGCGCCGACCGGACGCACGAGCATGCCAGGGGCCCACTGTTCCGACTGTGCATCGACGGGCACGCTCGGCCCGTGTCCGAGGCCAGCACATCTGATCGCCGCTCGGGCGCTGCGGCCACGGTCTGCTCTGATGCGATGTCTCGACACCGCTCAACTCCCGATTCGGTGTCGTGCCCGGCAGCCTCGGGTGCTTTGTGCAACGGCGGCACGTGCCTTCCGTCGCTGCCTCCGATCGGCATCCGCAGGAACCCGCAGCGCACTGCGCATCCTCCCGGCGGTGCTCAGCGTCCTGGTTCGCCGTGCAGCGCGCCTGCACCGACAACTGCGGCAGCCGCTTCCGGCACGGTGAGCGGGAAGCGCGCGTGGACCCGGAATCCGCCGTCCGTGCGCGGTGCCGCCGTCACCTCGCCGCCCACGGCCAGCGCTCGTGCCTGCATACCCGCGATGCCGTGGCCGCCGTTGCCGACCGTCCGGGCGGGCGTGGCCCCCGGCTCGTTCTCGACGTCGAGCAGCAGCTCCGCGTCGCGGGCGATGCGCACCTGGACCGGCGCGCCCGGGGCGTGCCGGGAGGCGTTGGACAGTGATTCCTGCACGACGCGGAACAAGGCGAGGCCGGTGGTCTCCGGGATCGTGTCCAGCGCACCCTCGACGGTCCACTCGATGCGGACACCAGCGCGGCGCGCGCCTTCGAACAGGCCGATCACGTCGGCCGCCTTCGGCTGGGGCGCGTGCTCGGGCAACTGGCCGTCGCTGCGCAGCACACCCAGCATGCCGCGGATCTCGTTGAGCGCTTCGCGCGCTGTGGCGCCGATCGACTCGAACTCGGCGCGCGCGGCCGGGGTGACGCCCTCGACCCGGTACGGCGCGGTCTGCGCCTGCACCACCACCAAGGACATGTGGTGGGCCACGACGTCGTGCAGATCGCGGGCGATGCGCGCCTTCTCCTCCAAGATGGCCCGGCGGGCCCGCTCGAGTTCGTTCTCCTCCTCCTGGCGCACCAGCTGCCGCCGCGACAGCGCCAGCCAGCGGACGAGTAGTCCGAACAGCACCAGCGCGCCCAGCGCGATCGGCCAGCCCCACGCGGCGTTCGCGAACGCTTCGCCCTCGCCGGGCATGGTGGTCGCGAACAGCAGGGCGGTCGCCGCCCAGGACACCGCCACGATCTGTCCCGGGGCGCGCAATGCCACCGCGAACAACAGCACCAGCACACAGAGCACGTGCACGACCTGGAACGGCAGGTCGTTGTTCGGCTGATGCGGGATCGCCAGCGCGATCACCAGCGCGGAGCCCGCCGAGATGGCCCAGCCCAGCGCCGGGTTGACCCGGACCAGCAGCACCGGGAACGCGGCGAGCGCGGCGATGAACGGCTGCGCCGCGGCGGGCACCGCGTGGGTCAGGTGCAGGGTCGGCCAGGCCACCGCGTACCAGATCAGCGCGACCAGCACCGTGCCCAGGTCGAACCAGGTCCGCGCGTCCAGCCGTCGCGTCCAGCCGCGACTTTCTCGGTTCATGCCTACGACACTAGGAACTCCCAGTTCACCGCGGCCTCATACCCACGGGTGATTTCCGCCCCGATACCCCGGTGTGAGGCGGCGCGGCGGCTCCCCCGGCGGCACGGCGCGCGAAACCTCCCCGGGCGTGAGGCGGGACCGGAAAGCCGGCCCCTAACGTCGTCGCCATGAGCACACCGACCAGCGCCGGGCGCGAGACCCGGTTCGCTTCGGCCGTAGGAGCCCGAAATCATTCCGCCGCAGCTTCTTCCGTCACCGCGCACACGCGACGCTACGCCGCGCTCACCGCGACCGCGCTGACCACCGTGGCGGCGACGGTCTTCCTCTCCCCCGCCCCGCAGGCCGCCGCGGCGGCCGCGCCGATCGAAAGCCCGCAGGCGAGCGCCGCCGTCGCCGAGTTGGCCGCCGGTGGCCCCGACGCGCTCACCGCGATCCCGGCGGACTTCGTCGCGTCGTTCGGTTACCGGCCCAGCACGGTGGACGGTTTGCTGGTCGATCCGGACGGCGACTGCTCGTCCCCGGTGACGCTGCCCGCCGAGTTCGACACCGCGTGCAAGGCCCATGACCTCGGCTACGACCTGTTGCGCTACGCCGACCAGCGCGGCGAACCGCTGGGCCCGTGGGCGCGGCAGGCCCTCGACGCGTCGCTGGACCGGCAGATGCACCAGGCCTGCGCCACCCGCGTGGACCCGTTCTCCCGCGCCCGCTGCGATGCGATGGCATCGATCGCGAACACCGCGGTCGATCTGAACTCGCGGCGGCAGGATTACGGCGTACCGGTGGTCGAGCCCCTGTTCGACGCCGCCGAGTCCGACTCCGCGTCGAGCTGGAAGCTGCTCGGCGTGCTCGTCGCCGGAATCGCCGGTCTGAGCGCGGCTCTCGTCGTCCACAACCGGCGGCGTGGCTCCGGACTCGCGGATTGCCCGCCACCTGCGTCCGTCGCGGCAACGGTGCGGCGATGACGGCGTTCCCGAACCGCCGTCTCCGACTCCAGGCACGACCGCCGCGGATCGGCACCACACTCGGCATCGGGCTCGGCACACTGGCGTCGTTGGCCCCAGGTCTGCTCCCTCGCACACCGGGCGCGCAAGCCGTGCTGACCGGGCTCCTCGCGGCGCTGACGCTCGGCGTGGCCGGAACGCTGCGAATCATCGTGCGGCGACGCGGTTTCGACTTCGATCGGCACCATGCGTGGCTGCGGCTGCCCCTGCTGATCGCGATATCGGTGCTGGTGGTGGGAGCAGCGGCGAACGCGGGACACTGGCAGAACCGGCTGCGCGCCGCGATGGGCACGCCGCCGATCGGCGCCGACTACTGGGTGCGCTGCGCGCTCGGCGCGGCGCTGATCGTCGGGCTGTTCGCCGCCGCCACCCGCTCGATCGCCTGGTCTCGGCGGAAACTGGGCTGGTCGCGGAGCATCTCGCTGGCCGCCGTCGCGGCGGTGCTGCTGTACCTGGTCGGTGTGCCCGCGGTGGTCGGATGGCGGGAGGCGGCGTACGCGCGGGCCAACGCCGAGCTGGATCCCACTCTGGTGCGACCGGTTTCGCACGCCGGGTCGGGTAGCGCGGAGTCGGCGGTGAGCTGGACGTCGCTGGGCGCCGAGGGGCGCAAATTCGTGAGCGACGCGTCGGTGCGCGCCGTGCGGGTCTACGTCGGGGTGGCCTCCGCACCCGACCTGGACAGCCGCGTCGCGCTGGCGATCCGGGAACTGGAACGGTCGGGCGGCTTCGCGCGCTCGCACCTGGTCGTCACGGTGCCCACCGGATCGGGCTGGATCGACGCGAACGCCGTGGCGGGGTTCGATCGGCGCTTCGGCGGTGACGTGGCGCTGGTCGGGCTGCAATACTCCTATCTCCCGAGCTGGGCGACGTTCGTGTTCGGCCGGGAATCGGCGGTGACGGCCGCTCGCGCCTTGTTCACCGCCGTCGAGCGCCACATCCAAAGCCTGGCGCACAAGCCGAAGCTGTACCTGTACGGGCAGAGCCTGGGCGCTCTGGGCGGCAACGCCGTCTTCGCCGACGACGCCGAGCAGGACGACCGAACCTGCGCGGTTCTTTGGGCGGGCCCACCGGCCGACAATGTCCACCGCTCCGGCGCGACCGTGCTGGCCAATAGCTCGGATCCGGTGATCCACTGGTCGCTTTCCCAGCTGTGGCGCGCGCCCGACCTGACCGGCGCCCGCGTCGACGCTCCGGTTCCGCAATGGCTTCCGGTGCTCAGCTTCGCGCAGACCACCGCCGATCTGCTCGCCGCGCTGCACGCTCCGCCGGGCCACGGCCACCGGTACGGCCAGGATCAAGGGACGGCGATGGGCTCGTGCTGAGCTGTTCGGCGCGCCACTCGCCCGCGACCGCCATAGAACATGTTCTAATTTCTTCATGGCCTTCGTCATCGACCTCGCCGCCGACATCGACGCCCCAGCCGACCTGGTGTGGCAGGTGATCACCGACTTCCCGCGCTACGGCGAATGGAATCCCTTCGTCACGGAGTGCCGCAGTTCGCTGGTGCCCGGCGAGCCGATCGACATGCTCGTCCAGGTCTCCGGCTCGAAGCCGCGCAAGCAGCGGGAATGGATCCGCTCGCACACCCGGGGCCGCGAGCTGAGTTACGCGATGAAACCCGTACCCCTGGGCGCGCTGCACAGCCTGCGCTCCCACATCGTGACGCCGCTTCCGGACAACCGCACTCGCTACGAATCCCATTTCGAACTCGGCGGATGGCTGCATCCCGTGGTCGTCGCATCGCTGGGCAAGAATCTGCGCCGGGGTTTCGAGGGCATGACCGACGGCATCCAGAAGCAGGCCGAATCGCTGCGCGCTTCCTGACGATGGAAACCCTCGGGCGCCGAACGACTTCCTTGTTGCCGAACCGGCCTGCTGGAGTCGGACGGCGTCGGAGTCCAGGCGACTGGAAACCGAGTCGGACCGGACGGATTCACGCGCGCAGATAGGCCAGCGCGGCGTCGAGCGCGGCGTCGGCGTAGGCCTGGGTGAGGCCACCGAGCCCGAGAGACCACCGCATCTGCGCCGGACCGAGCAGCAGATCGACGGCGAGCTCGAGATCGAGGTCCGCACGCAGTTCACCGGCGGCGACCGCGGCGGCCAAACGGTCGGCGACGGCGGTGCGCTGAGGCAGCAACAGGCGCTCACGGTAGGCGGCGCCCAACTCGGCGTCCTGCTGGATCTCGATGTACATCGCGCGGAGGAAGGATTCGAACCCGGGATCGGTCAGCGCGACGATCGAACCGCGCAGCAACTGGCGCAGATCGGCGGCGATGTCGCCGGTGTCCGGTAGCGCCGGACCCTCCGGCCCCGAATCGGCTTCGAGCATGGCATCGAACACCACCGCCCCCTTCGACGGCCACCAGCGGTAGATCGTCTGCTTGCCGACACCCGCACGGGCCGCGATGGCCTCGATGCCCAGCTTCGCGTAGGACACCTCGCGGATCAGCTCGGCGGTCGCGGCGAGTATCGCCGCACGGGAGCGCTCGCTGCGGCGCGCGGCGGTGGGAGTCTCGGGCATGCCGTCACGGTAGCAGATGACGAGACGAAACGTCTCGTCTTGACAAGGCGCGAGCGAATTGGCACGGTATCCGACGAGACGGAGCGTCTCGCGACGAAAGGATCACCCATGACCAGAACGTGGTTCATCACCGGGGCAGGCCGCGGACTCGGCCGCGCCTTCACGACGGCCGCGCTCGCCGAGGGGGATCGCGTCGTCGCGACCGCCAGAAACCCGGAGGCCCTCGCGGGCATTGCCGACGACCGTCTCACCGTGTTGCCCTTGGAGGTTCGCGACCGCGCCGGCGTGATCGCCACCGTGGACAAGGCGTTCGCGCTGACGGGCACGATCGATGTGCTGGTGAACAACGCGGGTTACGGCTTGGTCGGCGCCGTGGAGGAACTGACCGAGACGCAGATCCGCGACCAGATGGACACCAACTTCTTCGGCGCCCTCTGGGTTTCCCAAGCGGCGGCGCCCCATCTGCGCACGCAGGGTTCGGGGCACATCGTGCAGATCTCCACGGTCGGGGCCGTGGGCAGTCTGCCCCTGTTCGGGCTGTACAACGCGAGCAAGTGGGCACTGGAGGGATTCAGCGCCTCGCTCGCGGACGAACTGCGCCCCTTCGGCATCCGGGTCACGCTCGCGCAGATGGGCGGCTTCGACACCGACTGGGCCAAGTCGAGCATGCGATTCGCCAGCGGCATTCCCGCCTATGCGCCGGTACGTAACGCCATCCTGGGCATGCCGGACTACCCGGCCGAGGCGACCGGAACGGAGTCGACCGAAGCCGAGCCGGCGAACACACCGAACGAGCCCGCCGCCCCGGTCGAATCGGGCGCCGACACCGAGTCCGAGTGGATCGAAGCGCCTCCGGAGGTCGGCGCCGCGGGTCTGATCGAGTTGGTGAACATGCGGAACCCGCCGCTACGCAAGATCATCGGGCCTGGCGCGCACCAGATGGTCGCGCTCGCGTTGGATCAACGCCGCGCCGACTACGCCGGCGACCCCGAATTCACCTGGCCCGCCTGATTGTTCACCGAGCCGCTCGGCACCGCGGGTGCGGTGAGCCGAGCGGCTCGGGGTGCGAAATATCAGGCGACGGGACCGCGGGCGGCCTCGTAGGCCGCGCCCACCCGGTAGAGGCGATCGTCGGCGAGGGCGGGGGCCATGATCTGGAGGCCGACGGGCATGCCGTCGTCCTTGCTCAGCCCGGAGGGGACCGACATGGCGGGGTGACCGGCCAGATTGGTCGGGAGGGTGCACAGGTCAGACAGGTACATGGCCAGCGGATCGTCGACCTTCTCGCCCAGCTTCCACGGCGTGAACGGGCTGGTCGGCGAGACGAGCACGTCGACCTGCTCGTAGGCCTTGTCGAAGTCGCGGGCGATCAGCGTGCGCACCTTCAGCGCCTGGCCGTAGTAGGCGTCGTAGTAACCCGCCGACAGCGCGTAGGTGCCGATCATGATGCGCCGCTTGACCTCGGGGCCGAACCCGGCCGCGCGCGTGGCCGCCATGACCTGCTCGGCGCTGTGCTGACCGTCGTCGGCGACGCGCAGGCCGTAGCGCATCGCGTCGAACCGCGCGAGGTTCGACGACACCTCCGACGGCATCACCAAGTAGTAGGACGACAGCGCGTATTCGAAGTGCGGACAGGACACTTCGATCACTTCGGCGCCGAGATCCTTCAGCACCGCCACGGCGGCGTCGAAGGAGGCGAGCACGCCGGGCTGGTAGCTGTCGGAGTGCAGTTCCTTCACCACGCCGATCTTGACGCCGCGCAGATCGCCCTGCGCCCCGGCGCGCGCGGCGGCCACCACCGGCGGCACCGGCACGTCGCGCGAGGTGGAGTCGCGCGGGTCGTATCCGGCGATCACCTCGTGCAGCAGCGCCGTGTCCAGCACCGTTCGACCGCACGGACCGCCCTGGTCCAGCGACGACGCGCACGCGACCAGGCCGAAGCGCGACACCGTGCCATAGGTGGGTTTGGTGCCGACGGTGGCGGTGACGGCCGCGGGCTGGCGGATCGATCCGCCGGTGTCGGTGCCGATGGCCAGCGGGGCCTGGTGCGAGGCCAGCGCCGCCGCGGAGCCGCCGCCCGAACCGCCCGGGATGCGGGTGGTGTCCCACGGGTTGCGGGTGGGACCGTAGGCGGAGTTCTCGGTGGAGGAGCCCATGGCGAACTCGTCCATGTTGGTCTTGCCGAGGATCGGGATGCCCGCCGCGCGCAACCGCGTGGTGAGGGTCGCGTCGTACGGCGACACCCAACCCTCGAGGATCTTCGACGCACAGGTGGTGGGCATGTCCGTGGTGGTGAACACGTCCTTGAGCGCCAACGGAACTCCGGCCAGCGGCGAGGCGGGCTCGGCGCCGGAGGCGATCGCGGCGTCCACCGCGGCCGCGGCCTCTAGCGCCTGCTCTCCCGCGACGTGCAGGAAGGCGTGGTACTCGCCGTCGACCGCGGCGATCCGGTCCAGGTGCGCCTGGGTGACCTCGACCGAGGACAGCTCGCGGCCGTGGATCTTGTCGGCAAGCTCGGCCGCCGACAGCGTCGTCAAGACGGAATCGTGATGCGATGCCGCGCTCATTCGCCCTCCCCCAGAATCTGCGGCACCATGAACCGCTGCTCGTCCACGGCGGGCGCGCCCGACAGCGCCTCCCGCGGGGTCAGGCCCGGCACCACCTCGTCGGGACGGGTCACATTGGTCGCCGGGTTCGGCGACGCCGTAGCCGGGACGTCGGCGGCGGCTACCTCGGAAATGGTCCGCACGTGGCTCAGGATCGAATCCAGCTGTCCGGCGAACTGATCCAGTTCCGCGTCGGACAGCGCGAGCCGGGACAGCCGGGCGAGGTGTGCGACCTCGTCGCGGGAGATGGCGGGCACCGCGGGACCCCTTTCGGCTTCGTTATCAACAGTGCTCAACCCACACAGCCTAGCCACCGGGGACCGGGTCACCACCCGGCACCCGGGCTTCGTCGGCGCGGCGGAGGAACCATCGCCCAGCAGGCCCCCGGCAACCCCCTCCGGCGCGCGACACGGCCGCTCGGACTAGCCCGACACGCCGGTTTCGCGCGAATTCATCGAGTGGCGCGCGTCACTCGCCGGTCTTCGACTCGATAACCGGCCGTAAGGGGTGTAAGTATTGCGTCACCCGGGTATCCGTTCAGAGCCTCGGCCGCCCTAAGAAAGGAAACGCACGTGTCGTATCTGCTCCGCGTGCAACTTCCGGATCGACCGGGAAGCCTCGGTGCGCTCGCCCTCGCACTCGGCTCCGTCGGTGCCGACATCCTCTCGCTGGACGTGGTCGAGCGCGGCGCGGGCTACGCCGTCGACGATCTGGTCGTCGAGGTGCCCTCCGGCGCACTCCCCGACACCCTCATCACCGCCGCCGAATCGATCGGCGACGTGCACGTGGACTCGATCCGCCCGTACTCCGGCGTGCTCGACACCCATCGCGAACTCGAACTCATCGACCATGTGGCCAGCGCTCGCGACGACCGGATGCAGGTGCTGGTGGACGGTGTGCCGCGGGTGCTGCGGGTCGGCTGGAGCACGATCATCGACATCGGGCCGCACGGCGCCTACCGGGTGGTCGGCAGCCCGAGTGCGCCACAGACACAAGCGGGTTCGGCACCGTGGATGCCGCTCGAGAAGCCGACGGTGCTCGACCCCGAAGCCGACTGGGTGCCCGAGATCTGGCGGGACATGGACACCAAACTCGCCGCCGCTCCGCTCGGCAACACCGGCAAGGTGCTGCTGCTCGGCAGGCCGGGCGGCCCCGACTTCCGCCCCTCCGAGGTGGCCCGGCTCGGCTACCTCGCCGGGATAGTCGCCACCGTCCTCGGCTGATTCACGAGCGGCGCAGCGGATTCCGCGCCGTGGACGATTACCTAGGCGGAATCGCCAGAAGGGCCGAGCGGTAGCCGGAGCACATGCAGCAGCTCCCCCGCGGGAGTACGCCAGTCCCGGCTCGGTACGGGGAGGAAGCCGAAGCGGTCGTATATCCGCCGGGCGTCGACCATGGCGGCCATGGTGGTGAGGGCGACCGCCGCGCAACCTTCCGCGCGGGCGAGATCGAGCACGGCGCGCACCAGTGCCGTCCCGGCGCCGAGTCCGCGCGCGGTCTTCGCGACGGCGAGCATGCGGAACTCAAGTTCACCCGGCAGCGCGATCTCCGCGTACGGATTGCCCGCGGGTGCGACCGTCAGCGAGCCGACGATCCGGCCCGCGTGCGTGGCGACCAGGACCCGGGCCGAGGCGGCGCGGCGGGCGGTGTCGGCCAGCTCGCCCGCGTACCAGCTGCCCATTGCCACGTAGCCTTCGCCGACGTAGACCTCCACCGTCAACTCGCCGATCGTCGCGTACTCCTCGGGCCGCGCCGCCCGGACGACGACACTCGCGTCCCGCTCATCCATACCCGGCATGATGCCATCGACCATAGTGTGGGCTACGGCACGGCGACCGCTCAGCCGGGACGAGAAATCTGCCAGCGGTCGGGCTTGCCCGCCGGATAGACGACGGTGAGCAGGTCGCCGATCGACGGCCAGGAACTCGTGTCCCAGGCGAAACGGCCGTAGACGACCTTGCCGGAGACGGAAGGACCGCTCAGATTCCCGGTGATGGTCACGTACTGGTCGCCCGTCGCGTCGGGGCGCGGGCTCACACCGGTGACGTACAGCGTCCCCTCCTCCGGGTTCGCCGGGCGGTAGCCCCGCTTGCCGCGGATGGTGAACACGATCAGCGACACCAGCACCGCGGTCAGGGTTACCAGCGCGACGAACTCCAACATGCCCCCATGCTAAGTCGCGTCACACCGGCGTGAGCTCGCTGGCGCCCTGAGCCGTGCGCCGTACCTGCCAGACCGATGTGCGGGTGCGTTGCGATCGTCCGTTGCCCCGATCGATCAGCGTCCGATTGTTCGTGGTGAAGATCAACTGCGCCCCGCGCGCATTCGTCTCCGGGTTCTGGAACAGCTGGATCAACCGATCGGTCTCCTCCGCGGGCAGGCACGCGCCGATGTCGTCGACGGCGAGTACACGGCCCTCGTCCAGCGCGTCGAGCATGGCGGGCAGGACCCGCAGCAACGACAGCGTGGCGGAGGATTCGTCGCCGATCCCGAACGGGGCGTCGATGCCGTCGTGCACCAGGCTCAGGCCGACACCGCGCCGGGCCACCATGCGCGTGTACAAGGCGTCACGCGCGGCCTTCAGATTGGTCAGCTCACGTTCGAGCAGCACCGGGGTCAGGCCGTTGTCACGCAGCAACTGGTCAGCGTGGCCGGGCGAGGAGGCGCACAGATCGATCTGCTTGCCGAGACCGGCGATGTCGGCGTCCAGATCACGCAGGTAGTCGGCGTACAACGGGTCGTGTTCGGCGACGAGCAGGTCGGTGATGCCCAACTCGGCCGTACGCAGCAGCATCAGCAGCCGCGCCGCGTTGTCCGGGGATCGGGAGATGTGACTGCCCAGCCGATGGGCGATGGCGTCGGGTTCGGCGGGACCGCGCTGCACTTCGAGCATGGAATCGAACCAGCGGTAGGCGGGCACGAGCGCGTCGGAATACATCTGACCGGCGAGGCTGAGCAGCAACGCGTTCGGACGAACCAGCGGAGCCAGCGCGGTGATACCGTAGCGCGCGGCCTCGAACATCGGGCCGATCTTGATCTGTTCCCCGTTGCGCTCGAACACGATTCGCTTGCGCGAGCGCGGATGGGTGTGCAGCCATTCCGCCGTCACGTCGGCGTTGTCCAGCCGGAACCCGTAGGTATACGGCACGCCCTCGGCGACGAACGCCGCCACGAACTCCGAAGGCCGGTCCGGGAATCCGAGATGCGGCGCCCGCACCGGGCCCGCGTACGGGTCCCACCCGGTCACCGAGTGCAACACCGCGTCACGCATCTGCCCGAGCGCATCGATCAGGTTCGTCTTGCCCGCAGCGGCGCCGCCGTGCACGGCGGTCACCGGCACCGCCACCGGCCCGCTTCCTCTGGTGAGCCGCAACTCCTGCTCGTCGGCCAGCGATCTGTGATTGGTCACCTGAAAACTGCGCAGCATGCCGCCATACTTCCGTCTGTGGCATGGGTAGGCGACATCAGGCCGGTAGCGTCCGCGATCCGCGCCTGATCTCGCCCCACGTCGGCGACACGCGCACCGAGCCCACACACAGTTCGCCGAAGGCTCGAACGTCCTCCCTCTCTTTGTTCGATCACGAGCATTACCTGGGGGAACAGGTCTGCGACCGATGGCTGCGCGATCGGCGGCACGGTACCCTGATCGCATGACCGAGGCTTCGATCGCCTACCGCTGGACGCGCAGCGAGTTCCTGCGCGCGTGGGAGGCGGGCGCGTTCGACCATCGTGTCGAACTCGTCGAGGGGGAGGTATGGCCGGTGGTTATCGGGTCGTGGCACGGCCGAGCGGTGTTTCGCATCGCGCGGGAGCTTCCGACCAAGGGGGTCGAGGTGACCAGCGAGACGCTGCCCACCGCCCAGTCGCTACCCGATCCCGACTGCTGGGTACTGCGGGCAGACGCGGATCAGGTCGATTTGATCGGTTCGAAAATCGCTGTGTGGGATCCGGCTGATGTGCTCCTGGTCATCGAAATCTCCGACGAAACGGTGATGCAAGACCTCGGAGTCAAAGCGAAACTGTATGGCCGCGCCGGGTATTCGACCTACTGGGTAGTCACGAGAACCGTGATCTACGAGCACACCGAACCGATACCCACGGGTTACCGGACTCGCAAAGAGTACCGGCCCGGCGACCACATCCCGGTCCGCTATGCGGACACCACCATCGCCGTCGACAACCTGCTGTTTCCGGAGTAGCTCGACAGCAGTCGCCAGGACAGCAGGCGTGATAGCGGGTTAGCATGCCTGCACGCTGCGGTCTTGCCGCGGCGTACTGCCGAAGTTGTTCGATGGGATGAGGGTAACGATGGGATCGACGGTTCGTCGCGTAGTGGTCGGAGGCTCCGCCGTCGCCGCGCTCGCGCTGGGCTCGCTGACCGTGGCGCCGGAGGCGGTGGCGGACGCGCCGTGTCCGGAGGGCACCGCACGCGTGTTCCTGGCCAACAGCACGAACACCTGCCAGGGCGGAGGGACGGTCAGCTACGACCCGCCCGGCGTGGTGTCGAAGGTGTGCTCGACGGCGAGCGCCGACGTGTCCGCCGAGGCGACGTTCAAGAATCGCCGCGGCAAGATCATCACCCAGAAGCTCGACCTGAGCGACGGCCGTTGCGGGCGATTCGACATCGCGGGCCAGCTGGGCGCCACGGTCACGGTCCACTGAGCGGGCCACGCCCGAACAGCAGAGCGCTGTCGCCGAACTCGTGCCACAGGTAGCCGGTGTCCACGGCGGCGGCATACGCGGCGGCGACGGTTTCCTCCCCCGCCACTGCTACCAGGAGATCCAGGTGTGACGCGCCGGGCGCGTGCCAACCGGTGATCAGACCATCCACTACACGAGCCGGTCGCCGTGCGCCGAGCACCAGGTCGGTCCACCCGCGCGACGCGTGGACCAGTCCCGCCGGGTCGGCGGCGGTCTCCAACGCCCGCGTCACCGTCGTGCCCACCGCGACGACCCGCCCACCGGCGGCTTTCGTGTCGTTCACCAGCCGCGCCGTCGAGGCGGCAACGGCGAACCGTTCCGGGCTCGGCGGTTCCCCGGCCTCGGGCGAGGAGACGCCGGTATGCAGGGTGATCGGCGCGAGAGCGACCCCTGCGGTGATCAGATCCAACACCACACGCTCGGTGAACGGCCGTGCCGCGCTTGGCATTTCCGCGCTGCCCGGAACCCTGCCGAAGACCGTCGTGTAATAGGCCGCCGACCACCGCTGCGGCACATAGGCATACGTGATGGGGCGGCCGTGTGCGGCGAGCAACCCGAACACGTCGCCGGTGACGTCCGCACTCCAGAGACGACGTCCGCCGGGAAGCCAGGGCGCCCGCAGTGTGGCCGTCGCACCCGGCAATCGCAACACGGTCCCGGCCGAGAGCCGCTCGGGCGGATAGGGAGTGCGCTCGGTGGTCCGGACCTCGACCACCCAGCGGCCGTCGTCCAGCCAGGTGGAGAAATGCAGCACGACCGGCTCGCCGTCCATCGTGGCGTCGACCGCCGACGACATGGTCGCCGAGTTGTTCACCAACAAAAGGTCGCCCGGGCGCAGGCGGTCGGGCAGCTCTCGGAATCGGGCGTGCGTCAGACCGTCCTCGACGACGAGCAAACGGACCTCGTCGCGCGCCATCCCTCTCGCCTCGGGCGGGAGGGTGGCGTTGCGATCCGGGGACAGATCGAAGAACGGCAGTTCGGTCCGCACCGTCATGACGCCCGCCCGGCCACGAAATCCGCGGCGGCATAACGCCCGCTCTTCGGCTTCTCGGCGAGCAACCGCAGCAGCGCGGGCACTACTGTCGCGGGCTCGGGCCGGTCGGAGATGTCGACGCCGGGAAACGCGGCCTGATGCATCTCGGTACGCATGTCGCCGGGATCGAACGCGTAGATGGACAGGCCCGGATGTTCCGCACCGAGGATCGCCGTGAGCTGGTCGAGCGCTGCCTTCGACGAACCGTATCCACCCCACGTGGGATACGGCTCAACCGCGGCGTCGGAGCTGATGTTCACCACAACGCCGTCCGGCCGCAGCAGCGGCAGCACGATGCGCAGAATCGCCAGTGGCGCGACCACATTCGTGCGCAAGACGCGCTCGAACTCGTCGAGTGGATAGTCCGCGAGGCCCAGCAACGGACTCGGCCCGAGACGGCTGGCGTTGTTCACCACCAGGGCGAGTTCCCCCGCACCGCGCGCGGCGTCCGCCAACCTGGCGCGATCCGCCGGCTCCGTGACGTCGCCGGGGACCGCCTGGAACGACGGCCCGAGTTCGGCGGCCACCCGCGTCAACCGGTCGGCTCGACGCCCGGTCCCCAGCACCCGCCACCCTTGTTCGATCAGCGCCCGCGCGAGCGCAGCGCCGAATCCTGCCGATGCGCCGGTGATCAGTGCGGTAGGACGAGACATGATGACCTCCTGGTAGTCGCCTACCAGTCGATCCTCATACCTCAACGTATCTTCAGGTCAAGCGCCGATCACTCCTCGGCTTCGGCGTCCTCCGCGGCCGTCTCCGGCGTGACCGCCTCGGGACCACCGGCCAGCAGCCGCTGGAACCCCTCCTCGTCGAGAATCGGCACACCGAGTTCCTCCGCTTTGGCGGCCTTGGACCCCGGCGCGTCACCGATCACCACGAACGCGGTCTTCTTCGAAACCGAACTGGCCGCCTTGCCGCCGCGCACCAGGATCGCCTCCTTGGCGCCGTCGCGGGTGAAGCCTTGCAGCGAACCGGTCACCACGATGGACAGACCCTCCAAGTTGCGCTCGATGGATTCGTCCCGCTCGTCTTCCATCCGCACACCCGCGGCCCGCCACTTCGCCACCACGGCGCGGTGCCAGTCGACGGTGAACCACTCCGCCACCGCGGCCGCGATGGTAGGGCCCACGCCGTCGGCGGCGGCCAATTCCTCGACCGACGCCGCCTCGACGCGGTCCAAGCTGCCGAACTCGGCGGCGAGCGCCCGCGCCGCGGTGGGGCCGACGTGCCGGATGGACAGGCCGACCAGCACCCGCCACAGCGGCCGGTTCTTGACCGCGGCCAGGTTCTCCAGCAGCCGCTTGCCGTTGGCGGAGAGGCTGCCGTTCTTGTTGGCGTAGAGGGACGTGGTGAGCAGCGTCGCCTCGTCCAAGTCGAACAAGTCGCCCTCGTCGGTGATGGCGCCGGACTTCAGCAGATCGATCGCGCCTTCGTAACCGAGGGCCTCGATGTCGAAAGCGCCGCGGCCTGCCACGTGGTAGACGCGCTCGCGCAATTGGGCCGGGCAGAACTGCTGGTTCGGGCAGCGGATGTCGGCGTCGCCCTCCTTCTCGGGGCGCAGTTCGGTGCCGCATTCGGGACAGTGCGTCGGCATGACGAACTCGCGCGCGTCTTCGGGGCGCGCGTCCACCACCGGCCCCAGCACCTCGGGGATCACGTCACCCGCCTTGCGGATGGTGACCGTGTCGCCGATCAGCACGCCTTTGCGCTTGACCTCGGCCGCGTTGTGCAAGGTGGCCATCGCGACCGTCGACCCCGCGACCGACACCGGCTCCATCACCGCGAACGGCGTCACCCGCCCGGTGCGGCCGACGTTCACCTGGATGTTCAGCAGCTTGGTCGTCGCCTCCTCGGGCGGGTACTTGTAGGCGATCGCCCAGCGCGGAGCCCGCGAGGTGGAGCCGAGGCGGCGTTGCAGCGCGGTCTCGTCGACCTTGATCACCTGGCCGTCGATCTCGTGCTCGATGTCGTGCCGGTGCTCGCCCCAATACGCGACCCGCTCGATCACCGCGTCGATGCCCTGCACCCGTCTGGTGTGCTCGGACACCGGCAGGCCCCACGCGGCGAGCGCGCGGTACGCCTCGTATTGCGAGGTCGGCGTGTAGCCCTCGATCCGGCCGAAGCCGTGACAGATCATGCGCAGCCTGCGCCGCGCGGTGACCGACGGATCCTTCTGCCGCAGCGAACCGGCCGCGGTGTTGCGCGGGTTGGCGTAGGGCGGTTTGCCCTCGGCCACGATGGCGGCGTTGAGCGTCTCGAAATCCTCCAGCCGGAAGTACACCTCGCCGCGGACCTCCAGTAGTCGCGGGATCGGGAACTCGTCGCTGGGGTTCAGCTCGCCGGGGATGTCATCGATGGTGCGCGCGTTGAGCGTCACGTCTTCACCCGTGCGTCCGTCGCCTCGGGTGGCGCCACGGACCAGCCTGCCGTTCTCGTAGACCAGGTTCAGCGCGACGCCGTCGATCTTGACCTCGCACAGATAGTGCAGGTCCGGCCCGGTCTCCGCCTCCACCCGGGCGGCCCAGGCGCGTAGCTCGTCGACGTCGAACACGTTGTCCAGCGACAGCATCCGCTCGAGATGGTCGACGGCGGTGAAATCGGTCGCGAACCCACCGCCGACCAGCTGGGTCGGCGAGTCCGGCGTGCGCAGGTCCGGATGCTCGTCCTCCATGGCCTGCAACCGCCGCAACAGCGCGTCGAACTCGCCGTCGGAGATGATCGGCGCGTCCCGGACGTAGTAGCGGAACTGATGCTCACGCACCTCGTCCGCGAGTTGCTGCCAGTCCACCCGCTGCTCTGGCGTCGCCGGGGCCGCCGCGCTCTCGCTGTCACTCACCCATCGCACATTAGCGGAGGCCACCGACAGGGAGCCGCCGTGTTCGCGCACGTCGCCGCCCTGGCGGACACGAATTCCGGCCGGTCCGTTTCTCGGCGCGAGCACCGGCGTTCCGGCGGCCTTGCCCCCAGCTCGCCGTTGCGGCGCCCACACCACGGCGTGATGCCCGCGCCGGTCATTTGGAAGCCTTGTGCCGCTCTGAACGACCGGGCGTTCCGGGGGCTGCACCATGCGCAGCGTAGTTCTCTCTCGGCGCTGACGATCCCATGAGCGGGGCTCCCCCCGACTGCCCACAACCGAGCTGGTTCTGGCGCGAAGGCGGTCGGTCCGGGCGGGGATTCGCGTTCTCACACGACGACGTCAGGAGAACGAAAGCTCCTCCGGCTCCTCGGCATACGCCCGCGCGACGTCCGCGGCCAAGCGCAGCGCTCGTCTGCTCCACTCCAGCGGCGCGCCCGCCAGTCCGCATGCCGGGCTGACCGCGACCCGCTCCGCCAGCGTGCGGCGGCCGAAGCCGAGCCGATCGATCAGCCGCACGCCCGGTTCGGCGAAGGTCCGCCAGGTGACCGTCGTGGCAGGCGCCTCGGTGGGGACGACACCGAGCACCAGCTGCTTGCCCGCTTCCATGGCCTCCCCGATCTCGTCGAGTTGCCCGGTGCCGATGATGCTCAGATCGAACCCGATCCCCGCGGCGGCGCTACGGCGCAGCGCACCGAGCGCGGGCGGCTCGGCGCAACTGTGCACCAGCACCGGCGCGGACTGTGCGGTGATCACCGCGTCCAGCACGGCCAGCGCTTCCGGTTCGGGCAACGCGCGCACGGTGTTCAGCACGCTCACCCCGCGCAGGGAACCGTCCAGCACGGCGGTCAGCGACGGTTCGTCCAGCTGCACGACGACCTGCGCGCCGAGCCGCTTGCGCACCTCCGCCACGTGCTGCGCCAGCCCCTCGGCCAGGGACTCCGAGAGGTCGCGCACCGCGCCGGCGTCGGTGAGCACGCGATGACCGCCGGGCAACTCGACCTGCGCGGCCAGCGTCAGCGGGCCCGCCGACTGCACCTTCACCGTCCGGCCGCGACCGGACAGGCCTGCGTTCTCCCACGCTTCCTCGAGTGCGTCCAGATCGGTCCGCAGCAGGTCATGGGCGCGCCGCGAGACCGAACCCGGGCGCGGCGCCAGTCGATAGCCCCTGGAGGTGGTGTCGAAACGCAGATCGACCAGCAACGCGGAGGCGCGGCCGATCAGGTCCGCGCCCGCGCCCCGACCGGGCAGCTCCACCAGGTGCGGTAACTCACCGAGTTCGCCGACGATGGTCGCGGCGGCCTCGCGCGGGTCGGTGCCCGGCCAAGAGCCGACGCCGGTGGCGACGCCGCCTCGCAAGCGCACCGGCTCGGCGGTCACGTCCGGCCCGCCATCTCGCGTCACGTCATCCGTGCCGGTCTCGTACACCGTTACCGCACTCCATCCGATCGATTCCGCCATTACGAGGCCCGCCGTCCTCGACGGTCACAGCCCAGTTTCCGCACCGGACGACACCGGAGGATGGTGCGGGATCACCGCGCCGCCTCGGCCCCCGTTTCACTCGTGACAGACTCTTGCGCGGTGCCGGAGATGGTCCCGCTGCCGATCACCTCGTCACCCTCGGGATCCGGACGGTAGACGACCACGGCTTGGCCGCGCGCGACGCCGGTCAGCGGCTCGCGCAGCCGCACGAGCAGTCCGTCGCCCACCGCCTCGGCCACCGCGGGCGCGGTGCCGCCGTGCGCGCGCACCTGCGCCACGCACTCGATCGGGCCCGCGGGCGCGGAGCCGGACGTCCAGATCGCGCGCTCCGCCTCGATCGTCCAGACCTGCAAGTCCTCGGCCGACCCCACGCGGACCGTGCCGGACTCGGGATCGATGCCGGTGACGTACCGGGGCTTGCCGTCGGCGGCGGGACCCGGCAACCCCAGGCCCTTGCGCTGGCCGATGGTGAATCCGTGCACGCCCTCGTGCCGCGCGAGCTCCCGGCCGTCGGCGTCGACGACCGCGCCGGGCCGGATGCCGATCTTCGCGCCAAGGAAGGCGCGCGTATCGCCGGAGGGGATGAAGCAGATGTCGTGGCTGTCGGGCTTGTTCGCGACGGCGAGCCCGCGCTCGGCGGCCTCGGCGCGGATCTGCGGCTTGGGGGTGTCGCCCACCGGGAACATCGCGCGCGAGAGCTGCTTCGCGGTCAGCACAGCCAGCACATAGGACTGGTCCTTGTCTGCGTCGACGGCGCGCCGCAGCACACCGTCCTCGAGCCGCGCGTAGTGCCCGGTGACCACGGCGTCGAAGCCGAGCGCCACCGCGCGGTCGGCCAGGGCGGAGAACTTGATCTTCTCGTTGCAGCGCAGGCACGGGTTCGGCGTCTCGCCCGCCGCGTAGGCCGCGACGAAGTCGTCGATGACGTCTTCCTTGAAGCGGTCGGCGAAATCCCAGACGTAGAACGGAATGCCGAGCACGTCGGCGGCGCGCCGGGCGTCACCCGCGTCCTCCTTCGAGCAGCAACCGCGCGATCCGGTGCGCAGCGTGCCCGGTGTCGCCGACAGCGCCAGATGCACCCCGACTACCTCGTGACCGGCGTCGACGGCACGCGCCGCCGCCACGGCCGAATCCACACCACCGCTCATCGCGGCGAGTACCCGCATCAAACACCTCCTTTCGCACCGGCCAGGCCCGCGGCCTTGGCCCGCTCCACCACTTGCGGCAAGACTTTCAGTACTGCGTCGACGTCGGCACGCGTCGAGGTGTGCCCCAGCGAGAAGCGCAGCGATCCGCGCGCCTGCCAGGGTTCGACACCCATCGCGATCAGCACGTGACTGGGCGTGGCGACGCCCGCGGTGCACGCCGAACCGGTCGAGCATTCGATCCCCGCCGCGTCCAGCAGCATCAGTAGCGAATCCCCTTCGCAGCCGGGAAAAGTGACGTGCGCGTTGCCGGGTAGCCGCCGTTCGCCGGTCGGACCGTTGAGCACCGCGTCGGGCGCCGTCGCGCGGATGCCGTCGATCAACGCGTCCCGCAACGCGACCAGCTCGGCGGTCCGGGCGTGTAGTTCGATCGAAGTCTGGCGCAGCGCGGCGGCCAGCCCGATCGCGGCCGCCGTGTCCGAGGTGCCCGACCGCAGGTCGCGCTCGTGCCCGCCGCCGTGCAGCAGCGGCACGCACGGCACCTGCCTGCCGAGCAGTAGCACCCCGATACCGTGCGGGCCGCCGACCTTGTGCCCGGCGAAGCTGGCCGCGGACAGGCCGCTCGCGGCGAAGTCGATGGGCAGCTGCGCCGCCGCCTGCACCGCGTCGCTGTGCATCGGCACGCCGAATTCGGCTGCGACGGAGGCGAGTTCGACGATCGGCTGGATCGTGCCGACCTCGTTGTTCGCCCACATGACGGTGACCAGCGCGACCTCGTCGGGATGGGCGGCGAGCGCGGCGCGCAGCGCTCCGGCCGCGACCACGCCCTCGGCGTCGACCGGCAGCCAGGTGACTTCCGCGCCCTCGTGCCGCTCCAGCCACTCCACCGCGTCGATCACCGCGTGGTGCTCGACCGAGCTGGCGATGATCCGGTTCCGGCGCGGATCGGCGTCGCGGCGCGCCCAGAAGATGCCCTTCACCGCCAGGTTGTCGCTCTCGGTGCCGCCGGAGGTGAAGATGACCTCCGAGGGCCGGGCGCCCAGGTCGGCCGCGATCGACTCGCGCGCCTCCTCCAGCAGCCGACGGGCGGCGCGCCCGGAGCCGTGCAACGAGGACGCGTTGCCTGTGCTGCGCAAGGCAGCCGTCATCGCCTCGATGGCCGCGGGCAGCATCGGTGTGGTGGCCGCGTGATCGAGGTAGACCGTCTGGGGCGCAGCACCGTTGACCGGACCCGAAAAAGCCGACTTCATGACCAGTTAAGGATAGCCGTCACCCTCCGCCGGTTATTCCCCCCTGCTCGCCCGCTCGCGCGGGGTCCGTTCACGGACCCGGTTCAGGCTTGAACGCCCTGCGACCGGCGGAATCTCAGGGTTTTCACCTATTGAATGTACCGCTATTTAGCGGTACGTTATTCAGCGTGTTGATCGCCGATCCGTTCCGTTCCGGGAGTGGATCCGGGGCCGGGACGCCGAGCGGTCGACGCCCGGACGAATCGATAGTGAGGAAGTTCCGATGGACCATCACACCCATGGACGCACGCGACGCGTGCTGGCACGCGCCGCGGTCGCGTCCGCACTCGCCCTGATGCCGGTCGCCGCGGTCGCGGTGCCCGCGCTCGCCGACCCGATCGTGCTCGAGCAGGCCGACCAGCTCGATGCGACCCACGGCCGCCACGGCCACGACGACTGGAATCGCGGCAGGCACAACGACTGGGATCGCGGCCGCAACGACGACTGGTTCCGCGGCCGCAACCGCCACGACGACTGGGATCACGGCAGGCCCGGCTGGGACCACGGGTGGCGGCCGCCGACGGGAAGCGGTTTCTGAGTTCTTTCCCTATATCCGGGGCGGGCCGACATCGGCTCGCCCCGGACTCGGTGCAGCCCTGCCGCATTCGACGCCGGTGATCACGATCACGGCGTGGACGGGAGCGAGCCAGGCCCACACCGATGCGCCACGAGGCACCCGCAGCCATGATGCCGAACACCGTGCGTACGGCGAAACGTCTGCGAGTGGCACATGGCTGTGGCAAACCGCGAGTGGACCTTTCGATGGTGTGCCACTCGCGAAACCTGTCGAGTTACCGCGCGACCGCAGCACTCCGGCGCCCGCGCAGCATCGGGCGGCGGCGCGGGCGGCGCACTTCTGGTGCGTCGGTCGCGAGCGACGGGTCCTGGACTCGGGTGTGCCCCGCCTCGATCCACTCCGTGGTTTCCGCACCGTGGCGGGGCGACGCGGTGCCGCGGACCGCGGCCTCGCAGCGGCGGGCCAGTTCGCGCCGGTCGGGGCCGGGTTCCAGCACCGGCTCCAGCACCACTTCGGCGACCATTCCGCGCGAACGCAGCACCCGCCCGGCGGAGGAGCCGAAGGTGTCGACGCCGACGAAAGCGGGCACCGTGCACGGCACGCCGTGCCGGTCCAGGTACCGCAATCGCACCGGCTGCACGGGGGTGCCGGTGTCCACCGCCGCCTGGAGCAACGCGGGACGCATGCTGCCGTAGGCGCGGCCACACCACGTGGTGCCCTCGGGGAAGACGCCGATCCGCTCACCGGCGGCCAGCCGCGCTCCGACCGCGGCCACTACGCCCGGCAACTGCCGTAGGCTCTCGCGTTCGATCGGGATCACCCGCATCAACTCGGCGAGTTTGCCGATCATCGGCCAGTCCAGCATGTCGGCGCGAGCCACGAAGCCGAGCGGCTGCACCGAGGCCAAGGCGACGATGTCGGTCCAGCTGATGTGCCCGGTGACGATCAGCACGCCCCGGCCTGCGGCGCCGAAACCGGCGGGTGCGAGCGTGGCGTCGCCCTCATCGACGACACCGCACTCTTCCGCGGTCACCCGGTTGTCGACGACGCGCAACCGCAGGCCGATGGAACCGAGCAGCAGGCGCGCGTAGCCGCGCTGCAACGGCGCACGCTTGCCGCGCGGGGTCACCGCGTGCGCGATCGGGTAGCTGAGCAGCAGGCCGGCGACTCCGGCCAGCCGGGCGGCCACCCGCGCCGGGCCGACTTGGTCGATCGAATCGATGCAGCCTGAACCACAGGGGCTCGACGGCATCCATGCGTGCGCGGCGGACTTGGCAGGTGGCGCGTCGAAGACCACGGTCCTCACCGTCCCCCGTCGAACGACGCGGCGGCGTCTTGTAGGCGATTGAGGTAGCGGGTGTTGATGGTGTTCAGCCCGAGCAGCACGACGAAGTCGGCGACCGCGAAGGCGGGATCGTGGGCGGGCTCGCCGCAGATCTCCGCGCCCAGCCGCAGGTAGCCGCGCACCAGCGGGGGCAGCTTCGGCCGCGACGGCGGGGTCAGTTCGTCGAGGGTCTTGCCGTCGACGATCACCGGGTTGTAGGGGTGCACCCGGCGCTCCGGGTCGGAGGCGTGCCGACCGAGCAGCATGTCGCGCACGCCGCGCACGTTCACTCCGGGCGGGTCGGCCGGGCTGTCCTGCATCGGCACCGACACGCAGCCCATCACCCACTCGTAGCCGGTGAGCTGGATGTAGTGCAAAATCCCCGCCCACATGAGGGTGAGCACCGAGCCGTTGCGGTGGTCGGGGACCACGCACGCGCGGCCCATCTCGACGATCCGCATGCCTTCCGGATCCAGTTGAGCGAGATCGAATTCCGTCGCAGTGTAGTACCCGCCCGCCGCGGCGACCTTGCCCGGCGGCAGCATCCGGTAGCAGCCGACGAATTCCCCGCTGGCGTCGTCGCGCACCAGCATGTGGTCGCAGTGCTCGTCGAAATGGTCGGCGTCCAAACCGCTGCCGTCGTCCGGAATCCGGAAACCCGGCTCGTTGGCGAACACGTTGTAGCGCAGGCGCTGCGCGGCGACGCGGTGATCGAGGTCGGAGGAGACCACCAGCGAGTAACGCGACCGTCCCTCCCCGGAGTCCGTCGGTCGAGCCGGGGCTGTCAGCACGGACGAAATAGTCATATCCACGATGAAGCCAGCCCGACAATGCGCCCCAGCAACCTCGAAGTGTCGCCACGATGCCGGTTGGGTGAACGAGACGGCTGTCACACCGAGCGTTCACCGAAAGGTTCCACCGCGTTCGCACTCCCGCACCGAAACCGCTTCCGACATGCGGTTTACCACGCGAATCGCGGTTCGTTCCTGGGCAGCGTGAATGCCGCGCGCACCGTGAATCGCGCCGCCTTTCGATCGTGTGCGACGCGATTCTCAGGTGCGAGAAGCCATTAAGCGGCTCGGCTCTCCGCGGCGAGTACCTTCGGCGCGGTCGCCTCCTCCTCGGCGAAACCGGGGCGCCCGGTGAAGATGAACGCGACCAGCCAGGACGCGACCGCGGCGAAGCGGTTGCGGAAACCGACCAGGTAGAACAGGTGCACCGCGAGCCACATGAACCAGGCGATCACACCGCGGAAGGTGATGCGGTCGTTCAGCTTCGTCACGGCGCTGAACCGGCTGATCACCGCCATGCTGCCCTTGTCCCAGTAGGTGAAGGGCGTGCCGGGCTGCTTCTTGCGGCGGATGATGTCGGCGGCGTGCCTGCCTTCCTGCATGGCCACCGGCGATTGCCCGGGGTAGCCGTTGAGCGAGGTCATGTCGCCGATGGCGTAGATGTCGGCGTAGCCGCCGACTGTGAGATCGGGGTTGATCAGCAGCCGGCCGGCCCGGTCGGTCGCCACGCCCGTGGCCTCGGCCAGGATCTTCGCGAACCCGCCCGCCTGCACGCCCGCCGACCACACCACGGTCTCGGCCGCGATGGCGTGCTCGACCCCGTCGGCGCTCTTGACGGTGACCTTGCCGTGCTCGATGTCGGTGACGAAGGTGCCGAGCAGCACCTCCACGCCGCTGCCGGTCAGCGACTTCTTCGCGTACTCCGACAGCCCGCCGCCGAACGGCGGGAGCACCTCGCCCGCGCCCTCCACGAGCGTGACCGAAACCTCCTGGTGGTAATACCGTTTCGCCAGCTCCTTCAGCTGACCGGCCACCTCGACGCCGGTCGCGCCCGCGCCGACCACGACGAAGCTCAGCAGCTTGCGCCTGGTCTGCTCGTCGGCCTGCGCGGCTTCGGCGAAGACGCGCGCGATCTGGGCGCGCAGCCGCCGCGCGTCATCGATGGTCTTGAGCGAATAGGTCTTCTCCGCGAAGTCGTCGCGGCCGAAGTAGGACTGGCTCGCGCCGGTGGCCGCGATCAGCGAGCCGTAGCGGATGCGGTGCGAAACGCCCTCGTGTTCGTAGGTGACGATGGCGCGGTCGGGATCGATGCCGACCACGGTGCCGAGGCGAACGTCGGCCTCGCGATGGCGGCGCAGGATGCCCGCGATCGGCGGCGCGATCTCCTCCGATGTGAGCACACCGGTCGCTACCTGGTACAACAGCGGTTGGAACAGATGCTCGGGCGTGCTGGAGATCAGCACATAGTCCACCCCCGACTTGGCCAGTTGCTTGGCGGCGGCGAGCCCGCCGAACCCCGATCCGACAATGACGACACCCGCGGTTTCGATTCCCGCGTCCACGTACTGCATGACAGCCTCCTTCTCTCATTACGAACCGCGATCCGGAGGGCGGATATTTCAGGTGTGTGGGCGCATAATTAAGATGACTCTTATCTCGATTCGTAATTAATCAGGAGGCGCCGTGGAACTTCGGCAGCTCACCTACTTCGTCGCGGTGTGCGAGGAGCTCAGCTTCAGCGGCGCCGCGGCGCGCTGCTTCATCTCGCAGTCGGCGATCAGCCACCAGATCTCCCGGCTCGAACGCGACCTCGGCGTGCAACTGTTCGAGCGCTCGACCCGCTCGGTCGTGCCCACCGACGCCACCGCACGGCTACTTCCCCTTGCGAAACAAATGCTGAGTCTGGAGTCGGCGATCCGCGCCGCCGTGCGGACGGTCGGCCCGCGCATCCGGCTGGCCGCGAACATGTCCTTCGCCACCCGCTCGCTGTCGGCCATCGCGGGAGCGCGCGCCGCGCATCCGGAGGCGGAGATCGAGTTCGTCATCAAACCCTTCCGTCAGCGCATCACCGCGGTGACCGACGGCGACTGCGATCTGGCCCTGATCCGCGGCCGCGTCGACCAGCCCGGCCTCGTGGTCGAGCAGCTGTGGGTCGAGGATCTGGTGATCGCCACCTCCAGCGCGCATCCGCTGGCCACGAAGGACACGGTGACCCTGGCGGATCTGGCCTCCTACCCCCTGTTACTCCCCCCGGAGCAGGAACAGGTGTTGCTACACACGGTGATCCGCAACGCGTTCGCCGAACTGCCTACCGGCCCCACCTTCGGCCCGCCCATCCCGCCGGACCACACCGCGACGATGGAGCTGATCAACCGGCCCGAGGCGTGGACGGTGCTCTACGCGGAGAGCACGACCGAGGGTCTGGTGGTGCTGCGGCTGGCCGAATCCAAGCTGCGCATCCCCGTGTCGGCGGTCCTGCGCGCCGACGCCCGGCGCTCACCGATCCTCGACACCCTGCTCACCGCACTGCACCGCTGCTGATTCGAGCATCGGGGTGGCCGCCGCCTCTCCCCTCCGTGTCCGGATCAGCGTACAAGACAGAGAATTCACCGCCTGACGGGAACTCGCACACGTAACCGGAACGACCGGCCGCACCGTCCGGAGCGGGGCCGCTCCACATGCGTCTATCGAATTCCACTACAACGCAACGACCCTGCTGCGTGTCTGGGCTGAACCAGCTTGCAACCGCAATCCGACCCTGCGCGAGAGGACCGGCCCCGGCCTGAACCGGGGCGAGTCACCGCAATTCAGACGCCCAATTCCGTCGCCGCCAGCGCCGTGCCCTCGATACGCGCACGGATCTTGGCGAACGCGGTCTCCCGCGAGGTGGAGGTGTCGTCGGCGAACGGCGAGAAGCCGCAGTCGTCGCAGGTGCCCAACCGATCGACGGGCAGGTAGCGGGCGGCGAGCAGCACCCGGTCGCGGACCTGTTCGGGTGTCTCGACCTGCGGGTCGATCGGGTCGGTGACACCGATGAACACCCGCGCCTCGGCGGGCAGGTGTTCGGCGACCACGGCGAGCACCTTCTCCGGATCCGGCTCGCTCGCGAACTGGAGGTAGAACGCGCCCACTCGCAGTTGCAGCAGCTTCGGCAGCAATTCGACGTAGTCCACGTCCAGGCTGTGCGTGGAGTCCTGGTCGCCGCCCGGGCAGGTGTGCACGCCGATCCTGGCTCGCTCCTCGTCCGAGAATCGGTCGAGCACTGTGTTGTTCAGCTCGATGAACTGGTCGAGCACACCGCCGCTCGGATCCAGCTTGAGCGACAGTCGCCCTTCGGTGAAGTCGAGTTGCACCAGGTGCGCGCCCGCCTCCAGGCAGGCGCGGATATCGGCCTCCGCCGCGTCGGCGAGGTCGGCGAGGAACTGCTCGCGGGGGTAACCCTCGATCCCGTCGGCCGGATACAGCAGGCTCAGCGCCGATGGCGCGATGACGGCCTGCTTCACCGGAACGGTGGCGTGCTGCTGCGCGTCGCGCAGATAGTCCGCCGCGTGCGCGGCATAGCGGAACGGACCGGAGGCCAGCCGGGGCAGCTGTCTCTGGTGTCCGTCGGCGAACGGGATGATCGCCCCGTCCGGGGCCAGATTATCCAGCCCGGCAATCGGATAGGTGGCGAAGCTCGGCTTGGACTGCTCGCCGTCGGTGACGACGGGAGAGCCGAGTTCTTCCAGCTTGCGGACGGTCTCGGCGACCGCGCTGCGCTGGAGTTCGGCGAGCGCGGCGGCGTCGCCGGATTCGTCGGCCATGGCGGCCAACAGATCGTGAGGTCGAGGGATGCTACCGATCGGTTCCGTTGGGATGCTCACCGGCCGAGTGTAAGTCCGCCACCCGCATCGCCGACGCGAAATCGCCTGCACCGTAATTTCTTTCGCAGCGGTCACGATTTTCGCTCACCTGGCCTCGAGAGTTCGCACCAATTTCGCGCCGATTTTTCCCGACCGAGCACAACGAACCAAGCGCTCGACGATCAGCGCCTCTACATCCTCATTGGCCACAACGGTTCGAGCCGACCAGCGCCTCGGCGGAGTCGCTCGCACCCGGTGTCAGTTCTCTCGTTTCCTCGCGAGGCGCACGAACAACATGTCGGCCGCGCGGCGGCTATTCGCTCGACCAGTTGGATCAGGTCACAGTCGCAAGTGGTGGATCGCGAGACTCGAATTGCCAGTCGGCCGCCGCCGAACCGGCCTCCCTCGCAGCCTCTCGACAGGCCATCATCGGTCTCACACGAGAGTTCCGGTGGCCGTAGGCAAATATTTTCGGCGGTGGTCGAAAACGGGACAGGACCACCGCGCAGCAATCGACGCGGTGGTCCTGGGGTTGTGCGACAGATCGTCCGGCGAGGGTGGTGCGGATCAGGTCAGCCCGCCCTCACCACTCCGATCAGCGGAAGATGCCCACTCGCCAGCCGTTTCCTACGGCCTTGCAGCTGTAATGGGGGACGTTGATGTCACCCTCGGAAACGCGCCGCGCCTCCTCTCGCTTCGCGGCGGCCAGGCATTCCTTTTCGTTCGGATACACCTCTGCTTGCGCCGCAGGCGCCAAGGCGATCAGTGCCCCCGTGGCCAGCGCGCCCATCAGCAGTCCCGTAACCGTCTTCTTCACTTCTGAATCCCCTAGTGTCGATGACTCCCCCCCTTCGGGGGACTTGACGCCGATGAAACTAGCAAGCAACGCGTGAGATCGGCGAATCGGGTCATCAACCGTGCCGACCACGAGCAGTCTCGGGCCATCTGGTAATCCCAAGGGCGCGTTGGGGATCGCGCACCAGAACCGCAGGCTGACCAAATCAGCGAAAGGCGTCAGCCCTTGTGCGTCTTGACCGCTTCGGTCAGCTGCGGCGCGACGTTGAACAGGTCGCCCACGATGCCGAAGTCGGCGATCTCGAAGATCGGCACCTCTTCGTCCTTGTTGACGGGCGACTTTCGCATCGACCAGATCCCGGGCAGAGTTTCTCGCACGCCGACGTCAGCTCTCCCGGTGTAGATAACTCGAGTCCAGGCTGATCATCCCGGTCAGGCGCCAAGCACCGCGTTCGAACACGAGATCGCCGGACACGACAATCGGCTGCTTGCTCTGGTGTGCGCGGATCGCCCACTGATAGTCGTCACCGACGAGCGGTACGTGCACTTTTCGCAGACGTCCGTCCACGTGTGTCGACAGCACGATGCTCGTGGCTTCTCGAGTTCCCAGTACATGCGGCTGGATGTTCTGAGCCCGTCCTCGGAAAGGTCTAGCAGTTCATCCGGCTCATCCGGTATGAGCTACACGCCGAGCACTGCCGGGACGAACCGCTTGGGATTCACCAGCTCGAGAAACCCGTCTCGCTTCATCGACCACGTCATGTCCTGTGGTCTGAGCAAGTGCTGCTGCGTCGTGCACTTGAGCTGCATTTCGAATTCAGGGCAGTAGTATCTCGCATAATCCGCGGAAGCCACGATGGTGATGTCAACCCCGTCGTAGTCGGTCTCGTGACTCTTGACCGAACAGCCCGCAGCGGCGGCGACCATGCGCACGAAACCGAGGCTGAATTGTTCCTGCCGCGCGGTGATCGGCAGACCGCCGTCCACGCCGGTCACCGTCTGAGAACTGCCGCTGTCCACGACGCCGCTCATCGCCCCCCTTGTCCCCATCCTGCAGTGCAGCAACGCACGCCAACAGTAGCTCAAAAGCGTTGCAAGCACTGCTATTTGGATGTGCGAAGAAAAAGTGGCCCCGACCGTCCGGTCGGGGCCACTTCTCGATCGCTCCGAGGGTGTCAGCCCTTGTGCGTCTTGACCGCTTCGGTCAGCTGCGGCGCGACGTTGAACAGGTCGCCCACGATGCCGTAGTCGGCGATCTCGAAGATCGGCGCCTCTTCGTCCTTGTTGACGGCAACGATGGTCTTCGAGGTCTGCATGCCCGCGCGGTGCTGGATCGCGCCCGAGATGCCGAGGGCGATGTACAGCTGCGGGGAGACCGTCTTACCGGTCTGGCCGACCTGGAACTGGCCCGGGTAGTAGCCCGAGTCGACGGCGGCGCGTGAAGCGCCCACGGCCGCGCCGAGCGAGTCGGCCAGGGCCTCGACCACCGAGAAGTTGTCGGCGGAACCGACGCCGCGGCCACCGGAGACCACGATGCTCGCCTCGGTGAGTTCCGGGCGGTCACCGCCGACGACCGGCTCGCGCGAGGTCACCTTGACCACGCCCTCTTCCTGCGCGGGCACCTCGACGGTCACCTTCTCGCCTGCGCCGGCCTGCGCGGAGGCCTCGACGGCGCCCGGGCGGACCGAGATCACCGGGACATCGCCGGTGACCTTGGCGTCGACGGTGAACGCGCCACCGAAGATGGAGTGCACGGCGGTGCCGTCGGACTTCACGTCGATGACGTCGACCAGCAGGCCGGAGCCGATGCGGGCGGCCAGGCGACCCGACACCTCCTTGCCCTCGGCGCTGGCGGCGACGATGACGGCGGCGGGCGAGACCGACTCGGTGAGCGCGGCCAGCACGTCGACCTTCGGGGTCACCAGGTAGTTCTCCACATCGTCGGACTCGGCGATGTAGATCTTCTCGGCGCCCGCGGCGGCCAGCGCGTCGGCCAGCTTCTCGCCGGTGCCCGCCGTGCCGAGCACGACGGCGGCGGGCTCGCCAAGGGCGCGAGCGGCGGTGAGCAGTTCGGTGCTGACCTTCTTGATCGCACCCTCGGCGTGCTCGACGAGCACGAGTACTTCAGCCATGTGTTCTCTCCTAGGAAGTCTGCAGCGCTACCGAGATCAGATGATCTTCTGGCCGATCAGGTACTGGGCGATCTTGGTGCCGCCGTCGCCTTCGTCGGCGATCTTCTCGCCCGCGGTGCGCGGAGGCTTCGGTGTGGCGGCGGTGACGGCGGAACCCGCGTTCGCGACGCCAACGGTCGAGGGGTCGACGCCCAGGTCGGCCAGCGTGAAGGTCTGCACTTCCTTCTTCTTCGCGGCCATGATGCCCTTGAAGGACGGGAAACGCGGCTCGTTGATCTTCTCGGTGACGCTGACGATGGCGGGCAGCGAGGCCTCCAGCTTGAACACGCCCTCGTCGGTCTCGCGCTCACCGGTGATCTTGTCGCCGTCGACGACCAGCTTGCGCAGGTGCGTCAGCTGCGGCAGGCCGAGGTACTCGGCGATGATCGCGGGCACCGCGCCCGCGCGGCCGTCGGTGGCCTCGTTGCCCGCGATGACCAGCTCGACACCCTCGACCTGACCGAGCGCACTCGCCAGCACCCACGCCGTCTGCACGGCGTCGGAGCCGTGGATGGCCGGGTCGTTGATGTGGATGGCCTTGTCGGCGCCCATGGACAGCGCCTTGCGGATGGCCTCGGTGGCGCGGTCGGGACCGGCGGCCAGCACGGTGACCTCACCGCCCTGGGCCTCCTTGATCAGCAGCGCCTCTTCGACGGCGCGCTCGTTGATCTCGTCGAGGACGGCGTCGGCGGCCTCGCGATCGAGCGTGAAGTCACCATCGGTGAGCTTGCGCTCGGACCAGGTGTCGGGAACCTGCTTGATGAGTACGACGATGTTCGGCATCGGTCTTCGTCGACCTCCTGTTCTGGTTACACGTATGTGGTGGTCGCACGAACTGCGCCGTACGCCCGGGTGGGTGGCTCAGGCCGTGACATTACCTTACGTTAAGTTACCCGCGGGTAACTTAGTGGCTTCTCTCTCACAATTGGTTACCACGCACTACAGTGCGCGGTTCCGGCGACCCCTTTCCCGGCGAGCGAAGCCGCCCTCCGGGGCAGCCGGGTGGGGTATGCCCCGCGGATGCCGTGCCAGTAACGTCGGAGTGATGAGCGAGGCTGTGATCCCTGCCGCAGTGGACGACCCGTCCGGCATCACCGTGGCATCCGAGACGAGCACCGGCGCCGTCGAACCACTGCCGCTGACCGGCGAGCGCACCGTTCCGGGCATCGCCGAGGAGAACTACTGGTTCCGCAGGCACGAGATCGCCTACGCCCGTCTGCTTGACCGTTGCGCCGGAAAGACGGTGCTGGAGGCGGGTTCCGGTGAGGGCTACGGCGCCGACATGATCGCCGGCGTGGCCACCAAGGTGATCGGCGTCGACTACGACACCGGCGCCGTCGAACACGTGCGCGTGCGCTACCCCCGCGTGGAGATGCTCCACGGCAACCTCGCCGAGCTGCCGCTGGAGGACGCCTCGGTCGACGTCGTGGTGAACTTCCAAGTGATCGAGCACCTTTGGGATCAGGCCCAGTTCCTGCGCGAATGCCTGCGCGTGCTTCGTCCCGGCGGTGAGCTGCTGATCAGCACCCCCAACCGGATCACCTTCTCGCCCGGTCGCGACACTCCGCTCAACCCGTTCCACACGAGGGAACTCAACGCGGCCGAGCTGACCGAATTGCTGGTCGAGGCCGGATTCGAGGTGTCGGAGATGATCGGCGTGCACCACGGGCCCGGCCTGAAAGCATTGGACGCCAAGCACGGCGGGTCGTTCATCGACGCGCAGATCGAACGCGCGCTGGCCGGGGAACCCTGGCCCGCGGAACTCACCGCGGACGTCGCGAGCGTCGCGGTGGACGATTTCGAATTGCTGGCCGCGAACATCGACGCGAGCCTGGATCTGATCGCCATCGCGGTGAAGCCTTGACCGATCGCGGTACCGTGCCCGGCGGGCACGCGGCAAGTCCCGTGCCGGGCCAGTTCACCTTGGTCCTGCACTCCCACCTGCCCTGGCTGGCACATCACGGTCGCTGGCCGGTCGGCGAGGAATGGCTCTACCAGTCCTGGGCCGCCTCCTACCTGCCCGTCGTCGAAGTGTTGCGAACCCTTGCGGCCGAAGGCCGTTCGCATCTGCTCAGCCTCGGTATCACACCGGTACTCGCGGCCCAGCTGGACGACCCGCACTGCCTGGCGGGCATGCACCACTGGCTGGGCAACTGGCAGCTGCGCGCCGACGAAGCCGCCATGGCGGGCAATGTCGCGCTGGGCAGGCACGAACACCGCCTGGCCGCCGCCGCCCTGGCCGAGTTCGAGCAGTACTGGCGGCACGGCGCCGCGCCGGTCTGGCGCGCGCTCGTCGACGCGGAGGCCATCGAACTGCTCGGCGGCCCGCTGGC
Source organism: Nocardia sp. NPDC051929 (assembly GCF_044548645.1). Taxonomy (NCBI): domain Bacteria; kingdom Bacillati; phylum Actinomycetota; class Actinomycetes; order Mycobacteriales; family Nocardiaceae; genus Nocardia; species Nocardia sp. NPDC051929. The sequence continues at coordinate 42,318 of NZ_JBIUCG010000002.1, read as the reverse complement.
CCACCCGTTCCAGCCGCTGCTGGACCCACGGCTGCGCCAGTTCCAGCTCACCGAGGGCCTGGCCGACGCGCGACACCGCTGGGGCCACACACCGACCGGCATCTGGGCGCCGGAATGCGGCTACACCCCCGGCATGGAGGTCGGCTACGCCGCCGCGGGTGTGACGCATTTCATGGTCGACGGCCCCGCGCTGCGCGGCGATACCACGCTCGGCCGACCGGTCCGGGATTCCGACGTGGTCGCGTTCGGGCGCGATTTGCAGGTGAGTTACCGCGTGTGGTCACCGAAATCCGGCTATCCCGGCCACGGTGCCTACCGTGACTTTCATCACTATGACCACGCCACAGGTCTCAAACCCGCGCGGGTCACCGGCAAGACCGTCGCGGGCCCGGACAAGGCTCCCTACGATCCGGAACTCGCCGCCGCGGCCGTCGTCCGGGATGTGGACGACTTCGTGCGGACGGTGCGCGAGCGGTTGATCTCCGAGTCCGAGCGGATCGGCAGGCCCGCCCTGGTCGTCGCCGCGTTCGACACCGAACTGTTCGGCCACTGGTGGCACGAGGGCCCGCAGTGGCTGGCGCAGGTACTGCGGGCGCTGCCGGAGGCGGGCGTCACCGTGGGCACCCTCGCCGACGCCCGAGCGCGCGGCTACCTGGGCGAACCGGTGCCACTGGCCGACTCGTCCTGGGGTTCGGGCAAGGACTGGCGGGTGTGGGCGGGCGAACAAGTGCGCGACCTGGTCGAGCTCAACGACGACATCGTGCGGCTGACCCTGGACACCGTCGACAAGATGCGCGCCGCCCAGGGCGGCGCACCCGGACTCCGCGATCACGTCGCCGATCAGCTGCTGCGCGAAGCGATCCTGACCGTCTCCAGCGACTGGGCGTTCATGGTCAGCAAGGACTCCGCCGCGGGGTACGCGCGCGACCGCGCGCACCGCCACGCCCACGCCGTCCGGGAAATCGCCGCGGCCGTCGGGGCGGGCCAACTCGCGAAAGCACGGCAGTTGGCGGCAGGATGGGGGGCAGCTGACGGACTCTTCCCCGGCGTGGACGCGCGACGACTCACGTCCGCGGGGTCCGTACCCAGCGCCACCGGGGCAGTATCCGCCGCCGAGCCAGGCCCGGACTCCGCCACCGCGGACCACGGACCGGTTCCGGCGGACCCGGGCTCGGCCGCAGAAGGACTTGCATGAAGATTTTGATGGTGTCGTGGGAGTACCCACCCGTCGTGGTCGGCGGGCTGGGTAGGCACGTGCATCACCTCGCCGTCGAACTCGCCGCGGCCGGCCACGAGGTGGTCGTCCTGTCCCGGCGCCCCTCCGGCACCGACGCCTCCACCCATCCCACGCACTCCTACATCGCCGAAGGCGTGCTGGTGGTCGCGGTCGCCGAGGACCCGCCGGTGTTCGACTTCGGCGAGGACATGCTCGCCTGGACGCTGGCCATGGGACACGCCATGGTGCGCGCGGGCGTCGCGCTCGGGAAGCCCGGCATCGGCGACGGCTGGACGCCGGACGTGGTGCACGCGCACGACTGGCTGGTCGCCCACCCCGGCATCGCCCTGGCCGAGTACTACGACGTGCCGCTGGTGTCGACCATCCACGCCACCGAGGCCGGGCGGCACAGCGGCTGGGTCGCGGGCAAGGTCAACAAGCAGGTGCACTCGGTGGAGTGGTGGCTCGCCAACGAGTCCGACGCGCTGATCACCTGCTCGTCGTCCATGCAGGACGAAGTCGAGCGGCTCTACGGTCCGGAGCGGATCCCGATGACGGTGATCCGCAACGGCATCGACGTGGGCGCGTGGACTTTCCGCCCGCGCGCGCCGCGCAGCGGTCCGCCCCGGCTGCTGTACGTGGGCAGGCTCGAGTACGAGAAGGGCGTGCAGGACGCGATCGCCGCGCTGCCGCGCATCCGCCGCGCCCACCCCGGCACCACCCTGACCGTCGCGGGCGTCGGCACCCAGTTCGAGTGGTTGCGCGAGCGCGCCCGGGTGCACCGCGTCGCCCGCGCGGTGAACTTCGCCGGTCAGCTCGACCACGCGGAACTGCTCGGCTGGCTGCACGGCGCCGACGCGATCGTGCTGCCGAGCCGATACGAACCGTTCGGCATCGTCGCGCTGGAGGCGGCCGCGGCGGGCACCCCGCTGATCACCTCGACGGCGGGCGGCCTGGGCGAGGCCGTGATCGACGGCGTCACCGGCGCCTCCTTCGCGCCCGCCGACGTCGACGGATTGGTCGAGGCGGTCCGCGCCACCCTCGACGATCCCGCCGCCGCGCAGCAGCGCGCCTACGCCGCCCGGGAACGGCTCACCGCCGACTTCGCCTGGGATGTGGTGGCCGCCGAGACCGCTCAGGTGTACCACTCGGCCAAGCGGCGGGTGCGCAACCCGTTGGGCCGCCCGTCCATCGTGGAACGCCCGCTGCCGGAACGCGATCCGAAGTAGCCCGCTAAGCCGCCAGTTTCTTGACTACGCGCTCGATCGTGAGCCAGGTGCGGGTGGTGATGTCCTTGCCGTATGTCTTCTCCAGCCAGGCCATGAAGTCGGGCGTCTTGCCCGGCTGACTGTTGTCGATGACCGCGAGGAAGGCACGGGCCGCCTCGTCGTAGCCCACGACCCGGGTGAGCGGGTCCGGCCGCTCGGGCAGGGTTGCCGGAGGCTCGGCCGTGTCCTTGAGGAACGTGGCGATCAGATACGTGCCGCGTCCGTGGGTCAGGCCGTGGAAAGGGTCGGTGTCCAGCAACGCGCGCAGTTCGTCGTGGCTGCGGATGATCGTGCCGCCGCCGATGCCCAATTCCTGGACCAGCGCCTGCTGGATACGCTCCTCGAGCGCGGGCACGTCGGTCTCCGCGCTGCGGAACACGATGTTGCCGCTGGTCAGCACCGAACCGACGCCCTCGAATCCGAGCGATTCGAACACCGCGCGCAACTTCGCGTTGCTCATGTTCGGATTGCTCGGCATGATCCCGCGCAACAGGGCGGCGTAGGCAGTCATAGCGCGAACCTACCCGCCCGCACCGACGAACTCTCAGGCGTTCTGCGCGGCACCGTTCTTCTTGCGCGCGATGTCCTCCAGCGCGGCAAGGTATTCGGCGCGCTGCTCGGCGCCCGCCTCCCAGGCCGCCTTGCGGTTCTTGACCACCTTGGCCGGCGCGCCGACGGCGATGCTGAAGTCCGGGATCTCGCCCTTGACCACGGCGTGCGCGCCGAGCACGCAGCCGCGCCCGACGCGGGTGTCGCGCAGCACGGTCACCTTGGCCGCGATCCAGGTGTCGGGGCCGATGCGCACCGGGCTCTTCACGATGCCTTGGTCTTTGATCGGCACGTTGATGTCGTCCATCTTGTGGTCGAAGTCGCAGATGTAGCACCAGTCGGCGACCAGGGTCGATTCCCCGATCTCGATGTCGAGGTAGGTGTTGACCACGTTGTCCTTGCCGAACACCACCTTGTCGCCGATGCGCAGCGAACCCTCGTGGCAGCGGATCGCGTTGCCGTCGCCGATGTGCACCCAGCGGCCGATCTCCATGCGGCTCAGTTCCGGCGTGGCGTGGATCTCGACGCGGCGGCCGAGGAAGACCATGCCGCGCAGCACGATGTGCGGGTTGGCCAGGCGGAACTTGAACAGCCGGTAGTAACGCACCAGATACCAGGGCGTGTACGCCCGGTTCGCGAGCACCCAGCGCAGCGACGCCCGCGTCAGAAAACGCGCCTGCTGCGGATCCCGGCGGCGCGATCCCCGCCAGCGCGAGCGCAACGGTGCGCCCCACATGCTCGTCACGAACGGTTCTCCTGTCGTGGTCCTACCGGCCGTCGCCCGCCTCGGCGGCGACGGATAGAGCCTATCGCCCGTGGCGAGCATCGCGACGAGCACCCGCTACGACAACGCCGGGACTCGTTCACCCGCGCAAAGGCCTCCCGTACAGTGACTCCTGCGCCGGACAGGGCGCGGGTGCGAGCCAACGACGACAGGAGTACGGCAGGTGCGAAGCGGCGGCGTACTGGCTACTTCCATGTGGCGACCGTCCCGGAAACGCGCCGCGGTCGTGCTGGCCGCGGTCGGCGCGCTGACGCTGGCCGGTTGCGGCACCGACTACGACGACATCACCGTCGGCACCGGCAAGGGCTGGACCGCCGCCTACCACGACGGCCGCAACAGCGGCACCGCTCCGGTCACCGGGTCGCGGAAGCTCGGACTGAGCTGGCAGCGGCCGGTCGGCGGACCGATCGCCCAGCCGATCACGCTGGGGCCCGACGGCCAGCTGTTCGTCACCACGCGTCTGGCGAACTGCTCGATCTTCTCCTTCCAGATGGCCACCGGCCGCAAGCGGTTCTGCAACGCCCTCGGCCCGAGCGCGATCTCCTCGCCGTCGGCGGTCGACTGGATGTCCAATGTCTACATCGGCGACGACAGCAGGGTGATCTCCTTCAACTACCTGGGCCAGCCGCGGTGGGCGACGCCCGTGGCCGGAACGCCGGTCTCGGTGCAGTTCACCGGGGACGGCAAACTGCTGACGATCAGCCAGTCCGGTCAGGTCGACGTGCTGTCCAGGCAGACCGGGGACCGGGCGGTTCCGAGCGTGCAGTTGCTCGGCGAACCGGATTTCCTCGCGCACGCGGGCCTCGGCTGGCCGGACGCGGGCCAGGGACTGGACGACTGCGCCACCGGAGGGCCGCATTGCCCGGTCGCGAACATCTCCCCCATCGACGCCGCCAGTGGCCGTTTCTACGTGACGTTGTGGCAGCCGGGGCGGCCTGCCGCGTCCCTCGTCGCGCTGCGCTACACCGGCGCGAAGGTCGCGCGGGAGTGGAGCGCCGAGTTGTTGCTCGGTGGCAGCGCGACCAGTCCGGCCCTGTCCGCCGACGGCGGCACCGTCTACGTCGGCGACAACAACAACCGCCTGATCGCGCTCGACACCGTTGACGGGCGGACCAAGTGGGTGCACCGGCTGGATTGGACGCCGCGCGGCGGCATCTCGGTGTCCGACGACGGCCTGATCATCCCGTCGGGCGAGGAAGGCTACCTGCTCGCACTGCGGGACAACGGCGACAGTGTCGAGACGGTTTGGGAACGTAAGGATCTGGCGCTGCGCGGCCCTGCGGCGCAGACGGCGGGCGACACCGGCTACGTCACCGCGGCGATCGGCGACGGCCTGAACCTCGTCACCTTCGACACGCGGACCGGAACCACCATCGATTCCGACGTCCTCCCGGGCGCGAAGGGTACGACCACCGGTACGTCGGTCGGCGCGAAGGGTGAAGTCGTGGTCGCCACCCGCATCGGCGAGATCTTCGCGTTCACACCGGAATAGCGCCCGGTCGCGAGGTCCGGGTGCGGAGCCCGCTGGAGCGGCCCGCGCGCGGATACCAGCCGGGCAGACTCGTTTCGGATACCGGGCCCGCAGTGCAGACGCGGGGTTGATCCGCGCGGGCGACGCGGACGGTCGGCGCGGCCGGTAGAGTCGCCGATCTTCGGCAGCGATCTGCCCGCACAGCCGACGGACCAACGGTGTGCCGACGCCGCACGGCTCGTCGTCGCGGGACTTCCGGCGTAGGGCACGATTCGCCCCGGATGGTCACGGGGTGACACAGAGGAAGACCGTCGCGCTACGGCCTATGCGAGTGATCACCAGCGTATGCGGTTGACTGCCACGGAGCTTGAGGCGCGAACGGAGGGCATCGGGGTCGATGTCGACACCCCGGGCGAGGATTTCGAGGGGTCCGCAGTCACGGCGATGCAGTTCGGCGCGGAGCGCCTTCTCGCGGAAGTCCATACGGTCGAGGACGCGGAAGCCACGTACTCCCTCGGGCACGGTGTCGCCGGTGAGATAGGCGATGCGGGGATCGAGTTGCCACAAGCCGTGTTTCGCGGCGTAGTGGCGGACGAGACCGGCGCGCACGACCGCGCCGTCCGGGTCGACGATCCACTGCCCCGGCGGGCGCTCGTCGATGATGTCGGGTTCGGCGTCGGTGATAGTCCAGGCGGTGGCCTTGGAGGAGAGCACCGTGGCACGACGGGTGACGCCGGGCTCGGTGAGTCCCGACGACCAGAGGCACGCCTCGCGCACGGAGCCGTCGAGCGACACCACCTCCACCTCGCCGGGCCAGCCGAGACGGTCGAAATCCAAACCGGGAGCGCACTTCACAGCGAGATCGCGCCCACGATAGGCGTCGAGCAGATCCGGCAGTGGCGGTTGCAGTTTGGCCGGGTCGTGGGTGCGGCGGCCGTCGGCGCGCCGGGCCGGGTCGGCGGTCACGACGGTGTCGACGCTGCACGGCGTCAGCGCATCCGCCTTGGCCAGCAAGACATTCCGATGACCGGACAGATTGCGGGACGCCATCGCCAACCGTACGTCGTCCAGATCGCTGCCGAGCACGGCGGGACAGTGCGGCGCCAGGGCCGCCAGCTCCGCGCCGATCGAGCAGGTCACGTCGTGCACCGCCCGCCCGGCCAGGCGCGTGGCCCGGTGCCTGGCGACAGCGGTCGGGGTCGCCTGCTGCAAGGCGTCGTCGGTGAACAACCACTCCCCCGCGTCGGCCAGTTTGGCCGTGGCGCGGCGGCGCAACCGGACCGTCTCGACCAGCGCCGCGGCGCGGTCACCATAGGCGCCGCGCACCTGCTCGAGATCCTTCAGCAGGGACACGGACGTCAGCGCCAGGCGATCCACTTCGGCCAGTGCGGCCCGACCGGTCGCGCTACCCAGGTACCCGACGTCGTCGCGGGTGAAGAGATAGCCCACTATCGGCCCCGCATAGGGATCGAGTCGACCCGCCTGATTCCGGCGATCGTGATCGTGCCGGTTCGGATCATGAAAGACCGAGCCCGGTCACGGCATTCGAACCGGCGCGGCGACATGGGCTCGGGTACACCCACCGCGGCAGCCCCGATGGTGCTGCCGCGATGAGCGATGCGGTCGCGACAGATATCGCGCGCCACTACTTTCCGGCGGAGGTGGGCTTCACGCCGGTGATCATGGCGTTGTAGAAGAACTGGCGCGGGACGACTCGGCGCATGACGTTCTCGTCCACCCAGCTCAGGCCCAGCCAGGCGCGGTACATCGCCATCCGGTAGCGCCAGGTGAGCTTCTCGGCGGGGACCGCGGCCTCGAAGGTGCGCACGGGCCAGCCCCACAGGGCGGCCGCGAACTCCTCGGTCTTGGCCGCCACTTCGACGGCGCCCGCCGAGCGAGCCATCGACTCCAGTGCGCGCGGATCGAAGGTGTGCAGGTCGACGACGGCCTCGAGGGCCGCCGCGCGCGAGGACTCGTCCAGCTCCTCCTGCGGACGCCGCCAGTCGCTGAGCATCGGCAGCTTGGTCACCGTGGTGGTGGCCTTCCACGTGATGCGGCCCAGCCAGCGGGCGTAGAAGTTGCCGACCGTGGTCGGCTCACCGGCGAACACGAAGCGGCCGCCCGGCTTCAGCACGCGCAGGCACTCCTTGAGCGCCAGCTCGACGTCGGGGATGTGGTGCAGCACCGCGTGGCCGACCACCAGATCGAAGGTGTCGTCGTCGTAGGGGATGGTCTCCGCGTCGGCGACCCGGCCGTCCACGTCCAGTCCGAGGTTCTGCGCGTTTCGCAGCGCCACCTTCACCATGCCCGGCGACAGGTCGGTGACCGAGCCCGATTTCGCCACGCCCGCCTGCATCAGGTTCAGCAGGAAGAATCCGGTACCGCAGCCCAGTTCGAGCGCCTTGCCGTAAGGCAGCGGCGCGGGGCCGACGGCCAAGTCGAACCGGCCGCGCGCGTATTCGATACAGCGCTCGTCATAGGAAATGGACCATTTGTCGTCATAGGTCTCGGCTTCCCAGTCGTGGTAGAGCACCTGGGCCAGCTTCGTATCCTTGAGCGCTGCTTCGACCTCTGCCTCGGTGGCGTGCGGGTTCGGCGCGGGGTCGTCGGGACGTACCGTCATGGTCGGCAAGCCTACCCAAATCCGCAGTTGACGCCTGCTATCGGCCCACGAATTCGGCCGACCCTGGACCGTTGGCCAGATAAGAACCTGTTCCTATCAGGCGATCTTCCGTCGTGAACAGGGCCGACCACTCGCCGCGGGCGCGATCGAGGCCGTGCGGACCGGCTTCGAAAACCGCTTTCGCGGCGGCCAGCGCGCGGGCGGGACCGTCGGCGAACTGGCGCGCCCACCGCATCGCGGCGGTGTACACGTCGTCCGGCGCGACGACTTCGTCGACGAGGCCGAGCGCCTTCGCCTCGTCCGGTTCGACGAAACGACCGGTGTAGACGAGGTCCTTGGCCGCTCCCGGCCCGATCAGCAGGGACAGGCGCCGGATGCCCGCGAGCGGGATCAATCCCGTCTCGATCTGCGGCAGGCCCAATTTGACGTTGTCACCGATGATGCGGCGGTCCGCTCCCAGAGCCAACTCCAGCCCGCCGCCGAGGCAGTAACCGCTGATCGCCGCGACGGTGGGTTGCGGGATCCGGGCCAGACAGCCAAGGGCGTGCTGCAGGTCGGCCGCCATGGCGGCGGCCTGGGCGCTGCCGAGCCCGAACAGTTCGGCCACGTCGTCGCCCGCCGAGAACACTCGTTCGTCGCCGTACACCACCACCGCGGCGACACCCTGGTCCGCCGCGACGGCGTCCGCCGCCTCGGCCAGTTCGCGCGCCAGCTGCAGGTTCAGCAGGTTCATCGGCGGGCGGGCGATCCGGAGGACGGCCACGCGCCGCGCGGCATCGCCTTCGGTCAGCTCCAGGGTCACGAATTCGGCCATGGGACGCACGCTACCGGGTGCTGAGCGGCGTGAGCGGTGGGCCCTCAGAACCGCGGCACGATGTCAGCGCGAGCGTCCTCCGATGCGGACAGGAGGCACAGCGCGGGCGGTCGGACCCGGCAGGCGGCACACCCCTCGCCGGTGCCCTACCACTACCGGGCAAGCCCGCACGGCAGACCTGTGCACGGCCGGCAGACACCGCAGCATGGCCGGAAAGCCCGCTCAGGCGGGGAGCGCCCGAACGGTCACGGGCGCGCCGAGCCCTTGAGCCGCCCGGCATCGGGGAGATCGGCGAAATAGCGTCGGTTGTCCGGGAAGGACAGCAGCTGTTTGCCGTCCAGATCGGCCAGCACCGGCATGATCGGATCGATAGTCCGCCGCGCGGCGAGGATGTCGGCGGTGGAGGCGAATTCGCCGAGCGCGATCAGCTGCGACCAAGTCGGTGGCAGCAGGACGTCTGCTCCCGAGCGCCACCGTGCCAGCGCCTCGGCAGGGGTGCGCCACTGCACCTCCGCCGCCTCGGAGGTGGCACCGTCGGCGAGCTGCCCCTGCGGCAGCACCGCGACGAAGAAGCGAGTGTCGTAGCGACGCGGCTCGATGACCGGCGTGATCCAGTTCGCCCACGGCCGCAGCAGGTCGGCGCGCAGCACCAGCTTCTCCTCCGCGAGGAAGGACGCCAGCGACAGTTCCCTGCGCTCGAGCCTTGCGCGGGCCTCGTGGTAATCGGTGGTGTCGGAGACGACGCTGTCGGCGGTCGGCCCGGCCAATAGCACGCCGCACTCCTCGAACGTCTCCCGGACGGCAGCGCAGACCAGCGCCTTCGCCCTGGTTTCGCTGGTCGCGAATTGTTCGGCCCACCATGCGGGTTCGGGACCGGCCCAGGCGATGTCGGCGGTTCCGTCGGACGGGTCGACGCCGCCGCCGGGGAACACGGTCATGCCCGCGGCGAACGCCATCGCGCCGACCCTGCGCTGCAGGAAGATCTCGGGCCCGTCGGCTCCGTCGCGCACCAGCATCACGGTGGACGCGTCTTTGAGCGGCGGTTCGGGTTGCTGAGAGTCTGCCTGCGCTACTGTCTCACTCACCCTTGCACCTTAATAGGTGCAGTCGGAAGTCCGTCCTCAGCCCGCGCACGGCCGGAGCGAACGCGAAAGTACGCACAACAGGCGCAGTCGGACGTCGTCCAACCGCAGCCCGCCCACGCCCGGAGCGAACGCGTACGCACAACACGCGAAGTCGGACGTCGTCCAACCGCAGCCCGCCCACGCCCGGAGCGAAGGCGGAGGTACGCACAACGCGCACGGCCGGAGCGAAGGCGGAGGTACGCACAACGCGCACGGCCGGAGCGAAGGCGGAGGTACGCACAACGCGCACGGCCGGAGCGAAGGCGGAGGTACGCACAACGCGCATGGCCGGAGCGAAGGCGGAGGTACGCCTGACGCACCCAAACTGCGCGATCGCACGCCGTCCGAGTCAGCGGGTGCGGTGACTGCCCGCCCGCCGCGAACGCCGCGCGAAGTAGCGGCCGTCGACTCGATCCAGGGCGATCGACTGGCGGAAGGCGTCGCTGAGGTTCTCGGCGGTGAGCACGTCGGAGAGCAGGCCCTGCGCGACCACTTCGCCCTCGTTGAGCAGCAGGCCGTGGGTGAATCCGGGTGGGATCTCCTCCACGTGGTGGGTGACCAGCACGATCGCGGGCGAGTCCGGATCGGCGGCGAGATCGCCGAGCCGCTCCACCAGTTCCTCGCGGCCGCCCAGGTCCAAGCCCGCGGCGGGCTCGTCGAGCAGCAGCAGCTCGGGATCGGTCATCAGCGCGCGGGCGATGAGCACGCGTTTGCGTTCGCCCTCCGACAGCGTTCCGTAGGTGCGGTCGGAGAGATGTTCGGCTCCGAGGCTTTCCAGCATGTCGATGGCGCGATCGGTGTCCACGTCGTCGTAGCGCTCCCGCCAGCGGCCGAGCACCGCGTAACCCGCGGACACCACCAGATCGCTGACCTTCTCGTCGGTCGGAACCCGGCTGGCCACCGCCGCCGACGACAGCCCGATGCGCGGGCGCAGCTCGCTGATGTCCACCTTTCCGATGCGCTCCCCGAGCAGATGGGCGATGCCCGCGGTGGGATGCAGTTCGGCGGCGGCCATACGCAGCAGCGAGGTCTTGCCCGCGCCGTTGGGGCCGAGGACCACCCAGCGTTCGTCGAGCTCGACCTGCCAGGTGACCGGCCCGACGAGAGTACGGCCGGAGCGGCGGACGGTCACGTCGGTGAAATCGATGAGCAGATCGGGATCCGGTTGCGGCACGCGCTCCATCTTGGCCCACCCCGGGGGGCACTTGCCAACGCAGGGAGGGAAAACCGGCCCGGTCGGTCGATCTGTGCTGGAACGCCGCCGTCCCGGCCGGATCGGCCGCACCGACCGACACGCGCGCCGCGCCGTAGCGGAGGGTTCACCAGGACCGGGCGGGCACCGCGATCACCGTCATGGAGCCCGGCGCCACTTCGGTGTATCCCGCGTCGCGCACCGCGATCGCCGCGCCCTCCACCACGTGCTCGGCCAGCGACGCCCAGCGCCGTGGGTCGGCCTCGCGGACCGCGCAGCGGAAGCCGAGTTCCGCCCAGCGCAGCGCGTGCTCCACCGGCAGCGCACCGGCCAGCAGCATGCTCGCGTGACCCACCTGCGCGGCGGCCTTGCCCAACGTCATCCCGAGCCCGGCGTTCACCCACAGCACCGGCAGTTCGGGATCGGGCGGGCCGGGCTCATCGTGCGTGAGGTCGGTGCCGCCGATCTGCAGACGCTTGATTCGCGGGTCGACCTGCCCCACCGGCCCCGGGACCAGCGCCCGCGCCTGCGCGCCGTCGATCTCCACCGTGACGCCCGCGACAGCGCAAGTCGCCTGCCACTGTGCGCCGCGAGCGCGCCGAGCCACCTTGCGGATCCGGGAGCGCTTCCAGGCCAGATAGCGTTCTTCCCACTCGCCGCCCGGCCCGACTCGCTCGTCCAGGCACAGTGCCACCGCGGCCGACGCGGCGGCGGCGAGCAGCGCACTGCGCGGCGGCGGGTCGCTCTTCGGCAGATGCAGGACCATCTGCATCGCCTGCACCATGGCCGGGTCGTCCGGATCGCCCGCGCCGTAGCCGCCGGCCAGCTCCGCGTGCCGGGCCCGGAACCCGTCGACGTCCGACGCCGTTGCCACGCCGCGGATCTCGCCGTTCGCACGCACTTCGGCGCCGCATTCCGGAATGCTCGTCATCGCTCCACCTCGATCGTCGACGAAAACGTCCGGGCCGGTTCGGAACCCGGCTCCCACGGACGCGCGTACTCCATCGTCAGCGGCGACGCACGGGACGCCACGCCGACGAAACTCAACACCCACGTCCTGCCCGCGCCCGGCGCGGGTGGGTCGGGTTCGAGATCCGCCGCTCCGTCCTGCTTCGCCACGGCCGCACCGGCTTTCGCGATACTCCCCGAGTAGGCGGTGGACGGATTCGCGGGGTGCGCGATCACCAGCCGCCGCCCCATGCGCGGTGGTCGCTGTTGTCGACCCCCCGCTTCGCTCATGCGGACAACGGAATTCGCGGACTCTGTCGTCAGATCCGGCACGCCGCACCCCGCCGCCGATCCGGCGGGCAGCACAAGCAGGGACTTGCGCACCCGTCCTCCGATCGCCGCATGATCAACAGCAGCGAGCCTACCGATGCGGGCGTACCTCCGCCTTCGCTCCGGCCATGCGCGGAGTCATCGACCGACTACGTCCGACAGCACCCATCCAGCCGTACCTCCGCCCTTCACTCCCGCCATGCGCGGAGTCACCGACCGACTACGTCCGACAGCACCCATCCAGGCGTACCTCCGCCCTTCACTCCCGCCCTGCGCGAAGCTATCGACCGACTACGTCCGACAGCGTTTACCGAGGCGGAACCGGGCGGATGTTCAGCCCAGCGGGACGCGGCGCAGCAGGCCGTCCCTGGCGTCGGCGGCCTCCACCTCGTGCCGGGTGACCCCGAGGATGAACAGGACCGCGTCCAGATACGGATGGGAGAGCGCGGCGTCGGCGACCTCGCGCAGCGCCGGTTTGGCGTTGAAGGCCACGCCGAGCCCAGCGGCGTTGAGCATGTCGATGTCGTTGGCGCCGTCACCCACCGCGACGGTCTGTTCCATCGGCACCCCGGCGTCGGCGGCGAACTTGCGCAGGGCGGTCGCCTTGGCCGCGCGGTCGACGATCTCGCCGACGACGCGGCCGGTCAGCTTGCCGTCCACGACTTCCAGGGTGTTCGCCTGCACGAAGTCCAGTTCCAGCTCGTGTGCCAGCGGTTCGATCACCTGCCGGAAACCGCCCGACACCACGCCGCAGCGGAAACCGATCCGGCGCAGCGTGCGGATGGTGGTGCGGGCGCCGGGGGTCAGCTCGATCCGGTCGGCGACCTCCTCGATCACCGACTCGTCCAGCCCGGCCAGCGTCGCTACCCGCTGCCGCAGCGATTCGGCGAAATCGATCTCGCCGCGCATGGCGGCCTCGGTCACCTTGCGGACCTCGTCCTCCACGCCCGCGTGCGCGGCGAGCATCTCGATGACCTCACCCTGGATCAAGGTGGAATCGACGTCGAAGACGATCAACCGCTTGCCCCGGCGCGCCAGCCCGGCACGTTCCACGGCGACGTCCACCTGCTCGGCCACCGCGACCTCGGCCAGCGCCGTGCGCAGCCGCGAATCGGTGTCCGGGCCGGAGTCGGTCGCGGTGACCATCAACTCCATGCCGGTCACCGGGTAGTCGGCGATACCGCGGATGGTGTCGATGTTGGCTCCCAGCGCGGCCAGTTGCCGCGACACCGCGCTGAACGCGCGCGCGGTGACCGGGCTGCCGAGAATGACCACCGCGTGGGTGGACATCGGCTGCCTGCCGATCGCCGCGTCCACCTCCACGTCGACGTTCATGCCGACGGTGTTCATGGCCTCTTCGAGCTCGTCCTGCAACGCCTCGGCGTCGGTCGGGCAGGTCACCAGGACACCGAGGGTCAGCCTGCCCCGGATCACGACCTGCTCCACGTCCAGCAGGCTCACTCGGTGCCGGGACATGGCCGCGAGCAGCACGGACGTCACACCGGGGCGGTCCGGCCCGGTGACGGTGACGAGGACGGTGGTGTCGGCCAACTGATGCGCTCCATGTTCGATGTTCGCCGTCGCTGTGCTGGACGTCGTTGTCGCAACGCACGGTGCGTACTGATCTCCACAAACGAGTGTGCACCCGCTGGTGACCAGCGGGTGCACACTCGTCGCGATGAATCCTACGGCGCGGCCGGACATCGCCCGTCCGGCGCCGCCGGGCAAGCGCCCTACTGCGCGAGGACGTTCGGCTCGTGCAGGTCGGTGGCGTGCTTACCCGCGCCCCAGCCGACGTGCGCCTCGGCGCGCATGCGCTCGACCATGTGCGGATAGTGCAGCTCGAACGCGGGACGCTCCGAGCGGATGCGCGGCAGCTCGTAGAAGTTGTGCCGCGGCGGCGGGCAGGTGGTGGCCCACTCCAGCGAGTTGCCGTAGCCCCACGGGTCGTCCACGGTGACCACCTCGCCGTAGCGGTAGCTCTTGAAGACGTTCCACAGGAACGGCAGCATCGACGCGCCGAGCACGAAGGCGCCGATCGTGGAGATCGTGTTCAGCGTGGTGAAGCCGTCGCTGGGCAGGTAGTCGGCGTAGCGGCGCGGCATGCCCTCGGCGCCCAGCCAGTGCTGGACCAGGAAGGTGGTGTGGAAGCCGATGAACGTCGTCCAGAAGTGCCACTTGCCCAGGCGCTCGTCCAGCATCCGGCCGGTCATCTTCGGGAACCAGAAGTAGATGCCCGCGTAGGTGGCGAACACGATGGTGCCGAAGAGCACGTAGTGGAAGTGCGCCACGACGAAGTACGAGTCGGTGACGTGGAAGTCCAGCGGCGGGCTGGCCAGGATGACGCCGGACAGACCACCGAAGAGGAAGGTGACGATGAAGCCGATGGAGAACAGCATCGGCGATTCGAAGGTCAGCTGACCGCGCCACATGGTGCCGATCCAGTTGAAGAACTTCACACCGGTCGGGACCGCGATGAGGAAGGTCATGAACGAGAAGTACGGCAGCAGCACGGCGCCGGTGGCGTACATGTGGTGCGCCCACACCGCGATCGACAGCGCGGCGATGCCCAGGGTGGCGTAGACCAGCGTGGTGTAACCGAAGATCGGCTTACGCGAGAAGACCGGGAAGATCTCCGAGACGATGCCGAAGAACGGCAGCGCGATGATGTACACCTCGGGGTGGCCGAAGAACCAGAACAGGTGCTGGTAGAGCAGGATGCCGCCGGTCGCGGGGTCGTAGATGTGGCCGCCCAGGTGACGGTCGTAGGCCAGGCCGAACAGCGCGGCGGTCAGCAGCGGGAAGGCCAGCAGCACCAGGACGCTGGTCACGGCGATGTTCCAGGTGAAGATCGGCATCCGGAACATGGTCATACCGGGAGCACGCAGGCAGACCACCGTGGTCAGCATGTTCACGCCACCGAGGATGGTGCCCAGACCGGACACCGCCAGGCCCAGGATCCACAGGTCGGTGCCGACGCCCGGGGAGTGCAGGATGTCGGTCAGCGGCACGTACGCCGTCCAGCCGAAGTCCGCGGCGCCGCCCGGGGTGATGAAGCCCGCGGTCGCCATGCTGGCGCCGAACGCGTACAGCCAGTAGCTGAAGGCGTTCAGGCGCGGGAAGGCGACGTCGGGGGCGCCGATCTGCAGCGGGAGGATGATGTTCGCGAAGCCGAACACGATCGCGGTCGCGTAGAACAGCAGCATGATCGTGCCGTGCATGGTGAACAGCTGGTTGAACTGCTCGGTCGAGAGGAACTGCAGGCCCGGCCGGGCCAGCTCACCGCGCATCAGCAGGGCCATCAGGCCACCGATGAGGAAGAAGCCCATCGACGTGGTCAGGTACATGACACCCAGGACCTTCGGGTCCGTGGTGGTGACCATCTTGTAGATGAACGAGCCCTTCGGCCCGGTCCGAGCCGGATAAGGCCGAGTCGCTTCCAACTGAGGGACTGGCTGGGGCTCTACGGCAGTCACTGATCCTCCTGAAAGGTGCCTTTAGGTCGCTCCGCAGGCTCCGCTGATCGCATCCATCCCGATGTCGGAACAGACGACAGTTCGCTTGCGCTCTCCGAATCGTAAACCCGTGAAGATGCGCCCGACCGAACGGGTCCTACTCTCTGTCGTATTTGTTTGGCCGCGACTTCGTCGCGGCGTGTTCGCGGCCCCCTCATGGCTCGCGTCCGAGCGACCGCCGCTGGCGACTTCGTCGCGGACGCGGCGGCCGCTCGGACGCGAGCCGGGCCGCGAACGGCGCATGCTCGGTCTCGCTTCGCTCGAAAGACGTGGTCGGGGTGCGCTGGGCGCGTCGTTATCCGGACTCCGGACACACAGCGCGCGGTTCCATATTCGTGCCGCCGGGACCGATGAGTTCTGTAGGTGGCGGGCGTCTGTAGAGGTGACACGAGTTCACCTCAGGCCAGGAGAGCAGCGATGACCGGAACCAACCGCACGAAGATCGGCGATCCCTGTTGGGTCGATTTGTACAGCTCCGACCTCGATCGGAGTATCGCGTTCTACCGCGAACTGTTCGACTGGACCGCCGAGAGCGCGGGCGAGGAGTTCGGCGGGTACGTCACCTTCCGCAAGGACGGGCGCGCGGTGGCGGGCGCGATGGCCAGGATGCCCGGCGACACCGACAGCCCGGAACAGTGGACGGTGTATCTGGCCAGTTCCGGCGCACAGGCCACCGCCGACGCGGCGACGGCGGCGGGGGCGTCGCTGGTCGTGCCACCCATGGCGGTGGGCGAGCTGGGCACGATGGCCGTGCTCGGCGACGTCGGGGGTGCGGGCGTCGGCATCTGGCAGGCCGGGACGTTCCCCGGCTTCGAGACCATGGGTCTGGTCTCCGGCGGGCAGTGGCGTGAGCACGCGGGCGCGCCGTCCTGGTTCGAGCT
Source organism: Nocardia sp. NPDC051929 (assembly GCF_044548645.1). Classification (NCBI taxonomy): domain Bacteria; kingdom Bacillati; phylum Actinomycetota; class Actinomycetes; order Mycobacteriales; family Nocardiaceae; genus Nocardia; species Nocardia sp. NPDC051929. The sequence continues at coordinate 25,603 of NZ_JBIUCG010000002.1, read as the reverse complement.
GCACACCCGCGCCTACGACGCCTCGTTGACCTTCTACCGGGAGGTCTTCGGCTGGTCGGACGTCTTCACCGTCTCCGACGCCCCGGAGTTCCGCTACTCCACCATCCACGCCGAGAGCCCGATGCTCGGCGGCGTCATGGACGCGTCGGCCTTCCTGCCCGAGGGCGCACCCGCGGGCTGGATCGTCTACTTCGGCGCCGACGACGTGGACAAGACCGTCGAGCGGCTCACCGAACTGGGCGGGACGGTGCTCTCGCCGCCCCAGGACACGCCCTACGGCCGGATGGCCGCGGTTACCGACGCCACCGGCGCCCGCTTCAGCATCGGGGGCAATCGGCTTTGAGCCCGGCGGGCCCGCACGAAGAGTTCCTGGACCGGCGAACATTTTCGGACGGGCCGCTTGTCGCCTCGGCGTACGGCACGCTCACACCGGATTCGCGCGCGTGTACGCCGCCATAAGGTCCTCGATCCGCGCGACCACTTCCGGGTTGTCGCCGGCGGATTCTTCGAATCGGGCCGCCAATTCGTCGCACGACGCGACGAACGGCTCGTCTTCGGAATCGGTGAACAACCTCATCTCGGCGATGTTCCTCGCCCCGAGATAGGGATCCCGATATCCTCCGGCGACAGCGTACGCCTCGTTCAGACAGATCAGGAAAATCCCTGTCATCGCGCGTTCCGTCACTTTTTTCTGTCGGAAGAACCGCGTGACCCCGTCTGCCAACCGGTCCGCGTTCGCCAAGTCGACAGTATCGGCGTCCAAACCTTCGATCTCACCGGAAACGCTTTCCAACGCCGCCAGCCGCAGGCGATCGAACTCGGTCAATGCCTCCATCGAATCGACAAACCCTATGGCGTCGCGTGCACGAATGGCATGGACCGCTAGAGCGTGGCTGGAGGATTCGCCGCAGTATACCCGCCCACAGAAACGGACCATCTCCGTGAGGTGTATCCGCAAACGCGCCAGCGGTTCCTCGATCTCGTCCTCATCACGCCTGGCAGCGGCGACCAGCTCACGTCGGCGTATGCCCATCTGCGTTCAGCACCCCCGTTCGAGTGAATTACATGGTCGCGCAGGCGAGCCACTCGTTGTCCCGCGGCTCAGTATAGACAGTCAGGATGTCGTTGCCGCGGTTCGTGTCGTAGGCGAGCTTCGCTCGACTGCTGGTGCCGTTGTACTGCAAAATATGCTGTTTATGACCCGGCTTGTTCCCATCCCGGGGAAATCCGAAGCTCACCAAACGATCCATGCAGTCCAGAAAGGCCTTCGGGTTGACGAACGGATCGTGCCCACCGTCGACCATGTGGCGCAACGCGTAGCATCGGAACTGCATTTTGGATCCGTTCGGATGAACGGCGCCGTACAGGACCTGGTTCTCGTTCATCGTGCTGCCGTCCGCATCACAAGCCGCCATATCGGCCGCGAATTTCTGATAGTCGAAATTCGACCCCGGCGGAGGCGTCGCGGATGCCGTCGCGCCCGCAGCGAATGTACAGACGACCATGAACAAGAACAGCGCGAACCGACCGAAATACAATCTCATGATTCCCCCTTGCGATGTCGCGCAACTCCCCGTTCGCGACCTTGCCGAGACAGTAACATAACGGTCGGCGTCCGGAAAGCACGATCGGAGCCGCCGAAACAGCGGAACCCGTTGCACCAGCACGCCTGCCGCCAACCGCCGCGACCTCTGCCAGGGACCCGCCACCGCCGACATGTACCCTCACTCGCATGCCGGTGAGCGACGTGATGCAGGTACGCACCCGAATTCGCGCGATTCGTCATCGGAACGGCGCGGCCGGTCATCGGTTCCGGGCGGTCGTGGCCGGGTGTGCCGCGCTCGTGCTCGCGGGCTGCGGCGGCGCCACCGACGACTCCGCCTCCATCGTGCGCACCACCACCAACATCGCGGGCGCGGGTGTGGTGGGGCTGGAGCGCGACACCACCAAGGCGTGCGCGCTGCCGAGCGCGCCCGACCCGGCGGGCGGGGACACCCGCAGCGTCACCCATGCGGCGGGCGTGTCCGAGGTCCCCGCCGACCCGCAGCGCATCGTCGTGCTCAACACCTCCGCGTTGGACGCCGTCTGCGCGGTCGGCCTGTGGGAGCGGGTCGTAGGGACGGTGACCCTCGACGGCCCGAGCCCGCAACCGGCCTATCTGGGCACCGGCGTACTGAAGATCCCCGGCGTAGGCACCGCCGCGCAGCCGGACCCGGCCCGGATCGCAGCCCTGCATCCCGATCTGATTCTGGGCGAGAACCCCACCGGCACAGCGAGTTTCAGCGCGTTGCAAGCCATCGCACCGACCGTGCTGGTCGGTTCGAACAACAGCTGGCAAGCCGAGTTCGCTGCGTTCGCGGCAGGCATGGGACGGCGCGACGCGGCGGAGACCGCACTGCAGAACTACCGCACCGAGGCGCGCGACACCGGCACCACGCTGGCGGCGGGCCAGACCCAGGCATCGATCCTCCGGTTCACCGGCGACGCCCAGCGGGTACAGGGCGGTGACAGCTTCTCCGGCCAGGTGCTCGCCGACGCGGGCGTGCAGCGTCCTGCCGCGCAGCGCGGCGCCTCGTTCGACGTGCGCGAGAGCGAGTTCGCCACCAAGGCGGAGGGCGATCTGATCTACGTGATCCTCGCGGGCCAGGAGGGCAAGAAACACGGTGAAGCGGTGCTGCGCACCGACGAGTGGAAGGAACTCGGCGCCGCCACCGATCGCCGGGTGTTCGCTGTGGAGGACAGCGTCTGGCACGGCGACGGCCTCACCGCCGCCCGCGCCCTGCTCACCGATCTGCGCAACACGCTCAACGGTTACGTGACCGACTGACCGCCCACCCCTTGGGTGAGGTTTCCCGCACCCTTGGAGTGCGCGGACCAGCGCTGGGGTTGCTGTCGAAAAGTCCGCTCGAGGACGAGATTCAGAGGTACGCCGAGAACCTCTCAATCGACCCCGAGGACACGACATGCACACGCTGACCGATTCGCTCGCCGACAACCTGTACTCCCTGCCGGTGGCACAGCCCGTCGCCGAGGTCGATCCGCACGCGGTCGTGGCATCCACCGCCGGTTGCGACCTGACCTACGCCGAGCTGGACCGCTGGTCCAATCGCCTGGCCCGGCTGCTGCTGCGCCTCGGCGCCGGACCCGGCACCCGGATCGCGGTCGCGATCGACCAGGCGATCGAGTCCGTCGTGGCCGAGCGGGCCGCCACCAAGATCGGCGCCATCGCCGTGCCGGTGACCGACGACGGCTCCTACGCGCTCGGCACCTCGGTGGGCGTCACCACCAAGGACCAGCAGCCCGAGTCCGCGGAAGCGATCACCTGGCTGGTGCTGGACGAGCGCTCCACTCTGCAGCGCTACCTGACCAGCTCCGCCGCCCCGCTGGGCGCGGCCGACCTGGATCTTCTCCCGAAAGCCGCCTGACCGGACACAACCCCTCCCCCGCGACCCGAACAGCGATGTTCGGGTCGCGCAGTGTGCCCAATACCCCCGCAGCGTCGACCGCGCCGGTTCAGAATTGAGTTGCCGCGTGCTGTGCGGCGGCAGGTACTACCGCTACCGCGGTGGCTACGGGCGGTCACTGCCGATCGGCCGGATCGCGGTCAGAACGTAGGACACGTCATGCAACAGCCTTCCCTTTCGGCGAAAGATTCCGACACAGTTCTTCCCGATGGGGCTTTCGCCCTATCGGCGGCACAGCGCGGCATCTGGTTCGCCCAGCACGTCGCCGGTGATACTCCGATCTCGATCGCCCAGTACGTCGAACTGAACGGTCCGATCGACCTCGACCTGCTCGCGCGGTCGGCGCGGCAGGCCGGGCGCGAGTTCGGCACCGGCTACCTGCGCCTGGTCGAGGTGGAGGGACACCCGTTCCAATTCGTCGACCCCACGCTCGACGACAGTCTGGAAACGCTGGACTTCCGTTCCGAACCCGATCCCGAGGCGGCCGCGCACGCGTGGATGCGCGCGGAGTACGAGGCCCCGCTGGAGCTGACCCGCGACCGGCTGGTGCGCATCGCCATGCTGCGCGTCGGCGCGGACCGCTGGTTCTGGTACTCGCGCATCCACCACATCGTGCTCGACGGCATGGGCGCGCTGACCATGGTGCAGCGCACCGGAGAGCTGTACAACGCCGCCGTCGAGGGCCGCGAAGCGTCGCCCGCGAAGGCCGAGGACCTGCGCAAGATCGTCGAGGCCGATCTGGCCTACCGCAGTTCCGAGCGGTTCGGCGCGGACCGGGAGCACTGGCAGGCGCATCTGGACGGCATGGCCGATCCGGTGAGCCTGGCCGGCCGCACCGCGGGCGTGGACGGGCATCCGCGGCGGGTCACCGGCGCGCTGCCCGCCGACACCGGCACCCTGCTGGACGCCGTCGCCGAGCAGGTGTCCTCCGGTGTCGCGCCGACCGTGGTCGCCGCCTTCGGCGCGTATCTGTCCGCGATGACCGGCGCGCCCGAAGTCGTGCTGAGCCTGCCGGTGTCCGCGCGCACCACCGCGACGCTGCGGCGTTCCGGCGGCATGATCGCCAACGTGGTCCCGCTGCGGCTGCGGCTGACGCCCGCCACGACCGTCGGCGAGGTGATCCGGGCGGCCCAGGGCGAGCTGACCGGGGCGCTGCGGCGCCAGCGCTACCGGCAGGAGGACATCTTCCGCGATCTGGGCTGGCCGATGGACGAAGCCGGGTCGTTCGGCCCGTCGGTGAACCTGATGATGGTCGACACCAGAATCCAGCTCGGCCCGGTGACCGGGCGGCTGCACGTGCTGACCTCCGGGTTGATCGACGACCTGTTCGTCAACCTGTATCCGGGCGTCGGCGGCGAGAGCACGCACATCGACTTCCAGGCCAACGGCAACCTCTACACCGAGGCCGAGCTGACCGGCCAGCATCGCCGCTTCCTGTCGTTCCTGCACCGTTTCCTGGCCGCCGGGCCGGACGCGCCGCTGGCGAGTGTGCCGGTGCTGTCGGACGACGAGCGCACCGGCTTCGCGCCCGCCCGGGGACCCGCTGGCGTCGCGGCGCGGACGCTGCCCGCCCTCCTCGCCGAAGGCGCGGCCCGCGATCCGCTGGCGACCGCGCTGGTGGAGGGCGAGACCGCGCTGACCTACCGTCAGGTCGACGACTACACCAACCGGCTGGCCCGGGTGCTGATCGCCGCGGGCGCCGGGCCCGAGCGCACCGTGGCGATCTCCATCCCGCGGTCCATCGGGTCGGTGCTGGCGACGATCGCGGTGGCCAAGACCGGCGCGGCGTTCGTGCCGATCGACCCGACCTACCCCGCCGACCGGATCGAGCACATGGTCGGCGACAGCGGCGTCGTCGCGGGCATCACGACGGCGGCCGCGCGAAAGTCGTTGCCGCGCCGGGTGTCCTGGCTGTCGCTCGACGACGAGGGCACCGAACGGGCGATGGCCGAGCAGGATGCCGCGCCGCTGACCGACGCCGACCGCACCGCGGCGACGCACCCTGACCAGGCCGCGTACATCATCTACACCTCCGGTTCCACCGGGCTCCCGAAAGGCGTGCTCGTCCCGCACCGAGGGCTGGCCAACCTGGTGGCGAGCTCCGGCGCCGGATTCTGCATCGACGCCGAGTCCGTCGTCGCCCACGCCGTGTCGCCGAGTTTCGACATCTCGGTCGAGGAGATCCTGGTCACCCTGGCCACGGGCGCGACGCTGGCCGTGGTGCCGCCGTCGGCGTACGCGGGCGAGGAGCTGGCCCAGGTACTGCGCGCCCACCGCGTCACCCACCTCAACGTGACCCCGGCCGTCGTGGGTTCGCTGGACCCGGCGAGCCTGCCCGAGCTGCGCACCGTGATCGTGGGCGGCGACGCCTGCCCGCCCGAGCTGGTGACCAAATGGGCGGGCCGGACCCTGTTGAACGGCTATGGGCCCACCGAGACCACCATCACCGTCACCCTCAGCGCCCCGCTGACGCCGGACGGTCCGGTCACCATCGGCAGTCTGGCCCGCGACGTGTCGGCGGTGGTCCTCGATCCGTGGCTGCGTCCGCTGCCGCCGGGCACCGTCGGCGAGCTCTACCTCGCCGGTCCCGGCGTCGCGCGCGGTTACCACCGGCGCAACGGGCTGACCGCCGACCGTTTCGTCGCCGACCCGTACGGCACGGGCGAGCGGATGTACCGCACCGGCGATCTCGTGCGCTGGGTGCACAACGACGGCCGCGTCGAACTGGAGTACCAGGGACGCAGCGACTTCCAGGTGAAGGTGCGCGGCTTCCGCATCGAGCTCGGCGAGATCGATGCCGCCTTGCAGCGGCAGCCCGACGTCGACTTCGCACTCACCCTCGGTGTCGAAACCGGTTCGGGCGCCACCGCGCTCGTGTCGTACGTGCTGCCGGAGCCGGGTGCGCAGATCCACCCCGAGGCGCTGAAAGCCGCGGTAGGAGAGTCGCTTCCGGCCTACATGGTGCCCGCCGTGATCATGGTGCTCGACCGTCTTCCACTCACGCCGCTCGGCAAGGTGGACCGCAAGGCGCTGCCCGCACCGGAATTCGGCGCGCGCACCACCGCGAGCAGGCCGCCGTCCACACCGCGCGAGGAGACGCTCGCCGCGCTGTTCGCGGAGGTGCTCGGTCTGGAATCGGTGGGAGTGGACGAGAGTTTCTTCGCGCTCGGCGGCGACAGCATCGTCTCGATCCAGCTGGTGTCGCGGGCGAAGGCGGCCGGGCTCGGGTTCGGCGCACGGGATGTCTTCGAGCGCAAGACCGTCGCCGCGCTGGCCGCGGTGGCCACCGATGTGCCGACCGGAGTGGTGCACGAGCTGCCCGGCGGCGGAGTCGGCGACGTTGAGCTGACGCCGATCGTGCGCGCGATGCTCGAGACCGGTGACACCTGGCGGCGGTTCGCCCAAGCGGTGCTGATCGAGTTGCCGTCGGGCATGGAACGCACGGATCTCGTCGCCGCGCTCGCAGCGCTGTTCGACCGGCACGACCTGCTGCGTTCGACGCTGCGCCGCACCGGCGACGGCTGGAACTGGGTGGTCGCCGAGCCCGGTGCGGTGAACGCGGGCGCCCTGCTGGAAGTCGTGCCCGCGGACGCTGATCTCGACGCGACCTGCGAGCGTGCGTTGCAGCGCGCCGCCGACCTGCTCGACCCGGAGGCCGGCGTGGTCGCGCGATTCGTGTGGATCGAGCGTGCCGACGCCGCGCCGCTGCTGTGGCTTGTGCTGCACCACCTCGTCACCGACGGCGTTTCCTGGCGGATCCTGCTGCCGGACCTCGCCACCGCCGCGCTGGGCGCCGAGCTCGCTCCGGTCGGCACCTCGTTCCGGCGCTGGGCGCACGGCCAGCGCGAGCACGCGGCCTCGCGCACCGGCGAACTGCCGTTGTGGCAACGCGTCCTGGCGACACCCGACCCCGCGCTCGGCTCGGCGCCGATGGACCCGGCCGTCGATGTGGTGGGCTCCATGGCGCACCTGGCGACCGTCGTACCGCCGGACATCGCGCAGTCCGTGCTCACCACCGCGCCGGATCGTTTCCACTGCGGGGCCGACGACGTGCTGCTGGCAGCCCTCGCGCTGGCGGTGGCACGGTGGCGCGAGCGCAGCTCCACGCTGTTCACGCTGGAGGGCCACGGCCGCGCGGAAACCGTCCTGCCGGGCGCCGACGTGGCGCGCACGGTGGGCTGGTTCACCAGCGTCTACCCCGTCGCGGTCGATCTGACCGGCATCGACGTGGCGGACGCGTTCGCGGGCGGGGCCGCGGCAGGCGCCGCGATCAAGGCGACCAAGGAACAGCTGCGCGCGCTGCCGGACAAAGGCATCGGATTCGGGATGCTCCGCTACCTGGTCCCGAGCACCGCGGCGGCGCTCGCGGACGCGCCCACCCCGCAGATCAGCTTCAACTACCTCGGGCGGGCGTCCACCGGCGGCGAAGCGGAACCGTGGCTGCCGCGCCGGTTCGCCGCGACCCAGGACGACCGCGCGCCGCTGGCCGCCGCGGTCGACATCAACGCCGTGCTCACCGATGCCGGACTCGAGGTGACCTGGGCCTACGCGGGACGGCTTTTCGAGGAGGCTGATCTCGGCGAACTCGCCGCGCTGTGGGAGCAGGCGCTCGGCGCGCTGGCTCGGCACGTCGCGTCCGCGAGCGCGGGCGGACGCACACCGTCGGACTTCGATCTGGTCACCGTCACACAGGCGCAGATCGACGACTGGGAGCGCGCCTACCCGAACCTCGCCGACGTGTGGCCGCTCTCGCCACTGCAGTACGGCCTGCTCTTCCACGCGCTCTACGATTCCGACACCGCCGACGGCTACACGGTGCAGTCGCTGCTCACCTTGGCAGGCACCGTCGACGCGGCCCGGTTGCGTCGTGCCGCACAGGCTTTGGTGACCCGCCACGAGAACCTGCGCGTCGCCTTCGTCGAGACCGAGGACGGTCCGCGCCAGCTCGTCCTGGCCGACGCCGAGATCGACTGGCGGGAAGCGGATCTCACCGGCATCGCCGACGAGGCCGAGCGCGCCGGGGAAGTCGACCGGTTGATCGCGGTGGACGCCCGCACCCGGTTCGAGCTCACCCGGCCCCCGCTGCTGCGCTGCACGCTCATCCGGATCGCCCCGGACACCTACCGTTTCGTGCTGACCAACCACCACCTGGTGCTGGACGGCTGGTCGACCCCGCTGCTGGTACGCGAACTGCTCACCCTTTACGTCACCGACGGTGACGCCGCGGCCCTGCCGCCCGCGCATTCCTATCGTGAGTTCCTTACCTGGCTGGAGACCAACGACGACGCGGAATCCCTCGCCGCATGGACCGAGTCGCTGGCCGGTATCGACACCCCGACCCGCGCGGTGCCCACCCTCGCCGGGATCGAATCGACCGAAACCGGCATGACCTCCGTCGACCTGACCCGCGACACCGTCGCCGGGCTGGAGGCCGCGGGCCGGGAAGCGGGCGCGACGGTGAACACCCTGGTGCAGGCCGCGTGGGCGATGCTGCTGGCCATGCTCACCGGACGCACCGACGTGGTGTTCGGCGGCACGGTCTCGGGACGGCCGCCGGAGCTGGCCGGGGTCGAGGAGATGGTCGGCCTGTTCATCAACACGCTGCCGGTGCGGGTGCGGCTGGATCCGGCGGAAAAGGTCGCCGACCTGCTCGCGCGCGTGCAGGCCGAGCAGGCGCGGCTGATGGACCATCAGCACGTCGGATTGGCCGCCATCCACCAGGCGGTCGGCCTCGCCGAATTGTTCGACACGCTGACCGTATTCGAGTCCTATCCCATCGACCGCGAAGCGCTGTCGCAGGCGCTGGACATCGCGGGCATGCGGGTGCTCGACGTGGAGGGCACCGACGCGACGCCGTACCCGCTCAACCTCATGGTGATCCCGCTGCGCGGCGACGACGGCCGGGACACGCTGCGGATCACGCTGAAGTACATGGCCGACCAGCTTCCGGCGGAGGAGGCCCGGCCACTGCTGGATCGCTTCGTCCGGCTGCTGACCCAACTCGCGGACAACCCGCACGCGCTGGTCTCCCAGTTGCAATACTGCGACGACGCCGAGCGCGCCGCGCTGGCGCCGGTACGCGGCCCGGAGTCCGTGCCGCCTGCCACGCTGCCCGAGCTGCTCACCGCGGGCGCGCGCATCGATCCGGACGCGATCGCGATCACCGCGGGCGAACTCACCATGTCCTACGCCGAACTCGACGCCTGGTCCAACCGCTTCGCCCGGGTACTGCTGCGCCGCGGCGTCGGGCGGGAGGTGTTCGTCGTGCTGGCGCTCACCCGTTCGCTGGAGTCGGTGGTCGCCGTGTGGGCGCTGGCCAAGACCGGCGCGGCGTTCGCTCCGCTGGACCCGAACTACCCGGTGGAACGCATCGAGCACATGCTCACCGACTCCAAGGCCCCGATCGGCGTGACGGTCACCGCGACCGGCGAGACGCTTCCCGGCACGATCGACTGGCTGCTGCTCGACGACCTGAACACCATCCGCCGGGTGATGACGGTGTCCGAAGCGCCGATCACCGACGAGGAGCGCGGCGGGCCGATCGACCTCGATCAGACGGCGTACCTGATCTACACCTCCGGCTCCACCGGCAAGCCCAAGGCCGTGCTGCTCAGCCACCGCGGCATCGCGAATCTGGTGACCGCGCAACGGGAGACGCTCGCGCTCGACCACACCACCAGCGCGCTGCAAGTGGCCTCGCCGAGTTTCGACGCCTCGGTGTTCGAACTGCTCATCGCGCACGGCGCGGGTGGCAGGCTAGTGGTGTCGCCGCCGGATGTCTACGGCGGGACGGAATTGGAGACGCTGCTGCGCACCCAGCGCGTCACCCACGCCGTGATCACGCCGTCGGCGCTGGCCACCATGGAACCCGCCGGGCTGGAACACTTGCGCGTCCTCGCGGTCGCGGGCGAAGCGGCGACGCCGGAGCTGATCGAGCGGTGGGCGCCGGGCAGGCGGATGGTGAACCTGTACGGCCCCACCGAGTTCAGCATCTGGGCGACCGGGCCGGGCGAACTCGTCAGCGGCGAGCCGATCACGATCGGCGGCCCCATCCGCGGCGCGGACACCGTGGTGCTGGACGCCTGGCTGCGTCCCGTGCCGATGGGAGTGCCCGGTGAGCTGTACCTCGCGGGTCCCGCGCTCGCGCGCGGCTATTTCAACCGGTTCGAGATGACCGCGAGCAGGTTCGTCGCCGACCCCTTCGGCGAACCCGGCGAGCGGATGTACCGCACCGGCGACATGGTGCGCTGGGTCGACAACGGCGCCGGTCCCGAGCTGGAGTACCTGGGCCGCAGCGATTTCCAGGTGAAGATCCGCGGCCTGCGGATCGAGCTGGGCGAGATCGACGCGGTGCTCTCCCGCGACGACGAGGTCGAATACGCGGTGACCATCGGGCGCACCGGCCCCGCCGGGACGACCGTGCTGGTCTCCTACGTGCTGCCCGTCGAAGGCGCGCGGCTCGACGTCGAGCGGCTGCGCGCGCAGGTGGCCGCCGAACTGCCCGGCTACATGGTGCCCGGTTACCTCGTCGTGCTGGAGACTATCCCGCTCACCCCGGTCGGCAAGCTGGATCGCAAAGCCCTTCCGGTGCCGGACTTCTCCGACAGCCACCGGCCCTACCTCGCGCCCCGCGGGCCCGTCGAGGAGGCGGTGGCCGCCGTGTTCGGCGAGGTGCTCGAACGGGACCGCGTCGGCGTCGACCAGTCGTTCTTCGAACTCGGCGGCAACTCGCTGAGCGCGACCAAGGTGGTGGCGCGAGTGAACGCGGCGCTCGGCTCGCGGATCGCGCTGCGTGATCTGTTCGACGCGCCGACCGTGGCCCAGCTGTCGGCCCGGGTGGTGCCCGCCACCGGCGCCGCGCCGGGCGGGTTCGGCCTCGCGCCCCGCATCCGGCCGGACCGGGTTCCGCTGTCTCCCGCGCAACAGCGCATGTGGGTGCTCAACCGGATGGATCCGGCTTCCGCCGCCTACAACATCGCGGTGGCACTGCGGCTCACCGGAGAGCTGGACGTCCAGGCGCTGCGCGCGGCGCTCGTCGACGTGGTGGACCGGCACGAGAGCCTGCGCACGCTCTACCCCGCCGACGCGGAAGGGCCGCGTCAAGTAGTGGTCGACGCCGACGTGGCCGTGCCCGCGATGCCGGTGAGCGACACCGAGGACGGCGCGGAACTGCGGGAACGGATCACCGAATTGGCGGGAACAGGCTTCGATCTCGCCACCCAGCCGCCGCTGCGGGTCGGCCTGTTCCGGATCCACGGCGACGTCGAGCCCTCCGCGAGTGCGGGACCGGTGTCGTCGGCCCCTTCCACCGGCGAAGCGCCGATCTCGTCCGGGCCCGTGAGCGCGACCGCACCGGTCTCATCGAGTTACACCGCGAGTTCCGCCGAGGTCGCCGCCGCCACGCCGCCGGTGCACGTCGTCGTGCTGGTAGTGCACCACATCAGCGCCGACGGCGCGTCGATGGCGCCGCTGGCCGCCGACCTGGTCGCCGCCTACTCCGAACGGTCCGCGGGCGGGCACGCCGTCCGTGTCCCGCTGCCGGTGCAGTACGCCGATTTCGCGCTGTGGCATCGCGAGGTGCTCGGCGACGAGGCGAATCCGGACTCTTTGGCGGCACGGCAGATCGAGTTCTGGCGCGCGACCCTGGCCGGCGCGCCCGACGTGCTGGAACTGCCCTCCGATCGGCCACGCCCCGCGGTGCAGACCATGCACAGCGCCGACTTCGGCTTCACCGTCGACGCCGAGACGCACCGAGCGCTGGTGGATTTCGCCACCGCGCACCATGTCAGCCCGTTCATGGTCGTGCACGCGGCGCTCGCGGTGCTGCTCGCGCGCCTCGCCACCACCGACGACGTGCTGATCGGCACCCCGGTCGCCGGACGCGGCGAGGAAGCGCTTGACCAGCTCGTCGGCATGTTCGTCAACACCCTGGCACTGCGCACCCCGGTCGATCCGGGCGCGGGCTTCGCCGCGTTCCTGGACACCGTCCGGTCCACGGACCTGGACGCCTTCGCCAACGCGGACGTGCCGTTCGAGCGGCTGGTCCAGGTGCTGGATCCGGCTCGTTCGACCGCGCACCACCCGCTGTTCCAGGTCTCGCTGTCGCTGCAGAACTTCGTCGAACCCGTGCTGGAACTGCCCGGCCTGCGGTTCGAGGTGGAGGACTTCGAGCGCGACGCCTCCCAGTTCGACCTGACCTTGGATCTGCGCGAGCGCTTCGCCGCCGGCGGTCCGGCGGGCATCGAGGCCGTGCTGACCTACGCCACGGATCTGTTCGACGAGGCGACGGTGGCCGCGTTCGCCTCCCGGTGGCGGCGCGTGCTCGCGGCGGTGCTGGCGCGGCCCGAGGTACGCATCGCCGATATCGACATTCTCGACGACACCGAACGGGCGACGTTGGTACCCGTGCGTGGCCCCGCCGCGGCGGCGACCACGATCCTGCCGGACCTGCTGGCCGACACCGTGCGGCGGTACCCGGACCGCATCGCCTTGGTGTCCGACGGGCAGACCACCACCTATGCCGAGATCGACGCGCACGCCGATCGCCTGGCCCGAGTGTTGCTCGAGTCGGGCGGCGGCCCGGAAACCGTGGTCGCGCTGGGGCTGCCGCGTTCGCCGGAACTGCTCATCGGCATGTGGGCCGCGGCGAAAGCGGGCGCGGCGTTCCTTCCGGTCGATCCGAAGCACCCGGTCGAGCGCATCGATCACATGCTCACCGACTCCGGTGCGACGCTCGGTCTGACCCTCGCCGCGTTCCGGCCAATGCTGCCCGACAGCACGAACTGGCTGGTGCTCGACGACCTCGCGCTCGTCGAGCGGTGGAGCGCCGCGAGCAGCCGGCCGCTGGGCGAGCGTGAGCTGCCGGGCCCCATCCGGCCGGACAACGCGGCGTGGATGATCTACACCTCCGGCTCAACCGGCACACCGAAGGGCGTCTCGGTATCCCATCGCGGTATCGCCGATCTAGTTGCGGCGCAACGGGATTCACTCGGCCTGGACGAGCGATCCCGGGTGCTGCAGGTGGCGTCACCGAGCTTCGACGCGTCGGTGTTCGAGGCGATCATGGCGTTCGGTTCCGGCGGCGCGTCGGTCGTGGCACCGCCGGAGGTGTTCGGCGGCGGCGCGCTGGCGGAGCTGATCGACACCGAACAGGTCAGCCACATGGTGATCACGCCATCCGCGCTGGCGACCCTCGACCCCGCGGAGGTGACCAGCGTCCGGGTGCTCGCGGTGGCAGGCGAGGCGGTCGGCGCGGAACTGGTCGAGCGCTGGGCCACCGGACGCACCATGGTCAACCTGTACGGACCCACCGAATCGACCATCTGGGCAACAGGTTCCGCGCCGCTGGCGGTGGGCGCCCCGGTAACCATCGGCACGCCGGTGCAGGGCGCGCAGGTGCTGGTCCTCGACGACCGGTTGCGCCCGGTCCCGTTCGGCGTGGCGGGCGAGCTGTATCTCGCCGGGCCGTCGCTGGCGCGCGGGTACCACGCGCGGCCGAGTCTGACCGCTGCCCGCTTCGTCGCCGGTCCCTTCGGCACGGCGGGTGAACGGATGTATCGCACCGGCGATCTGGTGCGCTGGATCCGCGGCGACTCCGGACCCGAACTGGAGTACCTGGGCCGCACCGACTTCCAGGTCAAAGTGCGCGGACAGCGGATCGAGCTGGGCGAGATCGACGCGGTGCTCGGCCGCGCCGACGGCGTGGACTTCGCGGTGACGCTCGGCGTACCCGGCCCCACCGGGGCCACCGCGCTGGCCGCCTACCTGGTCCGCACGCCCGGCTCCGAGCTGGACGTGGCGAAGGTGCGCGCCTTCGCCGCCGACATCCTGCCCGGCTATATGGTGCCCTCGGCGTTCGTCGTGCTGGACGAGATCCCGCTCAACGCGGTCGGCAAGCTGGACCGCAAGGCGCTGCCCGCGCCGGAGTTCCGCGCCGACCGCACCGAGTACCGCGCGCCCGAAACGCCGACCGAACAGCAGCTGGCCGCGATCTTCGGCGAGTTGCTAGGGGTGGCGCGGGTGGGCGCCGACGACTCTTTCTTCGCGCTGGGCGGCGACAGCATCCTGGCGATCCAGCTGGTGTCGCGCGCCAAGCAGCAGGGCATCACCTGCACCCCGCTGCAGGTGTTCGAGCACCGCACGGTGGCGGCGCTGGCCGCGGCCGTCGACGCGGCGGGCGCCGCGGTGACGTTGGACGAGCTGCCCGGCGGCGGCGTCGGCGAACTGCCGCTCACGCCGATCGCGCACTACATGCTGGAGCGCGGCGGAAACCACGACCGCTTCGCCCAGACGGCGGTCCTGGAGCTACCGGTCGGCATCGAGCGGTCCCAGATCGTCACCGTGCTCGCCGCCGCGGTGGACCGGCACGACATGCTGCGCGCCCGGCTGGTGACCGACGGCGCGGACGGCCCGCGCATACTGGTCGGCTCCACCGGATCGGTCGACGTGGACGCGCTGGTGCACCGCGTCGAGTTCACCGCCGTCGACCCGATCGAACTGCACGAGTTCGCCATGACGGAGCTGGACGCCGCCGCCGACCGGCTCGACCCGGCCAACGGCACGGTGCTGCAATTCATCTGGCTCGACCCGGTCGGCGACGCGGGCTCGCGCACCCGATCGGGCCGGTTGATCGTGCTGGCGCACCACTTGGTGATCGACGGGGTGTCCTGGCGCATCCTGATCCCGGACCTGGTGGCCGCGTGGGCCCAGGTGTCGGCGGGCGCCACCCCGGTGCTGGCGGAGACCGGAACCTCGATGCGCCGGTGGGCCCACGCGCTGACCGAGGAGGCGCACTCCGAACAGCGGGTCGCCGAATTGGCGTACTGGCACGACGTGCTCGCCGGACCCGACCCGCTGATCGGGGGCCGGGAACTCGATCCCGCCGTCGACCGGACCGGCACGCTGCGCATGGTCGAGCGAGAGGTGTCCGCCGAGGTCACCACCGCGCTGCTCACCACCCTGCCCGGCTTGTTCCAGGGCAGCGTCAACGACACGCTGCTGGCCACCTTGGCGCTGGCCCTGGTGCGCTGGCGCGCCGGTGACCCGTCGGCGCTGCTGCGCCTGGAAGGTCACGGCCGTCAGGAAGAAGTGGTGCCCGGCGCCGATCTGTCCCGCACCGTCGGCTGGTTCACCAGCATCTACCCGGTGCGCCTCGATCTGGCACAGATCGACATCGACGACGCGCTGGCCGGTGGACCCGCGTTGGGCGCCGCGATCCGCGCCGTGAAGCACCAGTTGCTCGCGGTGCCCGACAAAGGCATCGGCTTCGGCCTGCTGCGCTATCTCAACGCCGAGACCGCGCGCCAGTTGCCGCGGCGGCTGCCGGGCCGGGTCGGCTTCAACTACCTGGGCCGCTACTCCACCGGGGACATCCCGGCCGGACTCGAGGGCCTGGGCTGGCTGCCGACCGACGAACTGGGCGACGTGCACGTCGCCGAAGACCCCGGCGTGCCGCTGCAATCGGCGATCGACGTGAACGCGGTCGTGATCGGCGACCGGTTGCGGGCGAGCTTCGGCTTCCCGTCCACGCTGCTCGACCAGGACGAGGTCGCCGAACTGGCCGATCTGTGGATCGACGCCCTGAGCGCCGCGGCCCGGTTCGCCCATACCCCGGCGGCGCGGACCGCCGCCGAGGAAGAAGCGGCGGCCACGGCGTCTCCGGCCGTGCCCGCGGCGGGCGGCCTCGGGCTGGACGTGGTGCTGCCGATCCGGCTCGGGGGCGAGCAACCCGCGCTGTTCTGCATCCACCCGTCGTCCGGGATGTCGTGGACCTACCTGGGATTCGCCGACGCGCTCGCACCCGGCCGCCCGATCTACGGGCTGCAAGCGCCCGACCTCGGCGGCCACGAACCGCCCGCGCGCTCCATCGACGAGTTCGCCGAGCGGTACGTGCGGGAGATCCGGACCCTGCAACCCGAGGGGCCGTACCACCTGCTCGGCTGGTCGTTCGGCGGTCTCATCGCCCACGCGGCGGCGGCGAAGCTGAAGGCCGAAGGCGCCGAGGTGGGCGTGGTCGCGCTGCTGGACGCCGACACCGCCGACATCGACGGCGACAGTATCGAACGGCTCACCGCGGGCTCGTTCGTGAACACCTTCGGCGCGGTGTTCGGCATCCACGACGTCCCCGCGGACGCGACCGCGCAGCAGGCGGCCGATCTGATCCGCGAACGGCTCGGCGTGTCGCTGATCGACGCCGCGACGCTGGAGCGCATGGCCGCGTCCTACAACGCCGCCGCGCGGACCAGAACCGGTTACCGCCGCCCGGTGTTCGACGGCGACATCGTGTACTTCAGCGCGATCGTCGACACCTCCGACATCTTCGGTCCGGACGGCTGGGGGCCGTACGTGACCGGCGAGATCATCAACCACGACATCGAGGCGACCCACGACGAACTGACCGCGCCGCACGTGCTGCCGGTCGTCGCGCGCGTGCTCGATGCACATCTGGGAGGCCGAGGATGAATTCCGACCAAGGAGTCGTAGTCGAAGGGATCGAGAAATCCTTCGGCGCGGTCAAGGCATTGCGCGGAGTCGACTTCGCGGCCGAGCCGGGCGAGGTGCTCGGCATTCTGGGACCGAACGGCGCGGGCAAGACCACCATGGTGAACGTGCTGTCCACACTGGTCCGGCCGGATCGCGGCCGGGCGACGGTCGCCGGGTACGACGTGCTGGCCGATCCCGCGGCTGTCCGCCGCAGCATCATGCTGACCGGCCAGTACGCCGCGCTGGACGACATGCTCAGCGGCTACGAGAACCTGGTGATGTTCGGCAGGCTGATGGGCCTGCGCAAGCGGACCGCCCGCGCCCGCGCGGACGAACTGCTCGCCGAGTTCGACCTCGAACGCGCGGCGGGCCGCCGGGTCGGCACCTACTCCGGCGGCATGCGCAGGCGCATCGACATCGCCTGCGGTCTGGTCGTGCGGCCCGACGTGGTGTTCCTGGACGAGCCGACCACCGGCCTGGATCCGCGCAGCAGGCAGGGGGTGTGGGATCTGGTCGCCGGCTTCAAGAAGGCGGGCATCACCACCCTGCTCACCACCCAGTACCTGGAGGAGGCCGACGCGCTCAGCGACCGGATCATCGTCATCGATCACGGCGTGGTGATCGCCCAGGGCACCGCCGACGAGCTGAAGGCGCGCACCGGCGGCAGCTACTGCGAGGTGGTGCCACTGAATCTGCGGGACCTGCCCGCTATCGCCGCCGCGCTGGGCCACCTGTTGCCGCAGGAGAATCGGGACGCGCTCGGTCCCGATTCCGATCGGATCGCCATACCGGCCCCGGACGGGGCGAAGACACTGCTGGAGGCGCTGCGCAGGCTGGACAGCGCGGGCTTCGATCTCGTGGACGTCGCACTGCGTCGGCCCTCGCTCGACGACGTATTCCTCCAGCTGACCGGGCATCTGGCGACGACGGAAGAGATCGCACGGCGGGAGGCCGCGTCGTGACGGCGGCGGCGACCTGGCTCAGCCAGACCCGTGCGACGCCGCTGCGGCCGCAGCAGTGGTGGGTGCTGACCACCCGGTTGATCGCACCGTCGATGCGAACCGGCGAGGTGCTCACCTCGGTGCTCGCGCCCGTGACGTTCACCGCCAGCTTCTTCATCCCGCTGAAGACCATCATGACCGTCATCGGCACGGGATTCAGCAGCTACGCGCAGTACATGATGCCGCTGGTCATCCTGCAGGCCGCCGCGTTCACCGCGGTCTCGGCGGCCTTCCGCGCCGCCACCGATTCGGTGGCCGGGCTGAACCGGCGTTTCGGCTCGATGCCGATCGGCCCGCTGGTCCCGGTCACCGCGCGCCTGGCCGGCAGCGTCTTCCGCCTGATCATCGCCTTGATCAGCGGATTGATCTGCGGATACGTCATCGGGTTCCGCTTCTACCTCAGCCCCGCCCACACAGTCGGCTTCGTGTTGTTCTCGGTGCTCGTCGGGATCGCGCTGATCTGGGGCGGGGATGTGATCGGCACCTTGTCGCACAACCCGGAGGCGACGGCACAGGCGCTGGTGTTGCCGCCGCTGATCCTGGGCATGCTGTCCACCGGCATCGCGCCTGCCGATCAGTTCCCGGAATGGGTGCAGCCGTTCGTGCGCAATCAGCCGGTGTCGCAGTGGGCCATCGCCTTGCGGGCGTTGGCCGGGGACAAGGGACCGAACGCGGGTGAGGTGACCTGGTCGCTGATGGGTCCGCCGTTGGTCTGGGCGCTGGGCTATCTGGCCACCTCCGTCCTGCTGTCGATGCGACTGAGCTCGAGGAGGGCGTGATGGCACTGTTGACCGAACACTCGGACGAGTTGCTCACCGGCTCGGAGATATCGGGGTCGGCACTGGTGCGGCACACGCTGATCCAGACCCATCGACTGCTGCTGCGCTGGGCGCGCAACCCGGTCACGCTGTTGGAGACGCTGATCATCCCGTGCCTACTGCTGATCATGCTGAACACCGTCATCGGCGGGCAGATCCGGAAGTTCACCGGCGAGAGCGCGCTGTACGGCTCGGTGCCCTTGGTCGCTCTGGTCGGCGCGCTCTCCGGTGCGGTCGCTGGAGGTGTCCTGCTCGGCCGCGAACGTGACGCGGGCCTGCTGGCCCGCTTCTGGGTGCTGCCCGTCCACCGTGCCTCCGGACTCGCCTCGCGGGTGCTCGCCGAGGGCTGCCGCATCTTCGCGTGCACCGTCTCCGTCGTGCTGGTGGGCTTCGTGCTCGGGTTCCGCTTCCACGAGGGTGTCGCGGCGACGATCGTCTTCCTGGTCCTCCCGACGTTCTTCGGCGTGGCATTCGCCACCATCGTCACCTCGGTCGCCGTGTTCACCGCGAAATCGACTCTGGTGGAGAGCATCACGATCCTCACCTCACTGATGATGTTCTTCAGCACCGGCTTCGTGCCGCTGGTCGCGTTCCCGAAATGGATCCAGCCGGTGGTGCACAACCAGCCCATGTCGGTGGGAGTCGACGCCATGCGCGCGCTCGCCTACGGGGGACCGCTCGCCCGCCCGCTCACCCTGACCGCCGTGTGGTCGCTCGGCGCGATCGTCGTGTTCGCGGTGCCCGCGAGCATCGGCTATCGCAGGGCCAGCAGGCGCTGAGCCGCGCAGCGCACCCGGCGGTCGCCCGCCGCGGTGACCGGCGGCCCCCGTGCCCGACCGCCACGGGCCAGGGGCCGAGCCACGGCGGCTCACCGCTTGCCGCACAATAGGGGGCCGCGCGCGGCGCGTCACAGCGTTCTTCCCGACGTAGACGCCTGCCGCGGCGACACAAGGTGTTGTGCTGAGCGGACATGTCGGCCACAAGGAGTAGTGTCCCGAGGGTAGACATTCCGTGACGACAGGTGCTCGGGAAAGGCGTGGAGGCAGGATGAAACTGATCGATCGGGTGTCGGCCATCAACTGGAATCGGGTGCCCGACGAAAAGGACGCCGAGGTCTGGGACCGGCTGACCGGCAACTTCTGGCTGCCGGAGAAGGTCCCGGTCTCCAACGACATTCCGTCGTGGAACACCCTGACCGCCGACGAGAAGCAACTGACCATGCGGGTCTTCACCGGCCTGACCTTGCTGGACACCATCCAGGGCACGGTCGGCGCGGTGAGCCTGATCCCGGACGCGCTCACCCCGCACGAAGAGGCGGTGCTCACCAACATCGCGTTCATGGAGTCGGTGCACGCCAAGAGCTACAGCTCGATCTTCTCCACGCTGTGCTCCACGCGCGAGATCGACGAGGCGTTCCGCTGGTCGGAGGAGAACCGCAACCTCCAGCGCAAGGCCGAGATCGTGCTGGAGTACTACCGGGGCGACGATCCGCTCAAGCGCAAGGTCGCCTCCACGCTGCTGGAGAGCTTCCTGTTCTACTCCGGCTTCTACCTGCCCATGCACTGGTCGTCGCGGGCCAAGCTCACCAACACCGCCGACATGATCCGGCTGATCATCCGGGACGAAGCGGTCCACGGTTACTACATCGGCTACAAGTACCAGAAGGGCCTGGAGCAGGTCACCCAGGCCGAGCGCGACGAGCTCAAGAACTACACCTTCGAGCTGCTGTTCGAGCTCTACGACAACGAGGTCGACTACACCCAGGATCTCTACGACGAGGTCGGCCTCACCGAGGATGTGAAGAAGTTCCTGCGCTACAACGCCAACAAGGCGCTGATGAACCTCGGCTACGAGGGCCTGTTCCCCAAGGACGAAACCGAGGTGAACCCGGCCATCCTCTCGGCGCTGTCGCCCAACGCCGACGAGAACCACGACTTCTTCTCCGGCTCCGGCTCGAGTTACGTCATCGGCAAGGCCGTCAACACCGAGGACGAAGACTGGGAGTTCTGAACCATCAGTTATGGTGTGGGACAACGGGGCCCGGCAGCGATGCCGGGCCCTCGCCTTGTCTCCGATCGCCGACCCGGCGGCGAAGACTCCGCGCCACAACTGTATTTCGATCCGAAGAGGGGGGTTCTCGATGTACCGACGACTGGCTCTGATCGCGGCGGTGCTGTTGACCGCTGCCGCGTGTCAGGACGACGGTCCGGCGGCGACTCCGCAGACCGGTGACGGATCCTTCTGGTCGACCGTGCCGCAGACCGACGACCAGCGTCTGGAAGTGCTGCGCCGCATGCGCGCGATGGACACCTGCGCGTTGCTGCCTCGAGCCGAACTGGCCGAAGTCGGGCAATTGCGCACCGTCGGCACCGACGGGCTGAACTCGTGCAGGGCCGAACTCGACAGCTCGGAACGCTACAAGGGAAAATCCGTCCGCTGGGCCATGGGGGGACCGGCGCCGGAAGTGAAGAACGATCGGGGTACCACCGAGCGACTCGGCGACGTGACCATCACCTTGCTGGCGGACAAGGACACACTGAGCGCCGAACAGGCCGGGCAACTCGTCCAGCGCTCCTGTTCGGCCACCGCACGCTTCCCCTCCTTCGCCGCGATCGGCCTGTGGGTGGACACGCCCTTGGGGGTCGAGCCGTGCCCGATCGCCAAGTCACTGATCACCACGGCGGTATCCGAATGGAAGCGGGAGCCACGTCAGGCCAGCGCGGCGGAAACGATCACCACCGTGCTGACCGGCGCCGACCCCTGCGCGGTGCTGCCGCGGCTCGGCGTCACGGCGGACCCCGCGCAACAGCGGGTCTCCAGCTGTACGTTCTCGTATCACGGCGACGAGATTCGCCTCGCGTACGAATACAGCGCGGAGTCGCTGGCCACCGCGGGCAGTCCGGCTTTCACCGTCGGCGACCGCACCGTCTACCGAGATGCCGCCGACGAATTGCGGTTCTACAACGTCGCGGTCGGACCGCCGCTCGCATCGGAGAACCGCGGTTCGCTCGGGCCGCGCCTACCCGCCATCTCGCTCACCGGCAAGGCTGACGCGGCCCTCGAAGATGTTGTGCGCCAAGTACTCACGCTCTTTCCGTAGGGCGATCGTCGAGCACACCGCGCCCTCAGATACCGAGGACCAGTTTGGCCGTGGTGAAGTAGATGATCAGACCGGTGGCGTCGACCAGGGTGGTGACCATCGGGGCGGAGACGACCGCGGGGTCGATGCGCAGTTTCTTGGCCAGCAGGGGCATGGTGCCGCCGATGGTGGCGGCCCAGCCGCAGATCAGGACCAGTGTGATCCCGACGACCAGTGCGATGCGCGGACCGACGAACAAGGCCCCGATGGCCAGGCCGACGGACGCCAGCAGTGATCCCAGCACCAGACCTACACGGCATTCCCGCCAGATCACCCGGAACAGATCCGACACCCGGACCTCGCCGACCGCCACCGCGCGCACGCAGGCGGTGGCGGCCTGCGCGCCCGCGTTGCCGCCCGCGCCGATCAGCAGCGGGATGAACAGCGCCAGATGCGCCGCCTGCTGCAAGGTGCCCTCGAAGAAGTCCGTCACGCTCACCGTGAGGGTCGCCGCGAACAGCAACAGCAGCAGCCACAGCGCGCGGTAGCGTGCCAGCTGGAACACCCCGGCGGCCATGTAGTGGCCTTCCCACGGCGCGGATCCCGCCTGCAACGCGACGTCCTCGCTGTCGGCAGCCTCGATCACCTCGACCGCGTCATCGATGGTCAGCAGGCCGACCAGCCGGTCCTCGCTGTCCACCACCGGCAGGTTGATGTCGTTGGTCTCGCGCATCAAGCGGGCCGCCTTCTCCGCGGCGTCGGTGGCGCGCGCGAAGGCGGGTTCGGTGACGACCAGCTCCGACACCATCGTCTCCGGCTTGCTGAGCACCAGTTCGCGCAGCTCGACGATGCCGGTCAGCCGCCTGCCCGCGTCGACGACGGGCAGCGTGTACACCGTCTCGGCGTTGCCGCCCTTGGCCCGCACCATGCCGAGCGCTTCGGCCACCGTGAGGTCACGCGGCAGCGCCACCACCTCCGGCGTCATGTACTGCCCCGCGGACCCCTCCGGGTAGCCGAGCAGGCTCGCGGTCATCCGCCGCTCGCGCGGGCTCAGCCCGGCCAGCGCCTTCTTGGCGACCTTGGCGGGCGCCTCGCGCAGCATTCGGGCGCGGTCGTCGGGCGCCATGCCCTCGACCAGGTCGCGGAAGCTCTGATCGCGCAGCCCCTGCAGGATCTGCTGCTGGTCCACCGGCTCGAGTTCCTCGAAGACGGCCAGCGCCAGGTCTTTGTCGAGCAGGCGGAACGCCATCCCGGCCCGCACGGCATCCATCCGGGCGAGTTGATCGGCGATGACGTGCGGCGGGTGGTTGCCGAGCCAGTCCAGCGCGGCGTCCACGCGGCGGGTTTCGACGATGTCCTGGAGGGATTCGGACAGCGTCGGACGTACTTCGATGATGTCGGTCTGCGACATGAGAGGACCTCAGCACATGCGTGAGTGAACGGAGAGCTCGAAATTCACACCGCGGGCGCCGGCCCCTGCCGTCGCGACCTGACTAGGAATGCGAAGGGGCGGCGCCGCGCGGCCTTCGACTGGGAGGTTCGCTGCGCATCGCTACCCCACCTCCCTCTCGTCGCCGCCGCGGAACTCGGATATCCGCACCGTTCGGATCAACATCTCACGGACACGAAAATGTCCTCGTGCAGCTTACATCGCTTCGTAGACGATGATCACCTTACGACAGGGTGTTGTGACCGAAGCCGCTCCACACCGGGGTCCGCGCGTCATACGAGACCTCCGCACCGGGAAACCGCGACGCGACTCGTCCGCAGCGCAAGCGACGACCGCCGGGACGACCGGAACCGGGCGATGCGTTACCGCGCGTCAGCCTGACCCCTTCGTAGTCCATCGGCCGCCGTAAAACAGGGTTATACGCAGTCGGCGTCGAACTGTTGCTCCCACGCTTGGGAACCGGGACAGTGTTTGCCAGGCAAGTGCCGAAACAACATCGGCGCACGCAGGCACCAGTACAGCTCACGAAAGTTTCGAAGTGTCGACAGCCACCGCCCTGATCCGCCGTCGCGCGGTCGACTTCATGCGCGTTCCGCACGGAATCTGTTGCCGCTGAGGCAACGCGGCCCTCGTTTCCGACCGGATCCCGCACGGTCGTCCACCGCCGCATCGCTCCCGCTGTGGTGTCTCCGGACGCCGAGCGTCGAATCGCACGGCGTCTTCTCGTCTTCGAAAGAACAACAATGCCTTTCCCCACCTCGTCCCGGCGCGTCGCCCGCGCTCTCTCCGCCGCCGTAGCGGTGCTCACCGGGCTGTCCGTGCTCACCGGCTGCGGCGAGTCCGCACCCGCCAAGACCGCGGACGGCAAGACCGTGCTGCGCTACCAAGGCTCCACCGGGCAGGTGAGCGCCTTCGAATTGGCCGACGACCTAGGCTATTTCAGCAAGGTCAGCCTGCATTGGGAGGGCGACACCACCAGTGGCCCCGCCAATATCCAGGCCGCGGCGACGAACCAAGTCGAGTTCGGCAGCGCGTTCAACGGCGCGGTGGTCAAGCTGATCGCGGGCGGCGCGAAGGTCACCTCCGTGCTCAGTTCCTATGGCGCGGACGAGCAGTCGTTCACCGGTTACTACGTGCGTGACGATTCCGGCATCAACTCGCCGCGCGATCTGATCGGCAAGAAGGTCGCGGTCAATACCCTCGGCGCGCACCACGAATTCATCACCAGGGAGTGGCTGCATCAGCAAGGCCTGACCGAAGACGAGATCAAGCAGGTGCAACTGATCGTCGTGCCGCCGGCCAACACCGAGGAGGCGCTGCGCAAGGGACAGGTCGACGTCGCGGCCTTGGGTAGCGTCTTCCGGGACACCGCCCTCCAGCGCGGCGGCATCCACCCGCTCTACACCGACAAAGCCATCTTCGGCACGTTCGACTACGGCACCTATGTCTTCCGCAACGACTACATCGCCAAGAATCCCGAAGCGGTGGAGGACTTCGTGCAGGGCACCGCACGCGCTATCCGCTGGCTCCAGGTGACGCCCCGCGAGCAGGTGCGCGAGCGGTTCACCCAGATCATCAACAAGCGCGGCCGCAACGAGAACACCAACTTGGTGCCGTACTGGCTCAGCTCCGGAATCCCGGTGCCGGGTGCGGTGGTCGCGGACAAGGAACTGCAGATCTGGATCGACTGGCTGGTGCGCAACGGCGAACTGCCGAACGGCAAGTTGAAGGCAGCGGATCTGTTCACCAACAAGTTCAACCCCTACGCCAACGGCAAGTACAAGCCGGAGGCCGGGCCGACCGGAGAGGTGGTGGCCGCGAAATGACCACGACGGCGACGAAACTGTCGCTCACCGGAGTGAGCAAGCAGTTCGCGGTGCGCGGCTCGCACGAGCGATTCACCGCGCTCGACGACATCTCGCTGGAGCTGCGCGAGGGCGAATTCCTGGTGCTGGTCGGCCCGAGTGGTTCGGGCAAGTCCACGCTGCTGGACCTGCTGGGCGGGCTGAGCAAGCCCAGCTCCGGTGAGATCCTGCTGGACGGCAAGCCGATCACCGGCCCCGGCCTGGATCGCGGCGTCGTCTTCCAGCAGTACGCGCTGCTGCCATGGCGGACGGCCCGGTCCAACATCGAATTCGGGCTGGAGGCCAAGGGTTTACGACGCAAGGCGCGCCGCGAACTCGCCGAGCACTATCTGGAGCTGGTCGGGCTAGCTGTGATGTCCGGGGAGGTTGGTCAGTCGGGTGACCGGTGGGCGACCGCCGATGGCGGAGTGGGCTCGGTGGTGATTGTAGAAGTGGAGCCAGTCG
>NZ_JBIUCG010000001.1:286284-508768 GCF_044548645.1 Nocardia sp. NPDC051929 | reverse complement strand
GAAGTACCAGCCTTGGTCGGCGAAGCGTTCCCAGTAGGTGGCTTTGTAGCGTTCGGTGTCGCCCCAGATGCCGCGCAGCATCGACGGCCACGGCTGATCGAGCACGAGGTAGCCGTTGGCTTCGGTTTCCCCGTGTTGGACCGGTTTGCCTTCTTCGTCGACGACTCGAGCGGAGATGCCGGGCAGCGCGGTCATGGCGGCGCCGGGTTTGGCGGCGGTGACGCCGGGCAGCGGGGAGATCATGATGGCGCCGGTCTCGGTCTGCCACCAGGTGTCGACGATGGGGGTGCGATTGCCGCCGATGACCTCGCGGTACCAGCGCCAGGCTTCGGGGTTGATCGGTTCGCCGACCGAGCCGAGCACGCGGATGCTGGACAGGTCGTGGGCGGCGGGTATTTCCCTGCCCCACTTCATGAAGGTGCGCACCAGGGTGGGGGCGGTGTAGTAGATGGTGACGCCGTATTTTTCGATGATCTGCCAGTGGCGGTGTTCGTCGGGGAAGTTGGGTGTGCCTTCGTAGACGACTTGGGTGGTGCGGTTGGCCAGGGGGCCGTAGACGATGTAGCTGTGTCCGGTGACCCAGCCGATGTCGGCGGTGCACCAGTAGATGTCTTGTCCGGGTTTGTGGTCGAAGACGTTGTGGTGGGTGTAGGCGGTTTGGGTGAGGTAGCCGCCGGTGGTGTGGAGGATGCCTTTGGGTTTTCCGGTGGTGCCGGAGGTGTAGAGGATGAACAGGGGGTGTTCGGCGTCGAAGGGTTGGGGTTCGTGGTGGGGTGCGGCGGTGGTGACGGTGTCGTGCCACCACAGGTCGCGGCCTTCGGTCCAGGGGACTTCGATGCCGGTGCGGCGCACCACCAGCACATGCTCGACGCTGGATGGGGTGTCGCCGTGGGCGTAGAGGGCCTCGTCGACTGCTTCCTTCAGTGGGGCGGCTTTGCCGCGCCGCCACTGCCCGTCGGTGGTGATCACCAGGCGGGCTCGGGCGTCGTCGACGCGCTGGCGCAACGCGGTGGGGGAGAATCCGGCGAAGACGACGGAGTGGGTCAGCCCGAGGCGAGCGCAGGCCAGCATGGCGACGATGGCCTCGGGCACCATCGGCATGTAGATGGCCACCCGGTCACCGGTCTCCAGGCCGAGTTCGGTGAGGTAGTTCGCGGCGCGGGAGACCTCGTCGAGCAGTTCGCGGTAGGTGATGGCGCGCGAGTCGCCGGGTTCGCCTTCCCAGTGGATGGCGACCTGGTCGCCGTGTCCGTCCAGGACGTGGCGGTCCACGCAGTTGTAGGCGACGTTGAGCTTGCCGCCGACGAACCATTTCGCCACCGGAGCCCCGCTCCAGTCCAGCACCTGGGTGAACGGTTCGTGCCAGTGCAGCCGCCCGGCCTGTTCGGCCCAGAACGCGTCGCGATCGGCCGCCGCCCGCTCGTAGAGTCCGGCGTCGGCGTTCGCCTGGGCGGCGAACTCCGCGTTCGGCGGATACGAGTCCCTGTGTTCGGCGCTGGTTTCGGTCATCTCGTCTCTTCTTTCCACGTAGCCTGAGCGCACGATTCGACGCAGCCGAGTTCGACAGTAATCAACTGTGACCCATGCCGCGTGCGGTGTGTCGATCGGGTTTCGCCCGCGTCACGCCGCCGCGCCTGCCTCCCGCTGCGAACGCGATGCTCCGGCCGCGCGGCCGTTTCCGCACGAAACTCGGGGTGTTTCGGCGATGTTGCCGGATCGGTAACAAGTACAACGAACTCGGATCAATCAGGTGACAGTGCCCGCGCCGGTGGTTACTCTGCCAACCACACAGGGGGATCGCGTCGGCATGCGCTGACGGGCCTCCTGCGGGTGCCGATCGGCTACCCCCTTCTCGCACCGGGAGGACGCGTTGAAATTCCACAGAGCGATGGCGCTGACCGCGGCGGTCGTACTGGCCACGAGCCTCGGGCTGTCCGCATGTTCCTCGGGCGACGGCGCCGATGCCGACATCGTCACGGTCAACGGTGGCGAGCCGCAGAATCCGCTGGTGCCTACCAACACCAACGAGAATATGGGCGGCCGCGTGGTCGACCGGCTGTTCGCGGGCCTGAAGTACTACGACGGGAGCGGCAAGGCGCACGACGAGATGGCGGAGTCGATCCAGACCACGGATCGGAAGAGCTACCGGGTGACCATCAAACCCGGCTGGAAGTTCACCGACGGCACCCCGGTGACGGCGAAGTCGTTCGTCGAGGCGTGGAACTACGGCGCGCTCGGCACCAACGCCCAGTTACAGAGCTATGTGTTCAGTCCCATCGTCGGTTTCGACGAGGTGTCCGCGGAAAAGCCTACGGCACAGACGATGTCGGGCTTGAAGGTGATCGACGACCGCACCTTCACCATCGAGCTGAAGGCACCCTCGATCGATTTCGAGACCGAACTCGGGTACGCGCCGTTCTATCCGCTGCCGGAGGCCGCGTTCAAGGACATGAAAGCGTTCGGAGAGAACCCGATCGGCAACGGCCCCTACAAGTTCGCCCGGTCCGGGGCGTGGGAGCACAACGTCAAGATCGATCTGGCGCCCAACCCGGACTACCCCGGCGGCCGCCCGGCCAAGAACAAAGGGCTGCGGTTCGTGATGTATCAGTCCTTCGACACCGCCTACGCGGATCTGCAAGCGGGCAATCTGGACGCGCTCGACACCGTGCCCGACAGCGCGCTCACCTCCTACGAACGGGATCTCGGTGACCGCGCGATCACCAAGCCGACCGCCCAGAACCAGCACATCGGCATCCAGTCCAACGTCGCGCACTTCGCCGGCCAGGAAGGGCTGTTGCGGCGCCGGGCGATCTCGATGTCGATCAACCGGGAACAGATCGCGCAGAACATCTTCCACGGCACCCGGATCCCGGCGCGCGACTTCACCGCGAGCACGCTGCCCGGCTTCGACCCGAACCTGCCCGGCTCGGAGGTATTGAAGTACAACCCCGACGAGGCCAAGAAGGTCTGGGCACAGGCCGACGCGATCTCGCCGTGGTCGGGCCGCTACGAGATCGCCTACAACTCCGACGGCGGCCACCAGGCCTGGGTGGAGGCGGTGGCCAACAGCGTGAAGAACACCCTCGGCGTCGACGCCATCGGCGTGCCGTACCCGACGTTCAAGAACATCCGCGACGAAGTGAACGCGCGCACCATCAACAAGGCCTTCCGCTACGGCTGGCAGGGTGACTACCCGACCATGCTGCAGTTCCTCACTTCGCAGTACTACAGCTACTCCGACACCAACAACGTCGACTACAAGAACCCGGAATTCGACCGCCTGCTCGATGCCGCCTTGGCCGCGCCGAGCCAGGACGAGTCCTACAAGATCATCGCGCAGGCCCAGTCTCTGCTGATCAAGGACCTGGCCGACGTCCCGGTGTTCGACTACGTGGCCGCCGCGGGCCGCTCCGACCGGGTGCGCAAGGCCGAACTCGCCTGGAACGGACTGTTCGACTTCGAGAACATCGAGAAGTAGCCGCCGGCCGCCGGGCGTCCGGGTGACGCTCGGCGGTCCTGTTCAGGAGGCGAAATGGCCTGGTATGTCGGGCGGCGTCTGCTTCAGATGATCCCCGTGTTCCTCGGTGCGACCCTGCTCGTCTACGCACTGGTGTTCCTCGTCCCTGGCGACCCGATCCACGCGCTGGCGGGTGACAAACCCATGACGCCCGCGGTGGAGGCGCAACTGCGGGCGCGCTACCACCTCGACGAGCCGTTCCTCGTGCAGTACCTGTTGTATCTGAAGGGCATCGTCACGCTGGACTTCGGCACGGCCTTCTCCGGCAGGCCGGTGCGGGACGAACTCGCGCGTGCGTTCCCGATCACGATCAAGTTGGCCTTCATGGCGGTGCTGATCGAGTCGGTCTTCGGCGTGCTGTTCGGCCTGATCGCCGGACTGCGCAAAGGCAAGCTGTTCGACTCCGCGATGCTCGTGATCAGCCTGGTCGTGATCGCGGTCCCGGTCTTCGTGGTGGGCTTCCTCGCCCAATTCCTGCTCGGCGTGAAGTGGGGCATCGCGCCCGTGACGGTCTCCGGGAAGGCGACCGTCGGCGAACTGCTGGTGCCCGCGATCGTGCTCGGCTCGCTGTCGTTCGCCTACGTCCTGCGCTTGACCCGGAATTCGGTGGCGGAGAACATGTCCGCCGACTACGTGCGCACCGCGACCGCCAAAGGCCTGCGCAGGCCACGCGTGGTGACCGTGCACATCCTGCGCAACTCGATGATTCCGGTGGTCACGTTCGTCGGCGCGGATCTGGGCGCCCTGATGGGCGGCGCCATCGTCACCGAGGGCATCTTCAACATTCCCGGCGTGGGCGGCACGCTCTACCAGGCCATCACCAGGGGGGAGCCGCCGACCGTCGTCTCCTTCGTCACGGTGCTGATCGTCATCTTCCTGCTCACCAATCTGCTCGTGGACCTGCTCTACGCCGCACTCGACCCGAGGATCCGCTATGCCTGACCGCACCGAGGCCGCGAGTCCGCGCCGCGGCCAGGAGCATTTCGTCGCGCCGCCCGACGAGGTCGAGGTGCTCGCCACCGACGCCGTACTGGATGCGGGCGCGCCGACCAGCATCTGGCGCGACGCGTGGCGGCAGCTGCGGCGCAACCCGATCTTCATCGTCGCGGCGGTGCTGATCGTGTTCGTGCTGATCGTGGTGATCTGGCCGGGGCTGTTCACCGATCAGGACCCGCGGTACTGCAACGGCGACTTCAGCATGGACCCGCGCGGCGCGGGGCACCCGTTCGGTTTCGACAAGCAGGGGTGCGACATCTACGCCCGCACCGTCTACGGAGCGCGGGCTTCCGTGCTCGCCGGAGTCGGCGCGACGCTGCTGTTCGTGCTGATCGGGGGAACGCTCGGCGCGCTGGCGGGCTTCTACGGCGGGCCGCTGGACTCGATCGTCTCGCGGGTCGCGGAGGTCTTCTACGCGATTCCGTTGATGCTGGCCGCCATCGTGATCATGCAGCTGCTGGACGCAAGGACGATCTGGACCGTGATCGTCATCCTCGCCTCGTTCACCTGGCCGCAGGCGGCGCGGATCGCCCGTAGCGCGGTGATCCAAGCGAAGAACAGTGATTACGTCACGGCCGCGAAAGCTTTGGGCGTCTCTCGACCGCAGACGCTTGTGCGCCACGTGTTGCCCAACGCGGCGGGACCGCTGATCGTGGTGACCACGCTGTGGCTGGGCGTCTTCATCGTCACCGAGGCGACGCTGTCCTATCTCGGCGTCGGTCTCCCGCGCACCGTGGTGTCCTGGGGCGCGGACATCGCCACGGGTCAGAAGGAGATCCGCACCTCCGCCATCCTGTTCTATCCGGCGACGGCGCTGGCGCTGACCGTGCTGAGCTTCATCATGCTGGGCGACGCCGTGCGCGACGCCCTCGATCCGAAGGCGAGGAAGCGATGAGCGAGGCCGACCGGCCGCTGCTGGAGATCACCGATCTGAACGTGAGCTTCACCGCCGACGGCAAGCCGGTGCCCGCGGTCCGGGACGTGAGCCTGTCGGTGTATCCGGGGCAGACCGTGGCCATCGTCGGGGAATCGGGCTCGGGAAAGTCGACCACCGCGCACGCGATCATCGACTTGCTGCCCGGCACGGGCCGGGTCACCTCCGGTTCGATCAGGTTCGACGGCAAGGAACTCACGGCGGCCTCGAAACGAGAGATCGTCGCGGTCCGCGGCAGCGGCATCGGCCTGGTCCCGCAGGATCCGATGTCGAATCTGAATCCGGTGTGGAAGATCGGTTTCCAGATCCGCGAGACGCTCGAAGCCAACGGCATCGCGAAGGGCAAGGCCGCCGAGAAGCGAGCGGTGGAACTGCTCGAGGAAGCGGGCATGCCCGACGCCGAACGCCGGGTGAACCAGTATCCGCACGAGTTCTCCGGCGGCATGCGCCAGCGTGCGTTGATCGCGATCGGCCTGTCCTGCCGGCCGCAACTGCTCATCGCCGACGAGCCGACCTCGGCGCTCGACGTGACCGTACAGCGGCAGATCCTCGACCATCTCGAGCGGCTCACCGCCGAACTCGGCACCGCGGTGCTGCTGATCACCCATGACTTGGGTTTGGCGGCGGAGCGTGCCGAACACCTGGTGGTGATGTATCGCGGCCGTGTCGTGGAGTCCGGGCCCGCTTTGCGGATTCTGCGTGATCCGCAGCACCTGTACACCAAACGGCTGGTGAGTTCGGCGCCGTCGCTGGCCGCGCAGCGGCGGTCGGCGGTGCGGCGCCGGGCCGAGATCCACGCGCAAGCCGTGCAGGTGGCGGCAGCCGACACGGTGGTGCCGGACGACGTGCTGGTAGCCGAGCGTCTGACGAAGACGTTTCACATTCGCGATCGCACGCCGTGGAAGTCGACCGAGTTCGTCGCGGTGGACGATGTGTCGTTCCGGCTGCGGCGCGGGTCGACCACGGCGATCGTCGGCGAATCCGGCTCGGGCAAGACCACGGTGGCGCAGATGGTCCTCGGACTGCTCGCGCCCACCTCCGGCGCCGTGACATTCGACGGCAAGGACGTGACCACCCTGGACCGTAAGGAATCCTTCGCCTTCCGCCGCCGGGTGCAGCCGATCTTCCAGGATCCCTACGGCTCGCTCGATCCGATGTACACGATCTACCGCACCATCGAGGAGCCGTTGCGCACCCACCGGATCGGTACCGCCGAGGAAAGGGAGGCGACCGTGCGGGAACTGCTCGACAAGGTCGCGCTGCCTGCCGGTGTGCTGCGGCGCTACCCCAACGAACTGTCCGGTGGGCAGCGTCAGCGCGTGGCGGTCGCGCGGGCACTCGCCCTACGGCCCGAAGTGGTGGTGTGCGACGAGGCGGTGTCCGCGCTCGACGTGCTGGTGCAGGCCCAGATCCTCCGCCTGCTCAACGAGCTGCAAGCCGAGCTCGGGCTGGCGTATCTGTTCATCACCCACGATCTGGCCGTGGTGCGGCAGATCGCCGACGACGTGCTCGTCATGCAGCGCGGCAAGGTGGTCGAGGCGGCGACGACCGACGAGGTGTTCGACGATCCCCGGCAGGAGTACACGCGCAAACTGCTCGACGCGATACCGGGACGCGATCTGCTGGCCGGATAGCGAGCCGGGCGCGCGGATCGGTCCGCGCGAGCGCAAGTAGCCTCGTATGCCGTGACCGATCCGCTACAGCCCCTCGTCGATCTTCCCGGTGTCCGGGACGCGGCCGACCGTGCCCGCGACGCGCTCGCCGAGGTGCACCGGCACAAGGCGAACCGGCGTGGGTGGCCCACCACGGCGGCCGAGGCCGCGGTGCGTGCGGCCCGGTCCTCGGCGGCCATCGACGGCGGCAGCACGGACATTCCCGCCGACGGCCGGGTTGCGGACCCGATCCTGGCCGGCTCGCTGCGCGTCGGGCAGGCGTTGGACGGGGACGCGCTGCGGAATCTGGTGGGCACCTGGCAGCGTGCCCCGCTGCAGGCGCTGGCGCGGCTGCATCTGCTCGCCGCGGCCGATCTGATCCCGGAGCAAGAGGCGCTCGGCAGGCCGCGCGGCGACTCGGGCGTCGCGCAGCGGCTGGATCTGCTGGCGCAGACGGTGCTCGGTTCGCGAGCGCCCGCGCCGGTGCTCGCCGCCGTAGTACACGGTGAGCTACTGGCGCTGCGGCCGTTCGGCACGGCCGATGGCGTAGTCGCGCGGGCGGCCTCCCGGCTGGTCGCGGTGTCGAGTGGGCTGGATCCGCACAGCCTCGGCGTACCGGAGGTGTTCTGGTTGCGCAGGCGTCAGGCGTATCTGGACGCGGCCGCGGGATTCGGAACCGGGGAGGCGGAGGCGGTCGGCGGCTGGGTGATCCTCTGTTGCGGGGCGTTCGAGGACGGCGCGCGCGAGGCCACGTCGATCGCGGACTCGGCGGCGGGATAACCCCCGTACACGTCAAAGCGGGCGGCGTTGTCTCTCGACCTCACCGCCCGCTAGCACGGACTACCCGGTTACCAAGCGTGCTAGGTGGGTTGTGTTCTGCGGCCTCGGCGACAATCCGGACATCGGCCGGTTCATCCCCGCAACCTGTGCGAGGCCTTCGCCGTCGACTATCCGAATTTCGCAGGCCCACAACGCTTCTGCCCTTGTCGCGGCGCGCTCCGCGTGGGTGCCTGGTGCCCGTGCTGGGAAGAAGGGTCGGGAGACAGTGCCTTCTCTTCCGGTGCTGCCTTGGCCTTCCGTCCTTCCGTAGTTACCTTTCTACACCTGTGACTGCACTCACATCAAGGGATGCGAGAACATTGAACAATCGGCGTTTTTCTCGGCGTTTCGTGGTTAAATGCCTGGTCCGCGGCGCCATCGGTCAAGTTGGCTGAGCTAACGGCAAGCCGCTGGCGACCCAAGTGGGACGGGCTGCTCGAGCGTCCGATCTCAGCGTCGGCGGCGCAGCATCCGGTAGCTGATCGCGCCGGCCACGACCGCGCTCAAGCCGACCGCCGCGGTGGCCGCGAGCGTCGTCGAGGACGGCGCTTGGAAGCGCGCCCACAGCGACACCGGATTGGAGAAGGTCAGGATCGGCCAGCCCCGCGTGGTGGCCTCACGGCGCAGATTGCGATCCGGATTGACCGCAGTGGGGTGGCCCACCGCGCCGAGCAGCGGCAGGTCGGTGATCGAGTCGGAGTAGGCGTAGCAGCGGGACAGGTCGTACCCCTCGTCTGCGGCGAGTTTCTCGATGGCGGCGACCTTGCCCTCGCCGTAGCAGTAGAACTCGACCTCGCCGGTGTACTTTCCGTCCGCCACGACCATCTGGGTGGCGGCGGTATGTGAGGCGCCGAGCGCTTCGGCGATCGGGCCGACGATCTCCTCGCCGGAGGCCGAGACGATCACCACATCGTGCCCCCGGATCTTGTGGTCGGCGATCAAGTCGGCCGCCTCCGCGTAGATCAGCGGATCGACCAACTCGTGCAATGTCTCTGCCACAATGGATTTCACCTGCTCGACGTCCCAGCCCGCGCACATGCTGGTCAGGTGGGCGCGCATCCGTTCCATCTGATCGTGATCGGCTCCCGACAGCAGGAACAGGAAGTGGGCGTAACTGCTTTCCAGTACGGCGCGGCGGTTCAAAAGCCCCTGCGCGTAGAAGGGCTTGCTGAATACGAACGTGCTCGACTTCGCGATCACGGTCTTGTCCAGATCGAAGAAGGCCGCGACGCGTCCACCTGCAGTGGCTGACTTGTCCACCCGACCAGGATAGGCGGCGGTATGGTCTCCGCTCGGCCAGGCGTCAGGTGTGGTGCGGCTGCTGTGTCCCCGTGGTCGGTCCGACCGCGGGTTGTGGCAGCGCTCTCCGGCCACCGCGCCTGTTGTGTGGCCGTCCTGCCTTCGATCGGCCGCAGATGGGCGGCGGCTGCACCACGGCTGCCGCTGGTCGGCACGCGTGTTCCCCGCCGTGGCGCGGCTGCGGCCGGTGCGGCGATGAAGTTTGCCCCGCAGACGCCGAAGCCACGAGGGCCACAAAGATGTCCGTCGGCAGACTTGCGTGGTGGCCGGGGCTTAGGTGTAGTATTGCTGGCACCTGGACATGGTCCAGGCGCGTTCAGCCCGACCCCCCGGGGCTGAACCCCGACGGCCCCAGCCTCCTCCCC
Organism: Nocardia sp. NPDC051929; assembly: GCF_044548645.1. Classification (NCBI taxonomy): domain Bacteria; kingdom Bacillati; phylum Actinomycetota; class Actinomycetes; order Mycobacteriales; family Nocardiaceae; genus Nocardia; species Nocardia sp. NPDC051929. Next base: position 499,186 of record NZ_JBIUCG010000001.1, on the reverse strand, counting down.
CCCCGGCTGGGGCCGTCCTCTATTTCAGGGACAGTGCGCTACGACATCGGGTTCGGATAGCTGTCCACAAGCCCGGAGTTGTCCACATTCGGCATATCGCCCCTTCTGTCCCTGCTCCCGTTCCGCGACGCTGACCTGCATGAACCTCGATGCATCGGAGCCGAGTGGGCCGGCGCCCGCCCTTGTGCTCATCGATGACGACCGTCTGCGCGACGAAGTCCGGCGTATCGCGGCGGCCGCCGAACGGCCACTCGATGAGCGGACGCGACTCGTCGGCCGACATGCCTGGACCGGCGCTCCACTGGTCATCCTGGACACCGATACGGCACGCGAAGCGGCCGCCGCGGGCTACCTGCGCCGCGCCGGCGTCGTGGTGGTAACCGATGGTGAGCCAGGTTTGCTCGACTGGCAGGCCGCCGCCGCGGTCGGCGCGGAGCGGGCTATCGCCTTGCCCGGCGCGGCGGTGGGGCTCATCGAGATGTTTGCTGAATACGGCGAGCAGCGTGCGGGTGACGGCGTGGTGCTCGCCGTCGTCGGCGCGGGCGGCGGGGCCGGTGCGTCCACCCTCGCCGTCGCGGTCGCGCTGCGCGCCGCCGCGGAGGGGTTCCGGCGCGAGACCTTGCTGGTCGATGGCGCACCCTTCGCGGGGGGTCTCGACCTGCTGCTCGGTGTCGAGAACGCGGCGGGACTGCGCTGGCCCGACCTGGTGGTGGAGGACGGGCGCGTCTCAGCGACCGCGCTGCACGGCGCCCTACCCGTCGCGGCGCCCGGGCTCGCGGTGCTGTCCTGTGGGCGCTGCGGTGCGGGACGATTGCCACGTGAGCTCGGCGCGCCCGCGGTCCGCGCTGTCATCGAAGCGGGCCGTGTCGCAGGCGATTTCATAGTTTGCGATATTTCCGGTGAGCGCGGGCCGCATGCCGACCAGATGCTCGACTCCGCGGACCTCGTGGTTCTGGTCGTTCCGGCGCGGCTGCGTGCGGTCGCCGCCGCCGAAGCGGTGTCCGCCCATATCGCGCGGCGAAACCCGAACCAGGGCCTGATCGTTCGCGGTCCGGCGCCCGGCGGCCTGCGCGGAGCCGAGGTCGCCGAGGTGCTCGATCTCCCGCTGCTCGCCGCCGTTCGCGCCCAGTCCGGTCTCGCGCACCGGCTGGAGCGCGGCGGGATGTCGGTAGGCCGCCGCGGGCCGCTGCGTGATGCGGCCGACGCCGTCCTCGGCGTACTGAGTGCACCACCGGGACAACGGCGGTGAGGAGGGGGCGATGAGCGCGATACTGACCAGCGAGCTGCTGGACCGGGTGCGGGAGCGCCTGTCGGGCGAGACCGGCGACCCGGATCCGGCGCAGGTCGCCGCCGCGATCCGGGCCGAAGCGGGCGGGGTGCTCGGCGACACCGACCTGCTGCGGGCTCTGCGACTGCTGCAGACCGAACTCACCGGCGCGGGCGTACTCGAACCGCTGTTGCACGATCCGCGAGTGGCCGACGTCCTGGTGACCGGTCCGGACGCGGTGTGGATCGATCGCGGGCACGGTCTGGAGAAGACCTCGATCACCTTCTCCGACGAGGCCGCGGTCCGGCGGCTGGCGCAGCGCCTGGCACTGTCGGCGGGCCGCCGACTCGACGACGCACAACCATGGGTGGATGGTCGGCTGTCCGGAATCGCTGCGCCATCAGGGGATTCGTTCGGGGTCCGCTTGCACGCGGTCCTCGCGCCGGTCGCGCACGGCGGCACTTGTCTGTCGTTGCGGGTACTCCGTCCGGCCACCCAGGGGCTGTCCGCGCTCGCCGTGGCGGGCTCGGTGCCCGCCGACGCGAAGCTCCTGCTGGAACGAATCATCCAGGCGAGGCTGGCGTTCCTGGTCGTCGGCGGCACCGGAGCCGGGAAGACGACGCTGCTGTCGGCCCTGCTCGCCACGGTGGGCCCGTCCGAGCGGATCGTCTGCGTCGAGGACGCGGCGGAGCTCGCGCCACCGCATCCCCACGTGGTCCGGCTGGTGGCCAGGACCGCGAATGTGGAAGGCGTCGGCGAGGTCACCGTCCGTGACCTGGTCCGTCAAGCGCTGCGCATGCGGCCGGACCGGATCGTGGTCGGCGAGGTCAGGGGCGCCGAGGTGGTCGACCTGCTGACCGCGTTGAACACCGGACACGACGGCGGGGCGGGCACCGTGCACGCCAACTCGCCGCAAGAAGTCCCCGCCCGGCTGGAAGCCCTCGCCGCTCTGGGCGGCATGGATCGAGCGGCTTTGCACAGTCAACTCGCCGCCGCGGTGCAGGTCGTCCTGCACATGCACCGCCGATCCGACGGCTCGCGGGGGCTGCGCGAGGTCGGCCTCGTGCACCGCAACGGCGATGGGGCCGTGCGGATCACGCCCGCCTGGCATACCACGGGTGTGGCCCCCGCCGCCGCGGACCTGTCCAGCCTGCTCGCCGAACGGCTCGACCGTTGAGCGGCGCGCTGTTGTGTCTCGCGCTGGCGTTGGTCCTGGTTCCGGCGCCCCGGTCGCAGCGCCGGTTCGGACAGCTGTTCACCGCGCGCGTCGAGTACCGAATACCGGAGCGCGGCAGGCTGTTCCGCGTCTGTGCCTGCGTAGGCATGGTGATCGTGCTCGCCGTCTTCGGTACGGGTGCTTTCCTCGCGGCAGGCCTGGTCGCCGGAACGGTCGGGCTACGGGCTCGCCGGGCGGTACGGGACCGGCGCGGGAAAGCCGAGCAAGGGTACCTACTCGATGCCTTGGAGGCTGTGATCGCGGAATTGCGAGTGGGGGCGCATCCGAGCGCCGCCGCCGAGGCCGCCGCACGTGAGGTGTGGGGCGAGTCGTCCCGCGCGTTCACCGTTGGCGCCGCCCGCAGCCGACTCGGTGGCTCGGCGGCCGAGGGGCTGCGCCGGCCGGATTCCCCGATCGCCGCGGAACTCGCCCGGGTCGCCGGGGCGTGGCAGGTGGCCGAGCAGCACGGCTTGGCACTGGCGGAGTTGCTGTCCGCGGCCCGAACGGATCTCGCGGGACGCATCCGATTCCACGGCCGCACCACCGCCGCGCTGGCCGGCGCACGGGCCACCGCCGGTGTCCTGGCGTGTTTGCCGCTCCTCGGCATCGCCCTCGGCCAAATGATGGGCGCCGCGCCGCTGCACGTCCTGTTCGCCTCGTCCGCGGGGGCGGTGCTGTTGCCGGTAGGCGCGGGCCTGGCCTGCGCGGGCCTGCTGTGGACCGATGCCATCACCCGAAAGGTGCTGATATGAAGTCTTCCTCGATGGCTGGTCGCGGCCGGCCAAAGCAGTTGTCGAACTCGAAGCCGGTTGCGATCTGCGGGGAGAGGCGGTTTGCGCGCACGCCGGTTCCAAGGGTCGTGTGTGCCGTAGTCGCAGGCGGTGCGGCCCTGCGAAGCCGCCGCCCGGTCGGCGATCCAATCGGACTGCAGCGCACGGCGGATGCACACCACCTCGACGGCGCGTTCACCCCTGACTACCCGCAGACCGGCCGAATCTACGGTCGCGCTGCTGAGCGACGACGGGTCAGCCTCATCGGTCCGCTCTTCGGCGACGGCACGCAGGTGAGGCGTGGTGTGCCGTCGTATGGCCCGACTGTAGGCCGTGCACGAGGTCATCGCACAACAGGATCGCTGAGGAAGGCTGCTGATGGCGTTCACTTCTGGTGCGGCACTGCCGTTGCTGCTGATGGCGGCCGCACTCGCATCGCTGCCGGGACGAGTGGCCGTGAGCAGGCGGTTGCATGCCCTCGGCCGGACGCGCAACGCACCGGCCGAGACGTCGCGCCGGGTGAACCGGGAGACCGATCCGCTGGCTGTCGCCTCGGTGCTCGACCTGCTGGCCGCCTGCCTGCGTGCTGGGCTTCCCATGGCAGGGGCGGCGCGCGCCGTGGCGCAGGAGGCGCCGGAACCACTCGGCGAAGCACTGCGACGGGCGGCGGACCTGCTCGCGCTCGGTGCCGACGCGGCCACGGCCTGGCACCAAGTGGCGCGGGATGCGAAGGGGCGCCCAGGAGCCGACGAGATCGAGTCGCTGGCCCGGATGGCGCGGCGTTCGGCGCGGTCCGGATCGTCGCTGGCGGCAGCGGTCATGGAACTGGCCGAGCAGCGCAGGGCCGCGGTGGAAGACATCGCGGCCGCGAAGGCGGAACGCGCGGGCGTCCTGATCGGCGGCCCCTTGGGGCTGTGCTTCCTCCCGGCCTTCGTCTGCCTCGGCATAGTGCCGGTGGTCATCGGCTTGGCGAGCCGAGTCCTAGGCGGTGGGCTGCTGTAACTCCGCACCGGGCAGTGGCCACGCCGCCCATGGTGTCCGCACCGAAGCGTTCACGCCGGGTTTTCGCGCAGGTTCGGCGGACCGTGACCGGGCGGCCCGCGCTCGCGGACCCGCCTGGAATCGCATCGGGAGAACAGCGGACGGCCGGGCCCACGTCGTTCACGAGAGCGCGTCAGGTGGGTCGCTCGGAGCCCCCGCACCGTCGCTGCCGCCACCGGTCGGGAAGGCCGTCGCGGGGCTGGTCGGTCCGCCTATGGCCCGGCAGCTCGGCGGTGTGCCACGCACTCGGCGCTTCGGTGGCTGCTTTGCGTGCTGAGCCGTATCCAGCGTTCGGTCGCTCATGGAACCCGTCGCTGCCGCTGATCGGCACCCGTCGGCGGTTCGTCGTGGACCGAAGCGAAAGCGACCGTGCTCGGGCGGCAGCGTCGCGCACTGCATCGGAGGAAGCGTGCTCGTGCGGACCGGCCGCACGGGCCGGGAAGGAGGAATCGGGTGCGTATCCAGGGGGTTGTGAGGTCCGTGGGCCGCAGGGTGCGGGCTGTATATATAAGCCTGCGTGCGCGGGCGCTGCGGGCGATGGTCGCGGAGGACGGCATGAGCACAGCGGAGTACGCGATCGGCACGATCGCGGCGGCGGCATTCGGCGCCGTGCTGTACGGGGTGGTGACGGGCGACAGCATCGTGAACGCGCTGACGAAGATCATCGACCGGGCACTGAACACATCGGTGTAGCTGTCGCCGCACCGTGGCTCGGCGACGATCGGGGAGGGGTGACGATCGAGGCCGCGCTCGCCCTGACCTCGGTCGTCGCTACCGTCGTGCTCTGTCTCGGGGCCGTGCTGGCGGCATCGACCCAGGTCCGCTGTGTCGATGCCGCCGGCGAGGCCGCCCGCCTCGCCGCGCGGGGCGACCACGCGAACGCCCGCCCGGCGGCGGAGCGCATCGCCCCGCCGTCGGCCGACATCGCACTCCGCACCGAGGGCACTCGTGTGATCGCCGTGGTTTCCGCGCGGACCCCGCTTCTGCCGCTGCTCACCCTCCGCGCGGAGGCGGTCGCGACCCTCGAGCCCGGAGCCACCGAATGAAGGCGGTGCCGATGGTGGCCTGGTTCTCGTGGGCGGCGGTGCCCGTCACGGTCGGATTCCGGTTCGCGACGCTGCCCGGAGCGAGACGTGACAGGGAACGGTGAGCGGGTTCCGATCAGCGAGCGCAGCCCGAGGCGTGTCCCTCGCATGCTGCGGGTTCGGGTGAGCGACGAACAGGGGTTGGCCACCGTGTTCGCTTGCTTGGCGCTCGCGGCCCTCATCGCGGTGACGCTATTGATCGCGCAGGTGGGGGCCGTGGTGGTGGCGCGGCATCGGGCGCAGGCGGCCGCCGATTCGGCGGCACTGACCGCGGCGGGAGCCTTGGTCGATGGCGTCGATGTCGCATGTGCTGAGGCGGACCAGGTGGCACGGCGGATGGGTGCGCGAATCCGTGTTTGCGAGGCGGTGGAGTGGGACGCCACGGTGGCTGTGGAAAGGAATGTACCAATAGGTCTGTACGGCGATCGGATCGTTCGGGCGAGCGCACGGGCCGGACCGGTTGAAGAGTGATGGAGTTCGATACACAGTCGGCCCCGCGTCGCTTCCAGTGGCGGAAATCGGAAACTTAACTGGCGGGTTTAAAAGCGGACTCAGGGAAATGCCCGCGCGGACCCGGGATATCTAAAAGGGAGGAATGCGCATGTCCACAAACGATGAAGTGGCAATAGTCTAGTTAACATGAATCTAATCCTCTTTATTCGACCGGGGTGAAGCGGCGGCATTCCACTGGGAGGTCTCCCAGCCCTCCCAGCGTGCGCGCTGGCAAGGTCGACAATTGGTCACGTGTCCGACTCTGCGCCGTCACGAATCGAGCGGCGCGTCCGCACCAGCGGACAGTTCGGCGAGTACGGCGGTGAGCAGGCGCGCCGCTGCCGCCTTGTCCAGTGGGTGGTTCCCGTTGCCGCACTTGGGTGATTGGACGCAGGAGGGGCAGCCCGCCGCGCAGCCGCACGACTCGATGGCCGACAAGGTCGCCGTAAGCCACTGGCGCAGTTGGGCGAACCCGCGCTCGGCGAATCCCGCCCCGCCGGCTTGGCCGTCGTAGACGAAGACGGTGGGCAGTCCGGTATCCGGGTGCTCGGCGGTGGAGACACCGCCGATGTCCCACCGGTCGCAGGTCGCCACCAGGGGCAACAGCCCGATCGCCGCGTGCTCGGCCGCGTGCAGCGCCCCGGGGACATCCTGGGGCGCGATCCCCGCCAGCGCCAGCAATTCCGGTGTCACCGTGTACATGACCGCCCTGGTCGGCAGTGTCTGCGGCGGCAGGTCGAGTTCCACCAGGTCGAGCACTTCGCCGGTGAGCAGCGTGCGCAGATAGCCGATCACCTGGCTGGTGACCCGCACCCGGGCCAGGCCGGCCGTCACGTGACCGTGGGCGCGGTGCTCGGTCACCGCGTCGATCACGATCGAGGTCACCTGGCGCGCACTGGTGGTCCACCCGGGCTCGGCGGTGTGCACGAAGGCCACGCCGTCAACGAGATCCAGCTCGTCGACGACATAGGTCTCGCCCTGGTGCAGGTGCACGGCGCCCGGATGCAGCGTCGCCCTGGCCCGCCCGGCATCGGCGGTGCCGAGCAGTCTGCCGGTCTCGCCGTCCACGATGGCCACCGGTGCGCCGATTCCGCCCCGGACGTCCACCGCGTCGTGCGGCTGCGTCTCCGCGGTCACGTACCAGCGCGCGCGATCTCCCGTTCCACGCCGCCTGATCAGTCCTTTCACGGTCAGCTCGGCCAGTACTTCACGGGCGCCCAGTTCGTCCACCTCGGCGTCGGTGAGCGGCAACTCCAGCGCGGCGCACAGTAGTTGCGGACCCAGCACATAGGGGTTGCGCGGGTCGGTGATGGTGGCCTCGATCGGCTTTCCAAGCAGCGCTTCGGGGTGATGGACCAGGTAGGTGTCCAATGGATCGTCCCGCGCCACGAGCAGCACCAGTGACCCTTGGGCGCGCCGTCCCGCCCGCCCGGCCTGCTGCCAGAACGACGCGACCGTTCCGGGAAAACCCGAGATGACCACGGCATCCAGTCCCGCGATGTCGACGCCGAGTTCCAGTGCGCTGGTGGTCGCGGCGCCGAGCAGCGATCCGTCCGACAAAGCGGCTTCCAGCTCACGCCGATCCTCCGCGAGATAACCCGCCCGGTAGGACGCCACGCGTGCGGCGAGGTCCGGATCGACCTCGCCCAAGAGCCTTTTGGCATCCATCGCGGTCAGCTCCGCGGCTCGGCGGGAGCGCACGAAGGTCAAGGTCCGCGCGCCTTCGGCCACCAGATCCGCCATGATCCGCGCCGCCTCCGCGGTGGCGGACCTGCGCACCGGCGCACCGTTCTCGCCGGTCACGGCGGTGAGCAACGGTGGCTCCCAGAGCGCGATCGTCCGCGGTCCCTGCGGCGATCCGTCCCGAGTGACCGCGGTGCACGGCGCGCCGATCAGGCGCGACGCGGCCTCCGCCGGTTCGGCGGAGGTCGCCGAGCAGAGCACGAACACGGGATCGGCGCCGTATCGTGCGGCGATCCGCCGCAGCCTGCGCAACACCAGCGCGACGTGCGAGCCGAAAACACCGCGATAGGCGTGGCATTCGTCGACCACCACGTAACGCAGCCTGCGCAGCACCCGCGCCCAGCGCTGGTGCGATCGAAGTATGCCGAGGTGGAGCATGTCCGGATTGGTGAAGATCCAGCGCGCGTTGGCGCGTACCCACTGCCGGATCTCGGCAGGCGTATCGCCGTCGTAAGTGGCCGGATGTATATCGCGCAACGGACCTTCGTGGGTGAGCTCGCCGACCGCGCGCAGCTGATCGGCGCCGAGCGCCTTCGTCGGCGACAGATACAACGCGGTGGCCTTCGGATCGGCTTGCAGCGTCGTGAGCACCGGAAGCTGATAGCCGAGCGATTTGCCCGAGGCGGTCCCGGTGCTCACGACGACGTGCCGTCCGCGGAACGCCTGCTCCGCGGTGTCCACCTGATGCCGCCATGGCGCGGCCACGCCTGTCTCACGCAATGCCGCAATCACTTCCGGCGATGCCCAGACGGGCCATTCGGAGTGGTCGGCGGCTCGTGCGGGCAACTCGGCCACGTGCGTGAGCCGGGGGTCGCCATCGAGGCCTCCGGCTAGGACACGATTCAGCAACGATGTCCCGTAGCCGAGCTCGGTTCCCGGCCGTCCGCGCAGCGCGAAGTCGGGCGGATTCACGATCGGAACCCCGCAACACGCTCGGGGAGTGTGAAACGTGTGTGTCCGGGAACCTCCACCTGCCTTTTCGATACCAAATAGCGACCTGGGTCACAGCTTCTTTGCTGAACGTCGACTCGGTTATCACCAGGCAAACGAACCCCAAGTCTGGATTCCGCCATTGTGTCCCTCACCTGCGCATTCGCAAGATCAACTTTTTTGCAAATTGTCGGTAACTCGACTGTTGAATTGCCCGAAGACATGGTTCACTGGTTCCTGGTCGCAAGCTTCTGTGTTCGAGGGACGGATCCAAAGTCCAAACCGTCAGCAGGATCGATGTTGCGAACGGTGTGCTTGGTGCTTTCCTGCAGGGGGAACCAACAGTACAGCGGTCACAACGGACCCGGTGGACGAACCCAGTTGTCCGCCGTTCCGGTAAGAAAAGAGAAGGAACAGAATGGCACAGGGAACTGTGAAGTGGTTCAACGCGGAGAAGGGGTTCGGCTTCATCGCGCCGGAGGACGGCTCCGCTGACGTCTTCGTCCACTACTCCGAGATCCAGGGTTCGGGTTTCCGCACCCTCGAGGAGAACCAGAAGGTCGAGTTCGAGGTCGGCCAGGGCACCAAGGGCCCGCAGGCCACCGGAGTGCGTGCGCTCAGCTGAGCGGCGCAAGGATCCACAGCTCGTCCCTCACCACCGGCAACGGGGTGAGGGACGAGCTATATCTGGGGTAGTCACGGCCCGCGTGCGCCGGCGGAACGGTCCGCCGAGCATGCCGCGGCGCAGGTGTGGCGAAACGGCAAGGCATACTGATTCGAACTCACGGGCGTACGCTCGGTGGTTCGAGTCGCAAGCACTCGACCACACGCGGCGTCACGGTATAAACGTGTCTGGTGCGATGTTCAGCCGTCGCAGCCGCTCACCCCAGCCGCGCGCAGCGGGAAAAGACGCAGCGCGGGTCGATCAGGAAAGGTGTATTCGCCGGTGGCAACACGAGACCTCGGTGCAGCCGACCAGGGCCGTCCCCTGCGTCGTCTCGTGATCGTCGAGTCCCCGACCAAGGCCCGCAAGATCGCGCCGTACCTCGGTCGTAACTACACGGTCGAGGCGTCGGTCGGCCATATCCGGGATCTGCCGCGTGGTGCGGCCGATGTCCCGGCCAAGTACAAGGGCCAGTCCTGGGCGCGTCTCGGCGTGGACGTCGACAACGACTTCGAACCCATCTACGTCGTGAGCCCGGACAAGAAGGCCAAGGTCACCGAGCTCAAGAGTCTGCTGAAGGACGCCGACGAGCTCTACCTGGCCACCGACCCCGACCGCGAGGGCGAGGCGATCGCCTGGCACCTGCTGGAGACGCTCAAACCCAAGGTGCCGGTCCGGCGGATGGTGTTCCACGAGATCACCGAGCCGGCCATCCAGGCCGCCGCCGCGGACACCCGTGACCTCGACAACGATCTGGTCGACGCCCAGGAGACCCGCCGCATCCTGGACCGGCTCTACGGCTACGAGGTCAGTCCCGTGCTGTGGAAGAAGGTCATGCCGCGGCTGTCGGCCGGTCGCGTGCAGTCGGTGGCCACCCGGGTGATCGTGCAGCGTGAACGCGAGCGGATGTCGTTCCGTTCGGCCGAGTACTGGGACATCGCCGCCAAGCTCGACGCGGGCAACGGCCAGGCGAGCGACGCCACCAACCCGAGAACCTTCGGCGCGCGACTGGTCACCGTCGACGGCGCACGGGTCGCCACCGGACGCGATTTCGGATCGGACGGACGGCTCAAGTCCACCAACGGCGTCGTCGTGCTGGACGAGGGCTACGCGCGGCGGCTGGCCGAGGCGCTGGACGGCGCCGACCTGGTGGTCTCCTCGGCGGAGGCCAAGCCGTACACCCGCAAGCCCTATCCGCCGTTCATGACCTCGACGTTGCAGCAGGAGGCGGGGCGCAAACTCCGTTTCACCTCCGAGCGGACCATGCGGGTGGCGCAGCGACTGTACGAGAACGGCTATATCACTTATATGCGCACCGACTCGACGACGCTGTCGGAGTCGGCCATCGCGGCGGCGCGCGCGCAGGCGACCCAGCTCTACGGCTCGGAGTACGTGCACCCGACCGCGCGGCAATACAACCGCAAGGTGAAGAACGCGCAGGAGGCGCACGAGGCCATCCGTCCAGCGGGCGACACCTTCGCCACGCCCGGCCAACTGCACGCGCGGTTGGACAACGACGAGTTCCGCCTCTACGAACTCATCTGGCAGCGCACGGTCGCCTCCCAGATGGCCGACGCCAGGGGCACCACGCTGACGTTGCGCATAACCGGCGTCGCTGGCACCGGCGAAGAGTGCGTTTTCTCTGCTTCCGGCCGCACCATCACGTTCCCCGGCTTCCTGAAGGCCTATGTGGAGAGCGTCGACGAGGAGGCGGGCGGCCAGTCCGACGACGCCGAGTCCAGGCTGCCCGCACTCGAGGAAGGCCAGGCGGTCACCGCGGTCGAGCTGAATCCCGATGGGCACAGCACGAATCCGCCCGCGCGCTACACCGAGGCGTCGCTGATCAAGACGCTCGAAGAGCTCGGCATCGGCCGCCCGTCGACGTATTCGTCGATCATCAAGACGATCCTCGACCGCGGCTACGTCTACAAACGCGGCAGCGCACTGGTGCCGTCGTGGGTGGCGTTCGCGGTGATCGGCCTGCTCGAAGAGCATTTCGGCCGACTGGTCGATTTCGACTTCACCGCCGCCATGGAGGACGACCTCGACGCCATCGCCGGTGGCCGCGAGCAGCGCGGAAACTGGTTGTCCAGCTTCTACTTCGGCGGCGATCACGGCGTGGAGGGCTCGGTCGCGCGGTCCGGCGGTCTGAAGAAGATGGTGGGGGAGCGGCTCGATGACATCGACGCCCGCGAGATCAACTCCATCAAGCTGTTCAGCGATGCCGCCGATCGAGACGTCGTCGTCCGGGTCGGCAAGTACGGTCCCTATTTGGAGCGGATGGTCACCGATCCCGATGACCCCGAAGGCAATGCGGTGTCTCAGCGGGCCAATCTCCCCGACGATCTCCCGCCGGACGAGCTGACCCCTGAGGTCGCCGAGAAGCTGTTCGCCACTCCGCAGGAGGGCCGTTCGCTCGGCGTCGATCCCGAGTCGGGGCACGAAATCGTCGCCAAGGAAGGACGTTTCGGTCCGTACGTCACCGAGGTCCTGCCCGAACCGCAGGCCGAGGAGGGACAAGAGCCCGCCAAGAAGACCGCGAAGAAGGCCGCGGCGCCCAAGCCGCGCACCGGTTCGCTGTTCAAGTCCATGGATCTGGCCACCATCACACTCGACGACGCGCTGAAGTTGCTGTCGTTGCCGCGTGTGGTCGGCACCGACCCAGCCAGCGGCGAGGAAATCACCGCGCAGAACGGACGTTACGGGCCGTACCTGAAGAAGGGCACCGACTCGCGTTCGCTGAACACCGAGGATCAGATCTTCACCGTCACGCTGGACGAGGCGCTGAAGATCTACGCCGAGCCGAAGCGCCGTGGACGGCAGGCATCGAGCGCCGCTCCGCTGCGGGAACTCGGAAACGACTCCGCCACCGGCAAGCCGATGGTGATCAAGGACGGCCGCTTCGGCCCGTACGTCACCGACGGCGAGACCAACGCGACACTGCGCAAGGGTGACGAGATCGAATCGATCACCCCGGAGCGGGCGATGGAACTGCTCGCCGACCGGCGTGCGCGCGGACCGGTGAAGAAGACCGCCAAGAAGGCCGCGGCGAAGAAGGCGCCCGCCAAGAAGACCGCGGCGAAGAAGACCGCCGCCAAGAAGGCGACCACCACCAAGACGGTGGCCAAGAAGACCACGGCGCAGAAGGCGGCGGCGAAGAAGACCGGCGTCGGGAAGTCGTGAGTTCCCGGCTCGTGGCCACAGCCGTAGCCTGAGCGCCATGAGTACCGAACAGGAGCGCGAGGATCTGATCGCGATGCTCGCCGACCAGCGCGAGCTTTTCCGGATCACGCTGCGCGGCGTCGATGACGAGCAGGCGCGGCGGCGGACCACGGTCAGCGAGCTGACCCTCGGCGGGCTGCTGCACCACTTGGTCAGCTGCGAACGGCACTGGACCTCGGTGATCGTGCGACGGGACGAGAACGCGGAGCTGGATGTCTCGAAGTTCGGCGGCGAGTACGTCATGGCGGAGCAGGAGACCCTGACCGGCCTGCTGGCCGACTGGGACGAGGTGGCGGCGGAGACGGCCGAGCTGATCCGTTCGGTGGACAGTCTCGACACCTCGATCCCCACTCCCACGACGCCGTGGACTCCGGAGCGGATCTGGCAGTCGGTGCGTTACACGGTGCTGCACATCTTGCGGGAGATCGCGCATCACTCCGGGCACGCCGACATCATCCGTGAGGAGCTGGACGGGGCGAACAGCACGCAGCAGCGCGTCTCCTAGTTCCGGAACAGGGCTTGCGGCCGCATGGGCTGACAAGATCCATAGCGGTCCGACTCAGCCGCTCCCGCCGAGCTGCGTGTGCACGGCTCAGTCGGACAGCGTGTGACCGGCCGAGCGGTGCGTGGCGGAGTCGGGTGGTGTGGGCTGGCCGGGCCATGCGCGGGCGAGCCGGACGGTGCGTCCGGGCCTGGTGTATGTGGGCCGTCGACGGTGGCGAGGGTGGTGTCCGAGACCGTCCGGGATCTGTCGGGAGGGGCGGCTAGGGTGTACGACGTGGCGGGAGTCTTCGATCGGTTGGTCGGCCAGGAGGCGGTCGAGTCCGAGTTGACGGCTGCCGCGGTCGCTGCGCGCGGGGGCGTGGTCGAGGGCGCGATGACGCACTCCTGGTTGTTCACCGGCCCGCCCGGATCGGGCAGATCCGTTGCCGCGCTGTGTTTCGCGGCGGCGCTGCAGTGCACGGATCCGGCGACGCCCGGGTGCGGTAGGTGTCATGCCTGCACCACGACTATGGCGGGCACGCACGGCGACGTTCGCCGGGTGGTGCCGGAGGGGCTGAGCATCAGCACCAAGGAGATGCGCGAGATCGTGCAGGTGGCCTCGCGCAGGCCCAGCACGGGGCGCTGGCAGGTGGTGGTCATCGAGGATGCCGACCGCTTGACCGAGGCGGCGGGCAACGTGCTGCTCAAGGTCGTCGAGGAGCCGCCGGACCGGACGGTGTTCCTGCTCTGTGCACCCTCGGTGGACCCGGAGGACATCTCGATCACGTTGCGTTCCCGCTGCCGCCACGTGCATCTGGTGACGCCATCGGTGCCCGCCATCGCGCGAGTGCTCCGCGAGCGCGACAACCTCGACGAGAAGACCGCTACCTGGGCCGCGTCCATCAGCGGCGGACATGTCGGCCGTGCCCGCAGGCTCGCCACCGACGAGGAGGCACGCGCCCGCCGTCAGCGTGCCCTGGCCTTGGTCACCGCGGCCGGGAAGCCCGGTGCGGCCTATGCCGCCGCCGACGAACTGGTGCGCGCGGCCGACGACGAGGCCAAGCAGATGAGCGCGGCCCGCGACGAACGCGAGCGCGAGGAACTCGCGACCGCGCTGGGCGCGGGCGGTACCGGCAAGGGCGCGGCGAGCGCCACCCGCGGTTCCGCGGGCGTGCTCAAGGACCTCGAGCGGCGGCAGAAGTCCCGCGCGACCCGCACCGGCCGCGACGCCCTCGATCGTGCCCTGATCGATGTCGCGGGCGTCTATCGGGACGCACTGGCCGTGCGGTTCGGGGCCACCCGGCTCGGCTCCGGCGTCGCGCTCACCCACCCCGACCTGTCCGACGAGATTCACGATCTGGCCGACCGCGTGCGCCCGGAGGGTCTGCTGAAGTCCATCGAGGCCGTTCTGGCCTGCCGCACCGCGCTCGACCAGAACGTCAAACCCCGTTTTGCTCTCGCGGCCATGGCCGCCGCCCTCATCGCGGCCCGCGCCCAGTGACCGTGACCACCCGTTTTCGCGATCGGGCCTGCGAGACGATAGACTTCCCTGGCCGAAAGGCACGCCGCCTTAGCTCAGTCGGTAGAGCGCTTCACTCGTAATGAAAAGGTCGGGGGTTCGATTCCCCCAGGCGGCTCCATCATTCCTGGTACAAGACGTTTCTTCGCTTGCGGGATCAACCCTGACTGCCTCGACCCGTGGCAGTGCCGCAGCCAACACGGCCTCGTTGCCCGAGAACCGTTGTGGTCCTGGTTCGGTCGTCGCCGTACGTCGAGCTTCTGCGCAGTGCGGGGTGAGGAAGCAGCCACCTGCTGCGGGTACCGAGCGGCCGCCGAATAACCTCGGGTACACCGACGATACCGCCTGACTATCGAGCCTCGGTCCTGGCTGAATCGACTAGTGTGGAGCTACCTGCTCGCGGGTGCAACTGCAAGCGAGTACGCCGTTAGCCAGACAAGTGGTCACGGGACGGCATCATGGATGACACGTCAGTGAATGGCGGGGACACCGCCCGGGGGTCGGGGCCAGCCGAGGCGTTCGGGCGCTATCGGCTGTTATCGCTGCTGGGTCAGGGCGGCATGGGTCAGGTGTGGCGGGCGCATGATTCGCTGACCAATCGGGTGGTTGCGCTGAAGGTGTTGCCCGAGCGCTTCGCCGATGACGAGCAGCTGCGCGAGCGGTTCCGCCGGGAGTGCCGGGCGGTGGCGCAGTTGACCGAGCCGCATGTGATACCCATCCACGACTTCGGCGATATCGACGGTCGGCTCTATCTGAATATGCGCCTGATCGAGGGCACCGACCTGCGCACGTTGATCGCGCGGGAAGGCGCCTTGTCGCCGCGGCGGGCAGTGGCGATCATCGTCCAGGTGGCCGGTGCGCTGCAGGCGGCTCACGACGCCGGGCTGGTCCACCGCGATGTCAAACCCACCAATATCCTGCTCGGGACCGATGAGTTCGCCTCCCTGATCGACTTCGGGATCGCCCACGCCGCCGATGACCGTACGCTGACCGCGACCGGCGAGACCATCGGCACCCTCGCCTACATGGCGCCGGAGGAGATCGATGCCCAGGTCAAGGCCGACGCCCGAGTGGACGTGTACGCGTTGACGTGCGTGTTGTTCGAATGCCTGACCGGCAGGCCGCCGTTCGCGAGCGAATTCGGGATGCAGGGTGTGATCGCCCATCACCTGCACAGCCCGCCGCCGCGTCCCAGCGCCACCACACCCGACGTACCGACTGCGTTCGATGCGGTCATCGCGAAGGGGATGGCCAAGAACCCCCGCGATCGTTACCAGACTGTGCGTGAACTGGCCGCGGCCGCCCGCGCCGCGCTGGGCGATTCGCCCGTCAGTCCCACCGTGGGCGTGGCTACGCGCCATGGGCGGCGAATCAGGTTCTCGCGCCAGAACGCCGGACTGCTCGCGGTCGCGGTCGCGGTGGTGGTGGCCGCCGTAGCTGTCGTCGTCGGTGTCCAACGGGGATCAGGCGGCGGTGGCAACTCGCCCACACTTATCGCCCCGGGCTATTCAGCACAGACTGCGCTGCCGTTCACCGGCGTCAGCCTGCCTACCGGTGTGGCGGTCGACCCGGCGGGCAACGTATACGTCACCGACATGGGTAGCGATCGGGTGCTGAAATTGGCGGCGGGCGCGTCGACGCCGACCCCGCTGCCCATCACCGGCCTGAAGAATCCCCAGGATGTGGCGGTCGACCCGGCGGGCAATGTATACGTCAGCGACACGAGTAACGATCGGGTGCTGAAATTGGCGGTGGGCGCGTCGACACCTGCCCCGCTGCCGTTCACCGGGCTGAAGGATCCCCATGGTGTGGCGGTCGACAACGCTGGCGGCGTATACGTCGCCGACCGGGGGAATGATCGGGTGCTGAAATTGGCGGCGGGCGCGGCGGCGCCGACGACGCTGCCGTTGACGGGGCTCCAAGGTCCCGATGGTGTGGCGGTCGACGCGGCGGGCAACCTATACGTCACCGAATTGGGTACCGAGCAGGTGAGGATGTTGGCCGCGGGCGCGTCGGCGCCGACCATGTTGCCATTCACCGGGCTCAAAGATCCCCAGGGCTTGGCGGTCGACACGGCGGGAGATGTGTACGTCGTGGACTGGGGTAACAAATGGGTGGTGAGGTTGGCGGCCGGCGCGTCGACGCCCACCCCACTGCCGTTCACCGGCTTGAAGAATCCCCAGGGCGTGGCGGTCGACTCGGCGGGCAATGTATACATCACCGATCTGGGCCTCGATCCGGTGGTGAAACTTCAGGCCGGCTGACCCCAGACCGGCCAACGCCGATATTCCACCAACCAGAAGCCGAAGCACCTCACTCCTTCGACGACCCCGCCGGACCGGACCGACGCCGTCGCACAACCCGGTATCTAGTCGGCAAGGAGCTTGGCGGGCATGGAGCGGTAGGCGTGCAGATTCCGCAAGGGATGGGGGACCGGCGGACCGTCCAGGCTCAAATTCGGGTACCTCTCGAAAAGGGTTCGCAGCGCGACGGCGCCTTCCAGCCGGGCCAGCCTGGCTCCCAGGCAGCCGTGTATCCCGCTGCTGAACGCGAGATGTTCCGTGGCGTTGTCCCTGGTCACGTCGAATTGCTGGGGATCTGGGAAGACTGCGGGGTCGTTGTTGGCGCCGGCCAACGACAGCAGGACCAGGGAACCCGATTCGATGCGCTCACCGGCGATGTCGACGTCGCAGTTCGCGACCCGGCCGGTCATCCGCACGGGACCGTCGTAGCGCAGGATTTCCTCGACTGCGTTAGGCCACAAGTCCGGCTGCGCGATGAGCGATTCCAGCTGGTCTGGATGGCCTGTCAGTAGGACGATTCCGTTGCCGAGCATATTCACTGTCGTCAAGAAGCCGGCGTCCAGCAGCAGGGCCGCGTTGGCCACCTGCTCGCGACGGGTGGTTTCGCCGTCTGTCGCCAGCATGCTGAGTACGTCGTTGTTCGGTTCGGCGGCGAGTTCGTCGAGGTAGTGGTCGAAGTACTGTTTGACCTCGACCAAGTCTTCGATGGCGTGGCGGTAGGTGGTCCAGCTCAGGCCACGTTCGAGCAGTGGCGCACCCGTGTCTCCCCATTTCAGCAGGGTCGGATGCATGTCGGCGGGCAATCCGAGGATCTCGGCGATGACCGTGACGGGCAGCTGTGCGGAAAAGTCCTCGATCAGATCAGGGCGAGGCTTCGATTCCAGGCGATCGAGTAAGTCGTTGGTCGCTTCGGTGACTCGTCCCTCCAGCGCCGCGATCGCCTTCGGGCCGAATGCGTGCCGGACCAGGCGTCGGTACCGGGTGTGATCCGGCGGATCCGTCACGAGCATCGAAGGCGGCTCCCCGAGGTTGGGAAGCCCCAGATCCGTTTTGTCCAGCGCCCGGCGGATCGGCTTCGGCAGGGCTGGATGGAATGGGGTGACCACACCGAAGCGTCGATCGCGCAAGATGAGTCGGCACAGTTCGTAGTCTGCCGTCACGTGTACGCCCGACATGCTGGGAATACGGCCGCGCCGCCGGATCTCCTCGATATATGGTGATGAGCCGAGCAAGCGATCCTGGCCGACAGCGATTTGCCCGAGCGGGTCACCCCGGCGTGCCGCCCATCGGAGATAGGTCCGTAACAGGCCATGAGTGAGTAGCCACCGAATCCAGGCGCGAGTCAACATCGCCGCCTCCTCACTCCCGACCCACTCCTCATGATAAAGAGTAGCTATTACATTGCTGAACTATTAGCGTTAACGTTTGTCGCCGACAAGGCGGTACCGATGAGCTGGGCCAGGAACGTACTGCGCATGGTCGTCCATGCGGATGCTGAAGTGTTGTGGAGCGCGTTCGGATCGAACGAGAGGCACGATGGACCGGCGTGGTTTCGTCAAGAGTGCCGGCTTGGCCGCGACGATGCTCGGTGTCGCCGGCGCGAGCACGGCCGCGTCTGCGGCGTGGGCGGACGATTTCAGCCCGAGCCCGAGAACATCGATGTACCGCATGTTGGTGCCGGAGATCTTCGCGCCGCTGCCGGATCCCGCCGACCATGTGCCCGCGATCGTCATCGGATCGGGGTTCGGGGCGTCGGTCACCGCGCTGCGTCTGGCGCAGTCGGGGATCGAGGTCGCGGTGCTCGAGCGCGGGTCGCGCTGGCCGAATGATCCGTGGCGTGACATCTTCGCCACCGACACGATTCCCGATGGCCGCGGCTTCTGGCATCGCACGACCTTTACCGGGGTGAACCGGATTCCGCTGCAGATCGATCCGTTCGGCGGGGTCCTCGATGTCACGAATTACCCGGGCATCGACGTGTGGCGCGGTGCGTGTGTGGGCGGTGGCTCGGTGGTGTTCACCGGGGTGATGATCGAGCCGGAGCAGCGATTCTTCGACCATGTGTTCGGCGGCGTGGTCGACTATCGCGAGATGCACGACGTCTATTACCCCAAGGTCCGAGAAGTATTGCGGCCCAGCGTGATACCCGACGATATCTACAACTCTTTCGCGTTCGTGCACTCGCGGGCCTGGGACGAACAGGTCCGCGTGGCCGGTTATACGCCGCAACGCATCGACGGCACCTGGAATTGGGATGTCATCCGCGCCGAACTGGCCGGGCGATCGAGGCCGTCGGCGACGGTCGGCTGCTCGAACCTGGGCAACTCCAACGGCGCGAAATTCGATCTGAACCAGAATTACCTGCGCTACGCCGAGGGCACCGGCCGTGCCCGGATCTACCCCGGCCATCGCGTGGATGCCATCACCGAGGAACCGGGAGCGTCGGGTCGCTATAGCGTCGCCGTGACCAAACTGGACCCGACCGGTGAAGTGCTCCGCACCCGGACGCTGACCTGCGACATGCTGTTCCTGGCCGCGGGCTCCATCGGCACCTCCGAACTGCTGGTGCGTGCCCGGGAGACCGGCGCGCTGCCGAACCTGAACGAGCACGTCGGGGAAGGCTGGGGCAGCAACGGCGATGTCGCCTTGGCGCGGCCGCTCAGCACGCTCGAGGTGGGCACGCAGGGCACACCGTCGGCGAGCCGGATTCTGGACGAGGCGGGCACACCCGTGTCGCTGGAGAACTGGTACATCCCCGGCACGACGCCCTTCGACACCACCCTTCTCGCATCGTTGGGCATCGTGCTCGACGACACCCGCGGCCGGTTCGTCTGCGACCCGGCCGATGGGCGCGTGGAGCTGCGGTGGCCGGCCGACGGCGCTGCCGGCTATCTCGCGCGAGCGAGGGAAGTCAACAACAACGCGGCCTGCAACTGTCAGCCCATCTCTCGACCCGCCTTCGACGCGGACGCCTCGTTCACCTCCCATCCGTTGGGCGGAGCGGTGATCGGGCGCGCAACGGACGGATACGGCCGGGTGCGTGGCTATCGGAACCTGTACGTGATGGACGGAGCAGCTGTGCCGGGTAGCACCGGAACAGTGAATCCTTCATTGACTATCAGCGCGCTGGCTGAGCGCAATATCGAACAGATCATTCGTTCCGGGGGGTAAAGGGCCAGCGCGCCTATCGACGCCGACTCGGGTCCAGTTCGCCATGACACGTGAGTTCTCGGATCAGCCCTTATACAGTCGAGCTGTGAACGAGACTCCGGCCACGAACAGTGGACGGTCACTCGCCGAACGGCTGGCGATCCGGTTGCTGTATCCGACAGCCCGGCCCACCGAGGAAGCGCTACGAGCGGCTGTCGCAGGCAAGGTGGTGCTGGTGACCGGGGCCTCGCACGGTATCGGCAAGGCCAGTGCGCGGAAGCTGGCCGCGGCGGGCGCGGTGGTGCCGCTGGTGGCCCGGTCCCGCCCGGAACTGGAACAGCTGGCCGCCGACATCGCGGCCGACGGTGGCACGGCCCACGCGTACACGACCGACCTGACCGACCTGGATGCCGTCGACCTGCTCGGCCGGACACTGCTGGCCGAGTACGGACACATAGATGCCGTGATCAGCAATGCGGGAAAGTCGATTCGGCGGCCCATCGCCGAGTCCTACGATCGCTTCCACGATTTCACCCGCACCATCGACATCAACTATCTCGGCCCGGTGCGGCTGCTGCTTACTCTGTTGCCCCATATGCGTGCACGCAAGCAGGGGCATATCGTGAATATCTCCACCTGGGGCGTGCTCCTGCCGCCGAGTCCACGCTGGTCGGCCTACATCGCCTCGAAAGCGGCCTTCGACGTCTGGCTGCGCAGCGTGGCCGCCGAAATCGCCTGCGACGATGTCACCACTACATCGATCTACATGCCCCTGGTCCACACCAGGATGAGCGCCCCCACCGACTTCAGCCGCACCCCCGGTCTGACCGTCGACGAAGCCTCCGACCTCGTCTCGCACGCCGTCACGACCAAACCCCGCGACATCGCCCCCTGGTGGGCGATCCGGGTCCAAGCCTGGTCTGCCGTCCACCGCAACCAAGCCCAGCGCATTCTGGAACGTAGGTTCCGCCGCTGAACACCGGACCGGAGGTGCGGGCCGGGCCTCGGGTGCTACGAACGGGTCACCGAGATCTCGCCCTGGTCGCTGATCACTTCGACCAGCACATCCTTCGAGTGAAGGTACGTCCAGGCCTGACATTTGAACTGGTTGCCTACCTGGACCACAACAGAACCGGGGCAGGTCACTCGACCGGCAGGTTGATCCCCCACGCCCTGCAGCCTGTTCGCCACCTGCTGCTCCAACGCAGTCTGATCGAACACCCGCGGCTGTTGGACCGGGTCGAGATCGGCGCCCATCAGCTTCACCGTCACCGCCACCGCGCAGACGGCGACCACGGCCGAGGAAACCGCCATGACAGTGCGGGCTACGTTCTGTTGATCAACCACGCCGATAGTCCTATCCACCCCTGAAGGACTTGGCAAGACCATCGATTGATCAGTCAGAAAGCGGCCGATCGCGCCAGTGCGCGAGGCGGCGGTCCGCCGTGCCGGATGTCATCCACTCCGCTGCTGCCCGGGAGCCTCACCCGAGGGGGCAACCTGGCAAAATATCGGTGGTGGGCGTCAGCGTAGATCTTCTGCGAAGGTGTCTGTGTGGCGGTGTTGAGCAGGAACCATGTGATCGTGCGCGGCAAGATCGGCGCACCGGTGGTCGTGCTCGCCCACGGATTCGGGTGTGACCAGCACATGTGGCGCCTGGTCACACCGGTTCTGGAGCGTGACTTCACCGTCGTCCTGTTCGACCACGTGGGTGCGGGCCGCTCGGATCTCTCGGCGTGGACCCCGTCGCGTTACTCCAGCATGGACGGCTACGTGGAGGATGTGCTGGCGCTACTTCGCGAGCTGGAACTGGGGCCGGTGGTCTTCGTAGGACATTCGGTCAGTGCGACGATGGGAGTGCTGGCCGCCGCACGCGAGCCCGCGGCATTCGCCGGACTGGTACTGGTGACTCCCTCGCCGTGTTTCATCGATGATCCGGCCACCGGGTACCGAGGCGGTTTCAGCGCCGCCGACATCGAGGAACTGCTGGAGGCGCTCGATGCGAACTATCTGGGCTGGTCGGGCGCGATGGCGCCGGTCATCATGGGCAACCCGGACCGGCCGGAGCTGGCCGAGGAACTCACCAATAGTTTCTGCCGCACCGACCCCGAGATCGCGCGCGTCTTCGCACGCGTCACGTTCCTGTCCGACAACCGGGACGATCTGGACGCGGTGGGTGTACCCACGCTGATTCTGCAGTGCTCGGCCGACGCCATCGCCCCACCCGAGGTCGGGGCGTTCGTCCATGAACGGATCAGGGGCAGTCGACTGGTCACGCTCGCCGCGACCGGACACTGCCCGCAGCTCAGTTCTCCCGACGAGACCGCCGCCGCCATCGCCGCCTTCGCCGCGGAAACCGGATGACGAGCGCGGCGGGCGACCGAGACGGCGCCAGCGCTCTCGGAGCGGGGGCGGATGACGACGACGCGGTGTTCGCCGCGCTACTGGAGGACAGCGCCGAGGACCTGTACGAGAACGCCCCCTGCGGATACCTCTCCACCTCGCTGGACGGCCGCATCGCCAAAGTGAACGCCACACTGCTGGACTGGCTGGGCTGGCGGCGCGACGAACTGGTGGGACGCAAACACTTCTCCGACCTGCTCACCGTGGGCGGTCGCCTCTATCACGAAACCCACTTCGCACCTCTGCTGCGGATGCAGGGCGACATCCGTGGCATTGCCCTGGAAATGAAGACCGCCGACGGTCGGCGACTACCCGTCCTGGTGAGTTCGCACGTCAAAACCGGCAGGGAGGGGCAACCGCTACTGATTCGCACCACCGTCTTCGACGCCCGCGAGCGCCGGGCCTACGAGACGGAGTTGCTGCGGGCACGGCGCGAAGCCGAGGAGGAGCGCGAACGCCTCCAGCGTCTGAACGCCACTTTGCAGACCACCCTGCTACCACCCGAACTGCCTCAGGTCCCCGGCGTCGAAGTCGCCGCGTACTACCACATCGCCTCTGCCGACGAGGTCGGCGGCGACTTCTACGATCTGTTCCCCATCACTGCCGACACCTGGGGAATGTTCCTGGGCGACGTCTGTGGCAAAGGAGCTCCTGCCGCGGCACTCACTTCACTGGCCCGTTACACACTGCGCACGGCCACCGCCTACACCCACGACCCAGCCGCAGTGCTGGACACGCTCAACACCACGCTCACCGAGCGATACCACGGTCACAGGCCCCGGTTCTGCACGATCATCTTCGGGCTCATCCGTCCCACTGCCGATCGCGGCGGTTGCGACATCACATTGGCAGGCGGCGGGCACCCGCCGGCGCTGCTCCTGCGTTCCGACGGCGCCGTGGAAGAGATGCACACCCAGGGTGGCCAGCTGATCGGGGCGATCCCGCACGCCCGGATCGTCACCAGAAGCTTCCGGCTGGAGGCCGGGGACACGCTGCTGCTCTATACGGATGGCCTCACCGAAGCTCGCGTCACGGAGAACGGCGGTCGTTACGGCGATCGAGCCCTCCTCGAATTCGCTCGCGCGCTGGCGCCCGTGACGGCATCCGGCGGTATCGAAGCCATCCGGGAATTGCTCGACTCCTTCGGACCAGGGGTGGAGGACGACACCGCCCTCCTCGCCGTCCACGCGCTACCTCCGCCCCAGGCGTGACGCACTGGAACGCTGCCGCACAGCGCCAGGAAAGTAGGGTCGGCACCGCAGTGACAGAATGACGGGCCTGCCATTACAGACCAGAGGAGTTATCCCGGGTGGAACTGCCCGTCGAACTTGTCGAGGCCCTCGACCGGGCATGCGCGGGCGTTCCCCAGCGGCAGCTTGCCACCTCGGTCGACCGGCTGATCTCGCGCTACCGGGACCCGCGCCCGGCGGCGGCGCCGATTCTCGCTTCGACCGCCGACGTCACCGCCTACGCCGCTTATCGCATGCCCGCGACGTGGGCCGCTGTGCACAGTGCGCTCGATCGGTTCGCCGAGCAGGCGCCCGGCTTTCGGCCGGAGACACTGCTCGACGTCGGCGGGGGCACCGGCGCGGCGCTATGGGCAGCGAGCGAACTGTTCCCTTCCTTGGCCGAGGCGACCGTACTGGATCAGGTGGACGAAGCACTGCTTTTAGGGCGCAAGCTCGCGGCCGACGCCACCTCCGCGGCGGTGCGCTCCGCCGTGTGGCGGCGGACCTCGTTCGCCGCTCAGGAAGCATTCGGCGGAGCGGACCTCGTCACGATTTCCTATGTGCTGAGCGAACTCTCCGAGGCAGACCAAGCCGATCTGGTGGCCAGGGCGGCCGAGGGGGCGGAAGTGGTGGCCGTCATCGAGCCGGGAACTCCGGACGGCCATCGCAGAATCCTCTCCGCCCGCGACGTCTTGATCGAAGCCGGTCTGACGGTCGTGGCCCCCTGCCCGCACCAACAGATGTGCCCGCTCGCCGCGGGGACGGACTGGTGCCATTTCAGCACGCGAATCAACCGGACGTCCCTGCACCGGCGGTTGAAGGGGGGCGAACTCGGCCATGAAGACGAGAAGTTCTCCTATGTGATCGCCTCTCGGACCGCGCACGCCCCCGCCGCGGGTCGAATCCTGCGACATCCGCTCAAACGTAAGGGCTTGGTCACGCTGGAAGTCTGCACGGCCGACGACGGCGTGCGGCAAACCCTCGTCTCGAAGCGACAGGGCGAGTCGTACCGCGAGGCAAGGGACGCGGAATGGGGCGACACCTGGCCACCATCCCACCGCTCGGCGGACTGATCGCCACTGCCCGAAGATTGATCCCCGCCTGACCCGCCGCTCGGCAAGCTGCGCCGAGTGTCGCCCGGGGGCGGGAAGGATGCCGGGCTTTAATGAGCCGCCAACTAGTGGCACAATTCACAACGATCCAATATTTACGTAAATCGGGCGTAACCGTGTTCCGCTCAGGCCGTTGAGGAGCGACACCCGTGCAGATGTCGAGGCGCGATCCCGGCTCACGACCGCGCTGTGCTGGGGCTTCCGCGTTCCGGGCGTCGGTCCCGCCCACTGGTCGAGTTCGTGAGGGGGCGAGGTGATCCCTGTGTGGCGCTCGGTCGGGGGCTCGGCGCAGGCCCCCCGACGGTCCGGCCTTCTTCTGAAATCGAGGTGATCCGTCAAGTGCTGGAAACGCAAACCAAGGTCGTACGAAGTCTGGTTCCCGCTCGGATGGACCGGCTTCCGTGGACCAAGTTCCACTGGCTCATCGTCGTCGGGCTCGGGGTCTCCTGGGTCCTGGACGGAATCGAGATCCAGATCGTCAGCAGCATGGGTGGACCGCTGCAAGACGTCGAAACGCTGCATCTGACCTCCGGGCAGGTCGGCGCGATGGCCTCGTGGTACCTGGCCGGTCAGGTCGTCGGCGCACTCGTGTTCGGCAGGCTCACCGACCGGCTCGGTCGCAAGAAGCTGTTCATCCTGACCCTGGCGATCTATCTGATCGGTAGTGGGTTGGCCGGTTTCTCCTGGAACGCATGGTCGCTGTACTTGTTCCGCTTCATCGCGGGCACCGGAATCGGTGGCGAATACACGGCGATCAATTCGGCGATCGACGAGATCATGCCGTCCAGATATCGGGGCCGGGTCGACATCGCGATCAACGGCACCTACTGGGGTGGCGCGGCATTGGGAGCGGCCGCGAGCCTGATCCTGTTCAACGAGCGATTCATCCCGACCGGCTGGGGATGGCGTATCGGATTCTTCATCGGACCCGTCCTCGGCTTCATCATCATCTTCCTGCGCAGGCACATTCCGGAGAGCCCGCGCTGGCTGCTCACCCACGGGCGGGCCGAGGAAGCGGAGCGGACCGTCGACGAGATCGAAGGGCAGTTGCGGAGTAGGGGGATCGAGCTCCCCGCGGTCGACGAGAGCAAAGCCTTGGACATCGTGGACGCGGATCGGCTGTCCTACCTGCAGATGGCCCGGATCTTCTTCGGACGATATCCATCGCGTTCCTTTCTCGGATTCACGATGATGGCTACGCAGGCTTTTCTCTACAATGCGATCTTCTTCACCGTCGGCCTGGTGCTGATCAATTTCTACAACGTGCCGGCCGATCACACGGGCTATTATTTCTTCCCGTTCGCGGTCGGCAATCTGATCGGGCCACTGGTACTCGGCCCGCTCTTCGACAGTATCGGCCGCCGGAAGATGATCTGTGCCACCTATGTGGGCTCCGGTTTGTTGCTCTTCGTTTCCGCGTGGGCATTCAATGCGGGCATTCTCAACGCCACCACCCAGACCATCTTCTGGTGTGTCATCTTCTTCTTCGCCTCGGCGGGGGCGTCGTCTGCTTATCTCACGGTCAGCGAGATCTTCCCGCTGGAACTGCGTGGTCAGGCCATCTCGTTCTTCTTCGCCATCGCGCAGGGCGCGGGCGGGGTCGTCGCGCCGTTCCTCTTCGGGCATCTGGTCGGCGGCGCGGACAACCCGAGCCCCGACCGGTTCCCGCTCACGGTGGGGTACCTCATCGGCGCCGGGTTCATGATCTTCGGTGGCCTGGTCGCCTGGTTCTTCGGAGTGAACGCGGAGGGGCAGTCCTTGGAGGACATCGCGGATCCGCTGTCCGTGGCGAAACCAACGGCAACTGCCCCCGGGGTGGCCGTCGACGGTCGACACGAGGAGCCAGCCGGGCGAGAGCCGCTGATCAGCGAGCCGATATCTGGCGGCCCATCAGTTGTCGAATCGATGAAGGGCGATTAGCGACATGGTGCAGCCAACTCCTTGGCGAGCGAATCGAGATCGGCAGCAACAGGCGGGGGCGACGAGCCGCTCGCCGGGCAGTACTCGGAAACGCCGGGTAGACGTCGCCAAACTCCGGTCGCGGTTGCCGAAACTTCGGGGGCGGCCGCCGAAACTCCAGACCCGGTTGCCGCAAATCCGGGCGGCAGCGCAACCGCTGGTGGTCTTGCTCCGGGACAACTCGGGTTATCTGTGTGCCGCGGGCGGAAGCATCATCACGTTCACCCTGCTGTTCAAGCCGTGGCTCGCCACCGGCGGACCGGATGGCACGATCTGGAGCAACGCCTTCGGCCAGACCCACATCACCACCACGCTCGTGGGGCTCTGGTCGAAGAATCCGCCCGCGCACTCCAATCTCAGCGGCACATGGGCCATTTTCGCCACCATCGCGATATTCCTCACGGTGCTCGCGGCGTTGGCCAATCTCTGGTCCCGCACCGAGGCACTCGCGCGTTTGACGACCGGTTCGGCAGTGGCGGTGGCGCTTTTCATCGCCTTCACGCTGGTCTATCTCAACAGCAAGGGGCCGGAGTTGCGCTCCATGATCGGCTCCGGCCCGCCCACCGACCTCGGCACGCAGGTCGGCTACGTGATCCGATGGGCTTCAGGCAACGGGCAATATCCGCTGCCAGGGCTGCGAAAGGTCGAGTTCGAGACCGCGAAACTCACCGGTACCGCGCTGTTCGCCGGTGCGACGGCGATGTT
The DNA here is from genome assembly GCF_044548645.1 of Nocardia sp. NPDC051929. NCBI lineage: Bacteria > Bacillati > Actinomycetota > Actinomycetes > Mycobacteriales > Nocardiaceae > Nocardia > Nocardia sp. NPDC051929. Next base: position 471,893 of record NZ_JBIUCG010000001.1, on the reverse strand, counting down.
CTCGGCCGTGGCGGCCATCGCCCAATGGGTTCGGATGATGAAGTCACGCCGCGGCACCGGCTGAGCCGCCGACTACGTCACGACGAAGACTCCCTTTCCGGGAACGTGGGGAGCGTCCGTCGCGATCAGGACTTCCACGCGGCCCAGACCGGAGGGAATGGGCACCGGTATCCATGAGCCTGCCGCGTTCTCCTCGGCCGGTGTGCTGTCGTCGACCCGGATCGGTGGCAGGGTGCCGTACACGCCGGTGTCGGAATTTCGCCAGGAAACCGTGACTTCCACGCCGCAGGAGCCGCCGGGCCGGTCGGGCGCGAAGACGAACTCGGGGCGGATCCACAGCGTGGGCAGACCGGAGTAGTTGCGGTCGGGGTCGTAGTAGGCGGCGATCATGCCGATGCCCGCGCCCCCACCGTCGCAGAGCGTTCGCGCCGGGGGGACACCGAGAGGAAGCGCGGATACCACCGGGGCGGCCACACCGAGTGTGCCGATGGCCAGAGCTATGACCGCTACACCATGCCGGACATCCACCGCTGCTCCCTTCGTCGGACTCGAACTGTCTGCCTGCTGTGTCGACATGAGTTCGCTGAGTGTTAACGGGAGCGTACGAAGGGTGCGGTGGGCGGCGGCGATTCGGCGTCGGCGCGCCGGAAATTCACGATGAGCGACAGCGTTTTTCGCGGGCGCGATCGATTTGGTAACGCATTAGCAAACTGAATGGAGGCGTCGCCGCGGAGTGGACAGGATCGCCGACCGCACTTCGGGAAACGCCGCTCCTGGACCGGGCGCCGTTGACCGGTCCAGGAGAACGTTCTCCGGGGTCAGCCGGCGGCTGCGGAGCGCAGGTGGGCGCGCTCGGCGATGGCGGCCAATTCCGCGTTGAAGCGGTCGGCGGCTTCGATATTGCCCAGATGCCCGGTGGGCCAGACGTGGTAGGCGGCCAAATGACCGGCTTCCGCGAGCGCGTCGGCGATGCGGCGCGACATGCGCTCGGGCAGCAAACGGTCGTGGGCGCCCGCGATCACCGTGGTGGGCACGGTGAGGGAGGCGGCCGCTTCGGCGAGATCCATGTCGGCGAGTGCGGCGGCGTGCCTGCCTCGGGTGAGCGGTCGGCACGAGCGCACGATGCCGAGCGCGAACTCGACCTGGTCCGCGGTTGCGTGCGGGTTCATCACGCGCGCCTTGAGCAGCGCGCTCGTCGGCCAGCCGCCCGGCAGCGGGACGGGGGCGGTGAGCAGCGTCTCGGCCACGATCATGGGCATCCGTACCGTGGCGCCGAACACCGTGATCGGGCGGTCCGCCAAGGTCAACGGCTTGTTCAGCAGCGGAAGCAGATCGGTGTCGTAGCGGATGTTGCCCGACGTACTGTTCAACAGGACGGCGGCCGCGGCCTGCTTGCGGACCTGCTCCGGATAGCGAGCGGCCCACGCCTGCACGGTGATACCGCCCATGCTGTGGCCGACGAGCACGGCCCGCTGTCCTGGGCGCAGCGTGGCGTTCAGCACGGCCGACAAATCGTCGGCCAGCGACTCCTTGCTGGGGACGGACTTGCCGAGTTCGCTCGCGCCGTGCCCGCGCTGGTCGTAGCAGACCACGCGGTACCGGTCGGCGAACGCGTTGATCTGCGGGTTCCAGTACTCGATGCTGCAACTCCAGCCGTGGATCAGGACGATGACATCGCCCTTGGCCGGACCGTACGCGTGTACTCGCAAGCGAGCGCCGTCTCGGGTGGTGACCGGAATGACCGCGTGGCGAGCGGTCGGCGCGTTCAACGACGCGGTACGGAAGGTGCGGGACCGCAGTCCGGCACGGTAATCGGCGGTGAGCGCACCGTTATGCGCGTCCGCCAGCGTCCTCATCGACTTCACCAGCATCAGGCACTCCTTTGTGTCCACCGTCACCGTACAGTGCAAGCAGCGGTGCTTGCTAGTGTTAGCGCCGTACGACGGTATTCCTGGTCTATATCGGGGAGTACCCCCGGATTCGGTACGGCAAAAGATCATTTCGAAAGAAAAAGTCAGACGCGCTTCGTTTGGGCTGTCGGACCGCGATGCCAAGATCGCGGCATGACCGCTATCGAGTTCGCCGCGCCGATTCCCGTGCTGCGCATGTTCGACGTCGTGCGGACCTACGAGTTCTACCGGGACTACCTGGGCTTCGCAGTGGACTGGGAGCATCGATTCGGTGCTGACTTCCCGCTCTACGCGCAGTTCTCCCGGGCCGAGGCGACCCTTCACCTGAGCGAACACCACGGGGACGGCACCCCGGGCAGCGTCGTGTGGATCGCGGTCGGCGATGTCTTCGCCTGGCATGCCGAGCTCGCCGCGAAGAGTTATCGCTACGCCGACCCTGGTCGTCCGGAAGACGGTCCGGGCGGTCCGGGATTCGACCTTGCCGACCCGTCCGGCAATGTGCTGCGGTTCGCGCAGCCGAAGTAGCGGGGCGCTGCCGTGGCGGCGCGCCTCATCGCCCGGTTACGGTTGACTCGTGGACATCGCGCACCCTGCCTCCGGGCCCGTGACGGACCCGGGAACCGAGCCGAAGACCGGGTGGCGCGGGGCGGCGCTTCCGCTGCTGGTGGCGGGTGTCGGTGTGGGCGTCGGCGTATTGCTGCACCTGCGCGATCCGCACGTCGAGGGTTCCTACGGCACCTGTCCGGTGTACGCGCTGACCGGCTTTTACTGCCCCGGCTGCGGCGGGATGCGCGCCGTGCACAACCTCACCGACGGGCATGTCATCGATGCTCTGCACAGCAACTTGCTCGCGCTTCCGCTGGTTCTCGCGTTCGCGGTGTGGGTGCTGGACTGGACGGTTCAGGGGTGGCGCGGCCGGAAGATGCGGTTGCCGTCGATCAGCCGGACGACCATGTGGACGTTCTTCGTATTGCTGGCGATCTACACGGTGGTACGCAATACGCCGTGGGGAACCCTGTTCACACCGGTGTAACACGCGAATGTACGGGCAGCCCCAAGGTATGAGAGATTCGCTGAAGACCAGGGTGCAGCAGAAACTGCTGCGCCAGCTCATCGAGGACCCCCGGGACACCGAGCACGACGACCCCCGGCAGATCGCCGTGGAGACCGATCTGGACGCGCTGGCCAACGTGCCGGAGGACGATCCGCTGGTCGAGGAACTCGCCGCGCGTTATCTGGTGTTCTGATCAGGCCGTCGATGCGCCGCCGTAGGGGGGCAGCTGCGGTAGTCGCTCGGCGAGCAGCCAGCTGTCCCACAGTGGGCGTAGCGACACCAGGCTGTAGTGCCCGGCCAGGTCGGTGAATTCCTCGGTGGTCACCGACGAGTGGCGGTAGCGAATGGTCCATTCCCGGAGCAGGTCGAAGAAGGTCGAGTCGCCGAGTTCCAGGCGCAAAGCGTGCAGGGTGAGCGCACCCCGCTTGTAGACGCGGTCATCGAACATCCGCTGCGGTCCCGGATCGCCGATGACGATGTCCTGGGGCTCGCGGGCCAGGTTGTGCCGTGCGGCGCGGGCCAGCTGATCGGCGGTCGGCCCGCCCGCGGCCTCCGACCAGATCCATTCCGCGTAGCAGGCGAAGCCTTCGTGTAGCCAGATGTCCCGCCACTGCCGGATGGTCAGGCTGTTGCCGAACCACTGGTGGGCCAGCTCGTGCGCGACCAGTCGTTCCGCGCCGCGGCGGCCGTCGCAGTGGTTGGCGCCGAAGATGGAGATGCCCTGCGCCTCGATCGGGATCTCCAGTTCGTCGTCGGTGACGACGACGGTGTAGTCCGCGAAAGGGTAGGGGCCGAATTTCTCGCTGAAGACCTCGAGCATCCTCGGCTGACGAGCGAAGTCGTGGTCGAAGTTGGCGCGCAGCCGCGCGGGCAGGATCGCCTGCATCGGCACCGCCTGCGAAGAACCGATGCGGTGCTTGCGGTAGTGACCGATCTGGATGGTGGCCAGGTAGCTCGACATCGGCTCGGCCTGCTCGTACACCCATGTGGTCTGACTGGACTTGGTCTGCTTGCGCAGCAGGGTGCCGTTGGCCACCGCGTAATAGGGCGAATCGGTGGTGATCGAGATCCGGTAGCTGGCCTTGGAACTCGGGTGGTCGTCACACGGGAACCAGGACGCCGCGCCATTGGGCTGACTGGCCACGATCGCGCCTTCGGTGAGTTCTTCCCACCCGACCTCGCCCCACGGCCCGCGCACCGGTTTCGGGGTGCCGCCGTACTGCACCACCAGCGCGAGCACGCCGCCCGCCGGAATCCGCTGTTGCGGCGTCACGACCAACTTGCCGTGCTGATGGGCGAATTTCGCGGCCTTGATCCCGTTGACCGACACCTTCGACACGCTCAGCGCTTGGCCGAGATCGAGTGCGAACCGGGTGCGCGCCTCGGTGGTCACGGCGGTGATCTCGGCGCGCCCGGTGAGCCGGTTGGCGGATACCCGATAGGCCAGTTCCAGCTCGTACCGGGAAACGCGATACCCCCGGTTGCCGTTCTGCGGGAGGTACTCGTCGATGGGGGCTTCGTAGAACTTGCCCGCCATCAGCGTGCCCCGGGATCGCCCGTGAACCAGGGCGCGATCGGGTTGCCCCACCAGCGCGTCGAGGCGGGCACCGCGTCGCCGCGCATGACCAGGGAAGCCGGGCCGATGGTCGCGCCGTCGCCGAGCGTCGAGGCGGGCAGTGCCACGCAGTGCGGACCGAGGGTGGCGCCCGCGCCGAGGGTGACGGTGTCCATGGCCATGATCCGGTCGTGGAACAGGTGGGTCTGCACCACACATCCGCGTTCCACGGTCGCGCCGTCGCCGAGAGTCACCAGGTCCGCCTCCGGTAGCCAGTAGGACTCGCACCATACCCCGCGCCCGATGCCTGCGCCGAGACCGCGAAGCCAGAGGTTCAGGACGGGCGTCCCGGTCGCCGCGCGCGCGAACCATGGTGCGGCAACCGTTTCCACGAACGTGTCGGAAACCTCGTTGCGCCAGACGAACGAACTCCACAGCGGATGCTCCTCGGCGCGGATCCGCCCCACCAGCAACCACTTGGCGGCCACCGAGGTCGCCCCCGCGACGCCGCCCGCCGCCAGCAGCACCAGTCCGCTGAGCAGCCCGGCGGTCAGGTGGCCGAAGGTTTGCGCGAGCCACGCGAGGGTGCACAGCACGCCGAGACCGATCGCGAAGGTCACCAGAACCGGGATCAAGCGGCACGTCTCGACGATGCCGCGGGCGACGCGCAGGCGGGCGGGCGGATCGAAGGTGCGCGCCGTGTCGGCGTTCTCCGTGGCGCGGCGCAGCCGGACCGGTGGGCTGCCCAGCCAGGACGAGCCGGGTTTCGCTTTGGACGGCGCCGCCGACAGCACCGCGACCAGCCCGTTCTTCGGGACCCGTCGCCCGGGGGCGGTCATGCCGGAGTTGCCGAGGAAGGCGCGCTTGCCGACCTTGGCCGCACCGATGTGCAGCCAGCCGCCGCCGAGTTCGTAACCGGCGATCATGGTGTCGTCGGCCAGGAACGCCCCGTCGGCGACGGTGGTGAACTTCGGCAGCAGCAGCACCGTGGAGGCCTCGACGCTCTTGCCCACCTTCGCGCCGAGCAAGCGCAGCCACAGCGGGGTGAGCAGGCTGGCATACAGCGGGAACAGGAAAGTGCGTGCGGAATCCAGCAGGCGCTCGGTGGCCCATGCCTGCCAGCCGACCCGGCTGCGCACCGGGTGATAGCCCTCGGTCAGGCCGATGCTCAGCAGCCGGACCGCGACGATGGTCGCCGCGGCGTAGACGCCCAGGCTGAGCAGGGTCGCGAAGGGAAGCACGGCGAATGCGCGCGCGACGCCGCCCGCGAGCGTGCGGGTGTCGCGAACGAACCAGGCGAGGAACGCGCCACCGGCGCCGATGCCGAGAATCGGCATGGCGGCCAGCGCCATCGATGTGACACCGAAGACGCCGACCCAGCGGCGGGCTCGAGCCGGCGTGTGCGCGGGCCAGCGGTGCTGGGCCTTGCCCACCTTCACCGCGGGCGAACCGGCCCACTCCTGTTCCGCCTTCACCTTGCCCGCCACCGCGGAGCCGGGCGCCACCTCGGCGTTCCTGCCGATCTTCGTGCCGGGCAACAAGATCGAGCGCGAGCCGACCACCGCGCCGGGGCCGACGGTGATCGGGCCGAGATGCACCACGTCGCCGTCGATCCAGTAGCCGGACAGGTCGACCTCCGGCTCCACGCTGCAACCATCGCCCAGTTCGAGCATCCCCGTCACCGGCGGGAGGCTGTGCAGGTCGACCCCCTTGCCGATCTTCGCGCCGAGCGCGCGGGCGAACGGCACCATCCAGGGGGCGCCGGACAGATTCTCCGCGCCGCTGGCCTCGGACAGGCGCACGGCCGCCCACAACCGCAGATGCACCGAGCCCCCGCGCGGATAGCGCCCCGGCCGGACGCCGCGCAGCAGCAGCCGCGCGCCCGCCACGCAGATCGTCATCCGGCCGAGCGGCGAGATGAACAGCAGGAACGCGACCAGCGTCCACCACCAGGACAGCTGTGGCAGCCATGGCAGCGACCCGGACCAGGCCGCGATGTTGCCGACGATCGCCAGCCAGGTGAGCCACTGCAGGCCGGTGAGGGTGGTGAGCGGGATGGTGGCGAGTACCTGCGCGGCTTGCGCGAGCGGTGGCGTCGGCCGCACGGTCCGGTCGGCGACGGCCACGGTGGGCGTGGTCTGCTCCAGCAGCTCGGCGAGCGCGCCCAGGCGGGGATGGTCGTAGACGTCCGCGACGGCGATCTGCGGATACCGTTCGCGCAAGGCGGTGACCAGCTGGGCCGCCGCGAGTGAACCGCCGCCCAGGTCGAAGAAGTCCGCGTCGAGATCGCCGACCTCCGCGCCGAGGATGGCGTCCCAGAGTCCGGCGATCCACAGGGCCGTGCCGGTCAGGTCGTTGTCGTCGTCGTCCTCGGCGGCGTTGGGCAGCGGCCAGGGCAGCGCGTCGCGGTCGACCTTGCCGGAGGTGCGGGTGGGCAGTTCGTCGACCACCGCGAGCCGGGGCACCAGCGGCGCGGGCAACTGTCCGGCGAGGACCGCGCGCGCGGCCTTGGCATCGAAATCGGGTCCGGGTCCGGTCAGATAGCCGACCAGTAGCTTGTTGCCCGCTTTTGTGGTGCGGATGGCCGTCGCGGCGCCGGTGACTCCGGGCAGGCGTTGCAGAGTGTTATCGATCTCGCCGAGTTCGATGCGCCGCCCGCCCAGCTTGATCTGATCGTCGGCGCGGCCGAGGAAGACCAGACCTGCGCTGTCGTTGCGCACCAGGTCGCCGCTGCGATACGCGCGCTCCCAGCCGACGGAGGCCAGCGGCGCGTACTTCTCGGCGTCCTTGGCCGGGTCGAGGTAGCGGGCCAGCCCGACGCCGCCGATCACCAGTTCGCCGGATTCCCCCTCGGCCACCGGGTTACCCGCCGCATCGACGACGACCAGATCCCAGCCGTTGAGCGGCAATCCGATTCGGATCGGCCACTGACCGTCCAACCGCGCGGCGCAGGCGACGACCGTGGCTTCGGTGGGGCCGTAGGTGTTCCACATCTCGCGCGCCACATCACCGTTTCCGGCGAGACGCTCGGCGAGTTCCGGCGGGACGGCCTCGCCGCCGAAGATGAGCAGGCGCACCGCCTCCAGCGCCTCGACCGGCCAGGTCGCCGCCAGGGTCGGGACGGTCGAGACCACGGTGATCCGCCGCCGCACCAGCCAGGGACCGAGATCGGCGCCGGTGCGCACCAGCTCACGCGGAGCGGGCACCAAGCAGGCGCCGTTGCGCCAGGCCAGCCACATCTCCTCGCAGGACGCGTCGAAGGCGACCGACAATCCGGCGAGTACACGGTCACTCGGGCCGATCGGGGCGTCCTGAAGGAACAGGTCGGCTTCCGCGTCGACGAAGGCGGCCGCGTTGCGGTGGGTGACGGCAACGCCTTTCGGGGTGCCGGTGGAACCCGAGGTGAAGATGATCCAAGCGTCATCGCGGGGAGTCGGCAGCGTCGACCAGCTTTCCTCGCGCTGCTCTTCCGCCGCACGGATGCCCGCGGCGGTGGTCTCGATGCCCGCCGCGGTCACGATCGCGGTGACCTGCGCCTCGCCGAAGACCAGTTGGGCGCGCTCGTCCGGGTCGTCCGCGTCGACCGGCACGTAGGCCGCGCCGGAGTACAGGACGGCGAGGATGGTCACGTAGAGCTCACGGGTACCCGACGGTATGCGTACGCCGACCCGGTCGCCCGGTCGCACACCAGCGGTGGCGAGACGGGCCATGGTCTTCTCGATCTCGACGACCAGCTCCAGGTAGGAGAGCACTACTCGGCCGTCATCGATGGCAGGGGCGTCGGGGTGGGCGAGCGCCGTCGCGGTCAGGATGTCGACCAGTGTCCTGGCCTCCGGCGCGCGGTCACCGCGCGACAACGGGCCCGCGGGCGCGTCGACGTCTATCTCGAGCATGGTGCTCTGCGCACCTCCCATCGACTCGCCTCACACTTTCCCGTTGTTGTGTCATAGCTGGGTTACCAAAGGGCAAACGCCACGATGGCCAGTTGTCCACGGTACCCGGGGTTGTCGTCGTTCGTTGTTCACCGGAGTGGACGCCGGATCGGCGGGCGCCCTGCGCGTCGTTGCAGGTGGGATCGATATTCGCCGCCGCGACAGGGCAATCGCTGGTCGGTCCGTCGACCCTCGGGTTCGCCGGGAGATCGCTCGTGTGCGGGTGTGATTCCGCTCATCGAAGCGGTGCGGACCTCGGGATGGGCGCGTGCGGCGTCGAGGCTCGTGGCGCCGGCGACCGGTCCGCCGCCTCGGAGCGCGGTCGAAGGCGTCAGTTGCCGAGGGGCGCGTGGGATCCCGAGGCAGCGGCTCGCGCGCTGTCGTCGGGATGCTTGTAAAGGCTCACGCCTGGTGGTTATCTCCACGCGGTGCTCCTGGGGACTCGGGGTCGAACGTGGTTGACAGCGCCGGGGCGCTTCTGCCACCCTCGGGTCAGGTCATGAGTGCCAGCGCGAAGCCCCGGCTTGCTGGCCGGCAACCCTCCTCCGCGGTGGGGTGCTCCGGGTGACGACCCGGCCGCCGCCCGACCGGGCGCGGCAAGCGCGGACTCGACGAATCATGCGATTGCGGGTCCCTGAGCCGACGGGATTCACGTGATGACTACCACTGTCGACAACACCTGTGCCGCTCTCGCCCGGGTCTCCGGCGACGAATTGCTCGTTCCGCTGGTGCAAGGCGGAACGGCCACCTACGCCAACTTCGACTACGCGGCGAGCGCACCGGCGTTGACGCAGGTCACCGACCGGGTGCAGCAGTTGCTGCCGTACTACGCGAGCGTGCATCGCGGCGCGGGCTACGCCTCCCGGATCTCCACCGAGTGCTACGAGGCCGCCCGCGGATCGGTCTCCCGGTTCCTCGACGCCGCCGACGATCAAGTGGTGGTGTTCACCCGCAACACCACCGACTCGCTGAACCTGCTCGCGTCCTGCGTGCCCGGCGACACCGTGGTGCTCGACATCGAGCACCACGCCAACTTCCTGCCCTGGACCAGGCAGGGCAGACGGGTCGTGCAGGCCGCCGACACGGTGGAGGAGACCATCGGCAGGCTGGTGGCCGAACTGTGTAGCAGGCCCGCCGCACTGCTCGCGGTGACCGGTGCGTCGAATGTGACCGGCGAGGTGCTTCCGCTGGAGCGGCTGGCCACCGTCGCGCACCAGTGCGGCGCCCGAATCCTGGTCGACGCGGCCCAGCTGGCTCCGCATCGTCGAATCAGCCTGCGCGCCAGCGGAATCGACTATCTGGCGTTCTCCGGCCACAAGCTGTACGCGCCGTTCGGCTCGGGTGTGCTGGTGGGCAGACGGGATTGGCTCGACGCGGCGCGGCCCTACCTCGCGGGCGGGGGCGCGGTGCGTGAGGTGAGTACCGACGCGGCCGAGTGGGCGCCCGCTCCGCAGCGGCACGAAGCCGGGTCGCCGAACGTGCTCGGCGCCGCCGCGCTGGCCGCCGCCTGTGACGCGCTCTGTGCCATCGACGCCGAAACCCTTGCCGCGCACGAACATCGACTCGCCGACCGTCTCCGCGACGGCTTGGCCGAGATTCCTGGCGTTCGGCTGTTGCGCATTTGGACCGACAGCCCCGACTCCGTCGGCATCGTCGCGTTCACCCTGGACGATTTCGCCCCCGGCCAGGTCGCCGCCTTTCTTTCCGCCGAACACGGTATCGGCGTCCGCGACGGACGCTTCTGCGCCCACCCGCTGCTCACCCGCCTCGGCTTGGACGGCGCCCTGCGCGCGAGCATCGGCCTCGGCACCACCTCCGCCGACGTCGACCGCCTGATCGATGCGATCGCCACCCTCGTGGCGACGGGCCCCACCTGGAACTACGCCGCCGAGAACGGCGTATGGAACCCGACTCCCGAAACGCGCCCCTTCACCTCCACCGCCCCCACCGGCGCGGCTCCCTGCCTAGTCGGCTGAAACGACGCTTGTTCCTCGATCTCGTCGAAAAGGGTACTAAGGCTCCCAGGCGATATAGCATTGATGCTATGGGTTGGGGTATTGTGGAGTTGGAACCGGAGGTGCGATTGGGTGGAAAGGCTCCCCTCGGTCGCATTCGCCCGGGTGGCGTTCTACATCGATTTGCTCGGGGACAAGGGACCGCTGCTCGGCGAGCCGTATACCCGGCAGCTGGACGGTAAGCTGCGGGAACTGCGGTTCTATTTGGACAGTTTCGCGGTCCGGCTCACCTACTGGATTGCACCTGGTCGTCGGATCGTGATGCTGACCGTATTCGTCAAGACGAGGATGCGGGAGCATGCCGAGGTCGAGCGAGCGCGACGAGCGCTCGACCGCTGCATCGCGGAGCGGCATACGGCCGAGGAGGATGAGATCAATGGCTGAGCGTGGTGATTGGGCGGAAATCAGGAACCGCCGGATGAAGGAACCCGGCGCTGCGGAGGCTTACGAAGCGGCTCGGTTGGCTTATGAACTGGGGCGGACAATTCGGCGGATGCGCGAGGAGCGGGGCTGGAGTCAGACCGGGCTGGCCGATGCCGCAGGTATGACCCAGTCCGCGGTCGCCAGGTTCGAGGCGGGTGGGACGGTGCCCAGCCTTCCTGTGCTGGAGCGGCTGGCCCGTGCGCTCGACGCCGAGTTGGTGGTGCAGGTGCGGCCGAGGGTGGCGTAGCGAACTCGGATCAGTCGCCGAGTGCGGTCGGCCGGTAGTAGCGCCCGTTGTAGTACAGCAGCGGAGCGGCGGAGGGCTTCTCATCGGTGTTGTCATGTACCCGGGTGACCAACCCCACGACGAAGGTGTGGTCGCCGATGGGGATCAGTTGGTGCACGGTGGCGCGCAGCCAGATCGGGGTGCCGTGCAGGACCGGTTCGCCGGTGTCGAGGGCGGTCCACAGAGACCGGTCGGTGAAGCGCTCCTCCGCGCTGCGGGAGAACCGGTGGGCGAGGTGCTGCTGGTGCTCGCCGAGGAAATGGATGACGACGGACTCGGCGTCCAACATGCCGGACAGGCTGGAGGAGGTGTGCGCGATGTTGAACGACACCAGCGGCGGGTCCAGCGACAGCGAGGCGAAGGAAGTCGCGGTGAAGCCGACCGGCCCCTGCGGAGAACGCAGCGTGACGACGGTGACGCCGGCCGGATAGTGGCGCATCGACGCGCGATATTGCTCCGCGGTGATGCCGCTCAGATCGTCCGGAACCTGTAGTTCCGTCTCGGGCCGTGGTGCGTCGGTCACAACACGAAACTACGCGGGTCTCACGGCCCGCGGCGGTGGCACATGTCGAACGCGACCCCGGTTGTCGCTGGACCGGGCGGACATCGAGTATCGAAGTTTCGCGGCCTCCGGCACGATCTCGCGACGCCGGCGCCAGTTAGTCGACGTCGATCGGCAAGCCCGCGGTGATCCGCAGCAATTCCGGGAACGACGTGCGGAAAATGGTGTTCGGATGCCCGCCCGCCGCCCATACCTCCCGATGGTGCGCCAGCGCGTTGTCGACCCAAGTGGGCAGGTTGGTCGGGTGGCCGACCGGCGCGACGCCGCCGATGGGCTGACCGGTCACCTGGCGCACCATGTCGGCGGGGGCGCGGGTCAGCGTCCCTTCCAGACGCGCGCCGGTCTTCGCCAGGTCGACCTGGTGCGCCCCCGAGACCAGCAGCAACACCGGGTCGTCGTCGAGCAGGAACACCAGTGACTTCGTGATCGCGCCCACGTCGACGCCGAGCGCCCGCGCGGCGTCGTCGGCGGTGTGGGTGGGCTCCGGCTGGGCCACGATGAGACCGTGATGGCCCCGGGAGATGAGGGTGTCCGCGACCCGGCAGGCGACCGGTGGCAATGACGACCTGCGCATCCCACCAGGGTAGAGCGATTGCGGTCGGGACGCCGGGGAAGTCACGCGGTCGGCTCAGTATTCCGGATAGCCCTCGGCCGGGCCGAGCATCCCGGCGATCCGCCCACGGGTTATCCGCGCGAGTTCGGTCACGTCTCGCGCCGAGACCGGTTCGTGCGCAATCCCTTCGAAGGCGCGGTCGACGTCCCGCTGGGACAGCGCGAGCAGTTCGACATCGGCCTTGCTCAGCAGCGCGTCCCGATCGGAATAGGGGCGAGCGTCGGCCAGTGTCGCGGCCCACGTGACGTTGCAGCAGCACTCGTACAGCGCGTGCACTGCGCGGCCGCGTGGCATTTCGTTGAAGCGGTCGAGACCGATCCCGCGATGCATCAGCATGACGTCCTCCGAAGCCGGTGAATGAGGTTTGCTGACTTGCTCATGATCCGCTGTTCTGTCCACCGCGGACCAGTACACCATTGCGAATTTGCGCAGGGTTTACACGCGGCGAGGTTTTCTTTCCGAGTCGCGCATCACCGGGTCGGGACACGGGCTCCGATTTGTCTCGATACGCTGTACAAATGACAGATTGGCAGGCTTTCACCGTCGAAACGAAGGATCACGTCGCGCAGGTGACGTTGATCGGCCCCGGCAAGGGCAACGCGATGGGTCCCGACTTCTGGCGCGAGCTGCCGGAAGTGTTCCAGGCGCTGGACGCCGATCCGGAGGTGCGCGCGATCGTGCTGACCGGCTCCGGCAAACACTTCTCCTACGGTCTGGACCTGCCCGCGATGAGCGGCACGTTCGGCCCGTTGCTGGCCGATCGCGCGCTGGCCGCCCCTCGCACCGACTTCCTCGTCGACGTGCGCAAGATGCAGGCCGCGATCACGGCCGTGGCGGACTGCCGCAAGCCGGTGATCGCGGCGGTGTCCGGCTGGTGCATCGGAGGCGGGCTGGATCTCATCGCGGCGGCCGACATCCGCTACGCCAGCGCGGAGGCGAAGTTCAGTCTGCGCGAGGCGAAGGTCGCGATCGTCGCCGACGTCGGCTCGCTGCAACGGCTGCCCGGCATCATCGGTGAGGGACACCTGCGCGAACTCGCCTACACCGCCAAGGACATCGACGCCGCGCGCGCGGAGAAGATCGGCCTGGTCAACGACGTCTTCCCCGACCAAGACGCGGTGCTGGACGCGGCGCACGCCACCGCGCGGGAGATCGCAGCGAACCCGCCGCTGGTGGTGCAGGGCGTCAAAGACGTGCTGGAGCAGCGGCGCAAGGACGAGATCGCCGCGGGCCTGCGCTACGTCTCCGCGTGGAACGCCGCGTTCCTGCCGTCGGAGGATCTCGCCGAGGCGGTCAAGGCCGTCTTCGAGAAGCGCGCGCCCGAATTCCGCGGCCACTGACACCGGCGGCGCGCTCGCACCCGGGCGGGTGCGCCGTCACCGACCCCAAGGGTGGGTATCGAGGGTGGGCAAGGTGATTCGCCTCAGGGTTGCGTTGCCCTCACCCTAGGGGTGGCTGTGCGAGATGCCGATCGCCCATATCGTTTGAGGTGTCAAAAATTTCATCTCGCATTCAGGAGCAAGAGCGATGCGTATCAAGTCCTTCTTCGCCGCTGGTCTGCTGGCCACCGCTGCCGTCGCCGGGGTGTCGACGGCCGCTTCGGCCTCCGCCGCACCGGTTTACCAGGAGGTCGCCTACGGCGGCACCTACGTCGGCACCTACGCCACGCTGAGCGCGTGCCGGGCCGACGGCGAGTCGCCGAGCACCGGCGGCTACTACTGGGAGTGCATCGAGACCTGGGACGGCTACGACCTGTACATCTACTACTGAGCCACCTGTCACAGAGAAGGGGCATCCGGATTCCGGGTGTCCCTTTTCGCCTTTCGTGACCCCGACCGCGAAGCGGGGAGTCCGGTGTCTGCCGGACTCCCCGCTTTCGTTGTGCCCGAAGGGCTTCAGTGTCCGCCCTGGTCCTTCAACCGCTGGATGGACGCCTGCACCTCGGCCTCGGCCTCGGCCCGCCCGACCCACTCCGAGCCCTTGACGAACTTGCCGGGCTCGAGATCCTTGTAGCGCTCGAAGAAGTGCTTGATCGCGGCCAGCTCGAACTCAGGGACATCCTTCAGATCCTGGATGTGGTCCCAGCGCGGGTCGCCCGCGGGCACGCACAGGATCTTGTCGTCGCCGCCCGCCTCGTCGGTCATCTTGTACATGGCGACCGGCCTGGCCTCCACGATCACGCCGGGGAACACCGAATCGGGCAGCAGGACCAGCGCGTCCAGCGGGTCGCCGTCCTCGCCGAGGGTGTTCTCGATGTAGCCGTAGTCGGCGGGATAGACCATGGACGTGTACAGGAACCGGTCGAGCCGGACCCGGCCGGTCTCGTGATCGACCTCGTACTTGTTCCGGGAACCCTTGGGGATCTCGATCGTGACGTCGAACTCCACGCCATCTCCTTCGTGCATCGGTGCCGAGTTCTGCGACTCGGCTGCTATTCGGCGACTGCCGACTCGGCCGCTGCGGAGTGCGCCGACTCGCCAGGTTGTTCAGGGGAACGGTTGCGCAACGAGGATAGTGTGGTCGTCGGGGACATGGGTGCGGCAGGCGGCTGCTGCGGGAATCGGTCAGGAGAGCGGCGGCGACGTGTTTGGTGGCAACGAGAACATCGGTGGGCTGGCCGCCCGGCGGCGCCGCAACAGATGGCTGTTGATCTCGACCGTGCTGGTCGTGCTGGCCGTGGCCGCCGCGGTGGCATTGCTCGCGGTGCGGCCGTGGACCGAGGAGTTCCGGCACGGTGGTCTGACCATCGCCGCCCCGCCCGCGCCGACCGAGCCGTCCGGGCAGGTCGTCCCGGCCCGGCCCACCGGTTCCGCGCCGAGTTCCGCCGGGATCGCCGCCGCGCTGGCCCCGGTGATCGCCAATCCGGACCTCGGCGCGTTCGCGGGCCAGGTGACCGACGCCGACAGCGGGACGGTGCTGTGGAGCGGCGACGCGAACCGGCCGATGATCCCGTCGTCCACCGCCAAGATCCTCACCACCGCGGCCGCTCTGCTCACGCTGCCCGCCGAGCAACGGGTGACCACGAAGGTGGTCGCCGGTGCGGCGCCGAACGAACTGGTGCTGGTCGGCGGCGGCGATCCGACGCTCACCGCGCAGCCGGACGGCAAGGGGTACTACCCGAACGGACCGCGTCTGTCCGACCTGGTCACCCAGATCAAGTCCGCGGGCCGCGCGGTGGACACGATCGTCGTCGACCTCTCCGCCTACACCGGCCCGACCATGGCGCAGGGCTGGGACCCGGTCGACATCCCCGAGGGGTCCATCGCCCCGATCGAGCCAGTGATGATCGACGGCGGCCGGTTGCAACCGCTAGTCGAGTACTCGCCGCGCACCGCGACGCCCGCTCTGGACGCGGGACGGCGGCTGGCCACCGAACTGGGGCTCGACCCGGCGCGGGTCCGGGCGGGCGCCGCACCCGCGGGCGCGGCCGAGGTCGCCTCGGTGCGTTCGGCGCCGCTGCGCGACCGGCTGCGCGACATGATGGTCTACTCCGACAACGTGCTCGCCGAGGCGATCGGACGGGAGATCGCGACCGCCACCGGCGGCGAGGCCTCGTTCACCGGCGGGGTCACCGCGGTGCGCACGGCGCTGAGCAAGGCCGGTTTCGATCTGTCCGGCCTGGATATGCACGACAGCAGCGGGCTTTCGGTGGACGACCGGATTCCCGCGCGATTGCTCGACCGGGTCGTGGCGACCGCGGCCCAGCCCACCGGCGCCACGGCGGTGCGACCGGCAGGCACCAAGGCCCAGCCCGAGAACGGCCGGGTCGCGGCGACCTTGACGCCGATGCTCGACAACCTGCCGGTCGCCGGTGCCACGGGCTCGCTGACCAGCCGCTACGTCACCCGGGATCGTCAGGCGGCGGGCTGGGTGCGAGCCAAGACCGGAACTCTGTCGGTCTCCAGCGCGTTGGTCGGATATGTGCTGGACGCCGATGGGCGGGTGCTGACCTTCGCACTGATGTCGAACGATCGACCACCGGAGGTGAGCAGGCCCGCGTTGGACGCGATCGCAGGCACGCTGCGAAACTGTGGATGCTCGTGACGGGTGGTTGATCATGACCCAGCAAGGTTCCGAGACAGCCGATTTCGGCTTCGCCGGCACGGTCGAGCGGCGAAAACCGCGCTCGGGCTTGTCCGGCGTGGTCGATTGGCGTTTGGCCGCGCGGACCGGCTCCGTTCTGGTGCCCGCGGGTCCGCGCACGTCGCGCTATTCGGCCGAGCAGGTGGTCGCCGAGCTCGCCGATGCCTCCGTGCGGGCCGAGGCGCCGGTGCGCGAGGTCAGCGGGTTGCTGGACGACCGGCCGGTCCCGGCGGCCAGAATCGTCGACCGTCCGGGGTGGATCACGGCCGCCGCCGACTCGATGGCCCAGCTCACCGGGGCCGATGAGGCGCAGGCCGACCGCAAGCTCCTCGCGGGTAAACCCGCCGGGGTGCAGGCGGGCGCCATGCTCGCCTTCCTCTCCACCGCGATCCTCGGTCAATACGACCCGTTCACGGGGCCGGACGGCACTCTGTTGCTGGTCGCGCCGAACATCGTCGCGGTGGAGCGGGCGCTCGGGGTGTCGGCGAGCGATTTCCGGCTGTGGGTGTGCCTGCACGAGGTGACCCACCGGGTGCAGTTCTCCTCCGCGCCCTGGCTCGGCGAATACATGCGCGCGAACGTCGAGGTACTCGGCGAGGCCGGTGACGAGCCGGTGAGCGACATGCTGTCCCGGCTGGTCGAAGAGGTGCGCGATCGCCGTCGCGGAACCGCCCCCGACGATCCGGCCGCGCGCGGTGTGGTCGGGCTGCTGCGTGCCACCCAGGCGCCGCCGCAGCGTGCGGCGCTGGACCGCCTGCTCATGCTCGGCACCCTGTTGGAGGGGCACGCCGATCACGTCATGGACGCGGTCGGTCCCGCGGTCGTCCCGTCGGTCGAGCAGATCCGCACCGCGTTCGACCAGCGCCGCAGGCGTCCGACCAACCCGGTGCAGCGACTCCTGCGCGCGCTGCTCGGCGTGGACGCGAAGGTCGCCCAGTACGTGCGTGGCAAGAAATTCGTCGATGAGGTGGTCGCCACCGTCGGGATGACGCGGTTCAACACGGTGTGGACCGAAGCCGACACGCTGCCGCGCACCGACGAGATCGAGCAGCCGCAGCGCTGGATCGAACGAGTACTGGACTGAACGAGGGTTCCCGGCTCGGCGGCGACTCGCCGTGCGCGGTCGGCCGGTAGGCTGCGCCCATGGGGCGTGCGCCAGGAACGACACCCGGGCGCTTCGGGCCGGAGAGCGGGACATCCGGATCCGGGCGGCCGTCCGCCGCCCGGCGATTGCCCGAGACCGCCGCTGTGCTGGCCGTTCGTCGAGCGGTCCGGGATTGGCTGAGCGGGTTCGGGCCGCGTGAGACCGAGGAGCAGGCGGTCGCGGTGGCGCTGTCCGGCGGCGCGGATTCGCTGGCCCTCACCGCGGCGGCAGTGGTCGAGACGGGCGCGGTCGACGCCTTGGTGGTGGATCATCGCCTACAACCCGGTTCCGGCGCCGTCGCCGCCGAGGCCGCGGCACAGGCACTCGCCCTCGGCTGCCGGTCCGCGCGCGTGCTCGCGGTCCAGGTCGGCACCGAGGGCGGTGTGGAAGCCGCCGCGCGCCGGGCGCGGTATGCCGCGCTGGACTCCGCGCGCCACGGTCTTCCGGTGCTGCTCGGGCACACCCTCGACGACCAGGCCGAAACGGTGCTGCTCGGGCTCGCACGCGGCTCCGGTGGCCGCTCGATCCAAGGGATGTCCGCGTACGCCGAGCCGTGGGGGCGGCCGTTGCTCGGCGTGCGCCGGGAGACCACCCGGCGCGTGTGCGCCGATCTGGGCGTGACGCCGCACGACGACCCGCACAACGTGGCGCCGGAGTTCACCAGGGTCCGGCTACGCACCGAGGCGTTGCCGCTGTTGGAGCAGATCCTCGGCGGCGGGGTGGCCCCGGCGCTGGCGCGTACGGCCGAACAACTGCGGGAGGACGGGGCGGTTCTCGACGCGCTCGCCGCCGAGCTGCGGCACACCGCCGGTGATGGGCGGGCGCTGGTGATCGAGACCCTCGCCACTGCACCCGCGGCTCTGCGAAAACGGGCGATTCGGGCATGGCTGCTCGAGCACGGTGCGAAAGCCCTGACCACCAAGCATTTACAGGCAGTCGACGAACTGGTTACGGCTTGGCGCGGACAGGGCGGCGTCGCGGTCGGCGGCGGCAGGCCGGGTAGCAGGTTGGTCGCGGGGCGCGAACATGGCAGGCTGACACTGCGGCTGGGTGAGGCTGGCATCGGACCGATGACGCAGACCGAACCGGCCGAACGGGCTCACCACCACGGAAGGGAATCCAGCTGACGTGTACGGGGATGACATCGCGTCGGTGCTGATCACCGCGGAACAGATCGCCGCCAAGACCCAGGAGCTGGCCGAACTCATCGCCAAGCGGTATCCACCCGACGCTCCGGAGGGCGATCTGCTGTTGGTGGGCGTGCTCAAAGGCGCGATCTTCTTCATGACCGACCTGGCCAAGGCCCTGCCGATCCCGACCCAGATGGAGTTCATGGCCGTCTCGTCCTACGGGTCGTCGACCTCGTCCTCGGGTGTGGTGCGCATCATGAAGGACTTGGACAAGGACATCGCGGGCCGCAACGTCCTGATCGTCGAGGACATCATCGACTCCGGGCTCACGCTGTCGTGGCTCAAGCGCAACCTGTCCACCCGTAACCCGGCTTCGCTCGAGGTGGTCACCTTGCTACGCAAGCCCGACGCGCTACGCACGCCGGTGGAGGTCGCGCACGTCGGATTCGACATCCCGAACGAATTCGTCGTCGGCTACGGCCTCGACTACGCGGAGCGCTACCGCGACCTGCCCTACATCGGCACCCTCAACCCCAAGGTCTACGGCGGCTGAGACCTCATCCGGGCAGGATGCCGAAAATCGTTGCCGGCGAACCGGAACCGCCGCGATAGAGCGGTCCGCCCACCAGCACCCACGCCCCGGTCGCGGGCAGTGCCGCCAGGTTCGCCAAGCATTCCAAGCTGATCCGGTGCTCGCCGTAGAGCAGCTTCGACACCGCGTACGTCTCGTCGGTGCCCACGTCGGGGCCGAACGTGTCGATGCCAAGCGCGCCGCGGCGGCCGAGCCTGCCGCCGCGCAGCAGCCATTCCACCGTCTGCACCGCGAAACCGGGTTGCCGACCGGCTGATTCGCCCGTGCCGACGAACTCCGGCGTGCCCCACTTGGCGTCCCACCCGGTCCAGGCGACGATCGCGGCGCTGTCCGGGATCCGGCCGTGCTCGGCCTCCCACCGCTTCAGATCGTCGACCGTGATCGCGTAGTCGCGATCGTTCGCGCAGCGCTGCCGGAGATCGATCTTCACCGCGGGCAGCAGCAGATCGTCGAGGTCGAGTTCGTCGGCGGCCAGTCCGTCCGCACGGAAATGAATCGGCGCACCCCAATGGGTTCCGGTGTGTTCGCCCTGCTGGATATAGCGCAGGAGGTAGCCGTCGTTCGCGATCGTGGCCACGATGTCGGTGCGGAATTCCGGATCCTCCGGGTACAGCGGTGTGGTGACCGGATCGTGGACGTGCGACAGGTTCACCAGCCGTCCCAGCGGGCGGGGTGTGGTCATCGCGTCCGCTGGGGAATCGCCCTGGCCAGAGCGAGCAGATCCGCTTCGAGGAGCCGGAACAGTCGATAGGTCAGCACGAATGCCAGGATGCCACCCACGCTCAGCACACGCACCGGAACGATCACCAGCTCCAGGTCGTCGGCCTCGACGAAGGTCGCGCTCGCCACGCCGAGCAGCGGAACCGATGCCGCCACACCGAGGTAGAAGCTGCCGCGCCTGGCCAGCGCGCGGAGCTGGCGTTCGTCGTCGGGACCGATACCGCCGCGCACCAGCAGCTGTGGATAGATCGCGCGCACCGAGTAGACCATGATCGGAAAGAACGGATAGGCGAGCGCGATCGCCGCGCACACGATCTGCGCGGCGAAGAAGTGCAAGAAGGTGCCACGCGGCAGGTCGACTCCGGAGAAGGCCAGCCCGAGCGGCCAGACGATGCCCGCGACCAGCCAGAAGCCGAAGGGTATCCACACCGCCCAGTCACCCATCAGCAAGGTGTCGCGGCGTGCTTTCGCGAGCGTGCGCGCGGAGTAGCCGTCGCCACGGCCGAGGCGGTAGGAGATGGCGAGCGGCCGCCGGGTCATGAACAACAGCAGCAGCGCGGCGACCGGGAACGCGATGAGGTTGTTGATCAATCCGACCGCCGTGAACTTCTCCTGGTCCGCGGTCGACATCCGGTCGATGATCAGGGTCTGGTTCAGCTGGATGTTATAGAAGCTGGCCAGCACGTTCGGCACGCCGACGCACAGCGCCGCGACCGGAAGCAGCCACCCGCGGGCGCGGTGGGCGAGGCTGCCGGGCGGGGGATCGACCAGGTCGCGCGCGCGGGTGTCCAGGCAGAGGTCGAGTTGTCCCGCGAGTTCGGCGCCGCCGCGCCAGCGCCGCTGCGGGTCTTCGTGCAGACAGTCCAGCAGTACGCGGCGCAGCGTGGCCGGCGTGTCTTCCGGCAGGCGCGCGAGCGCCGCGGCCGAGACGCCGCCGCGTCGCTCCGCGAGCATCCGCGTGTACGTCTCGGTGCCGGGGCTGTTCTGCTCCAGTGGCGGATCGTCGAAGGGGGTTGCGCCCGTGAGCATTTCCCAGAGCAGCACACCGAGGGAGTAGACGTCGCTGGCGTCGCCGGGGGCGGGCGCGTCGGGGTCGAGGTAGCGGCTCAGCTGCTCCGGAGAGCGGTAGACCAGTGCGTCGGTCCCGCCGGGACCGTGCGGCGCGGTGCGCCCAGGTACCTCACCGAGGGCGAAATCGGCCAGCTTGGGAATGCCCTCCGCGGTGAACAGCACGTTCGCCGGTTTGATGTCGTGGTGCAGCACGCCATGGTGTGCGGCGTAATCCAGCGCGTCGGCCAGCCGCCTGCCCACCCACGCCACGGTCTCCGGCCAGTTCAGCCGCGCGATCTCGGCGCGCACGCTCGAATCCGACGGCCGGATCTCGCCCTTGGCCTCCATGGCGGTGTCCACCGCGCGCAGGAGCAGGGCGCCGCCGTCGGTCACGGGGCCGCGACGGCGTTGCTCGAGCAGGTCGACCGCCGTGCCGCCGGGGAGGTATTGCATGTAGACCAGACGCGGGAGGGCGGTCGTCCTGGACTCCGGTGCGAGGGGCGGTCGCGGGGGCGCGGATGCGATGTCGTCCGGAGGGACCGCGATGGTCGCGTCCGGATCGCTCGATCGCTCGGTCACCGCGTCCGGATGAGCCGGAACCGCGGCGGCGTCACGAGGTTCGGCCGATCGTCCGGAATCGGGAATCAGAGCACTGCGTGGGCGGACCGCAGCGGTCGTATCGGGCGCGCTGACCACGGTCTCGTCATCGATACCTTCTGGCGCGGTGGCTGTCGCGTCACCCGTGACGGTCGGGGCGCGCCTCTCGGCGCCGTGCGTGCGCGGGCCGGGGACCGTTTCGTCGTCGCTGGGGTGGCTCGTCGTTCGGGTTGTCGGCGCCACGATGGTGTCGTCGTCGCCGGGGCGGCTCGTCCGGCTGGACGGGACGGCCGCGGCGTCGAGGTCGAGGCGCGGCGCGGCGATGGCGGCGTTCGCCGCGGTGTGGCGGCCATTCGCGGGAGGACCCGCGATGGTCAGGGCCTGTGCGGCGTCGGCGCTGAGTACTCGCTGGTCGAAGACCCGCACGATGTGGGCGTGGTCGAGCTGGGCCATCGTGTGCGCCGCGCCCGCCCGGCCCGCCGAGAACCGGACGGCGACCAGCCGTTGCATGGAACGCTGCCTAGCCAGGAAGACCCGGCCGAGCAGTCCCGCGCCCAGGTCGGTGAGCAGGTCGAAGTCATCGATCCGCAGGCCCGGCGCGAGATCGGCGAGCGCGGCGAGGGCTTCGCTCGAGTCGGCGTCCGGGTGGGCGTCGTCGGCGGCGAGATCGGCGAGGTGCTCGCGGACCGCGCCGGCGAGGTCCGGGTATTCGGCGAGGAAGTCCTCCAGCGGCAGCGGTCCGCGTCCGCGACGCGCCAGAAATTCCTCGCACAGCAGGTCGACCAACTCGGAGCTGGTCTCCACATCGGGGAATTCCTCGCGATAGTCGGCGATCCGTTTGCCGAGCCCTTCGCGCTCCCAGCGTCGCCGCAGATCCACCCGGATCAGATCGACGAGTACCCCCAGGCGAACTTGCGTGCCGTCGGGTACGTAGTCGCGAATCTGCGGCGGCAAGCGATCACCATGGAGACTGCGCTGCCAGTCGGCGGAGAAGCGGGCGACGGCATCGGTGCGGGGCAAACTCACGTGTCGGTCTCCACGGCGGTCGCGGTCGATCGGGCGGGTCGGCCCTCGGCGGCCCCCGATTCGGCGGATTCCGGATCGACCACCCGCTCCAGCGCCCGTAGGTCCGCTTCCAGCGCACGGAACAGCAGATAGGTGCCCACGAACGCGATTATGCCGCCCACACACAGCAGCCGAACCGCGACGATGACCGAGGGGATGTCGGACGGGGGCAGGAAGGTCACCCCGGTGACCGCGAGCAGCGGCACCGAGGCGGCCACCGCGAGGTAGCCGTTGCAGCGCCGGTCAAGGCCGCGCAGCCAGACCGCGTCCTCGGGGCTGATGTCGCCGTGCCGGAGGAACAAGGGATAGACGCACCGCACCAGGTAGAACGTCAGCAGGAAGAAGGGATAGGCGACCGCGATCGCGCCGCACACCACCAACGAGGAGAAGAAGTGCACCACGGCCTGTGCCGATATATCTCCCGTCGACACCTGTAGCGCGATCGGGAAGATCAGTCCGGCCAGCACCCACAGCGAGAAGGCCACGGCCACGGCCCGATCGCCCATCAGCAACGCATCGCGTCTGGCACGCCGCAGGGTTCCCGGATCGTATCTTCGTCCTTTGCGTAGGCCGCGCGGCACCGTCAGCACGTATCTCGCCATATACAGCACGAGTGCGATGCCGGTCGGGAAGAAGATCGCGTTCACCACGCCGGTGATGATGAGGAAGGTCTGCTGGGCCTCCTCGGTCATCCGGCTGATGATCAGGTGCTGGTTGTGCTGGATGTTGTACAGCGAGGCGAGCACATTCGGCAGCGCCATCGCCACCAGCGCCACCGGAACGATGTAGGGGCGCAGCCGCAGCCGCCAGCTGTTCGGCGCGGGGTCGACCAATTCTCGCGCGCGTTCGTCCAGGCACATCTCCAGCTGCCTGGCCAGGATCGCGCCGCTGGACCACCGGTCGGCCCGCTCGGGGGCGAGGCAGGTCAAAAGGATGCGCCGCAACGCGGCGGGACAGTCGGCCGGAACCCGCTGCAGCGCGGTCTCGTCCACGCCGCTGCTGCGCCGCTCCAGCATGGCCTCCAGCGTGGTGTCGTCGCCTTGGTCACCCGCCCCCGCCGTGCGGTCGTCGAACGGCTTCGCACCGGTGAGCAGCTCCCACAACACCACGCCGAGCGAATAGATGTCGGCGCGGGTATCCAGGTCGGCGGCACTGCGGCCGAAACTGGGATGGCAGGCCTCCAGTTGTTCCGGTGACATGTAGGCCAGTGATCCGCCGAAGTAGGCCACCGGGCTGGTGCCCTCCACGTTGCGGCTGAAGCTGATGTTGAAGTCGGCGAGTTTCGGCACGCCCTCCGCGGTGAGCAGGACATTGGCCGGTTTGACGTCGCGGTGCAGCACGCCGTGCGAGGAGGCGTAGTCCAGCGCCTCGGCCAGCCTGCGGCCCAGCCACGCCACCGTCTCCGGCCAGCTCAGCGCCGCGATCTCGGCGCGCACGCTGGAGTCGGTCGGCCGGATCTCGCCCTTCTCCTCCATCGCCGCGTCCACGGCGTCCAGCAGAAGCCTGCCGCTGCGCTCCTCGGGTGGTGTCGCGCGCACCCAGCGCAGCACGCCGAGCAGCGTGCCTCCGGGCAGGAACTGCATGTAGAGCAGCCGCAGCCGGCGCGCGGCGCCCTCGGCGTCGTCCAGCAGCCGCTGGTCGAAGACCCGCACGATGTAGTCGTGGTCGAGCTGGGCCAGCGTCTGCGGCTCGGTGCCGTGATCGCTGGAGATCTTCACCGCGACCAGCCGTTGCAGCGAGCGCTGCCGCGCGAGGAAGACCCGGGCGAACGCACCGCTGCCCAGACCGGTCAGCAGATCGAAGTCGTCGATCCGCTGACCGATCTCGATCCGGTCGAGCGGGTCGGAGCGGCCCGGCCCGGTCCCGATCGTCGTGGGCACGGCGGTGGCCGTACCCGTCAGATCGGCGGCGGTCGTTCTGGTCACCTCGGAATCACGAGCAGACCCCGCGGTTCGGTTCAATACGGTGTCGGCGAGAACGGAGTCGCTGTGCGCGACCGCGGTCAAGACGGAATCCTCCGGAGTCGCGCGACGGGTGCTCTGGTCGATTTCGTCGGCGTTCAGCAACTCGCGCAGTTGCTCCGCCTGCCGCGGATATTCGCGCAGGCATTCGCGCGGATCGACCCGCTCGCCGCTCTGGCGGCGGATGACGAACTCCTCGTACACCAAGCCGGCCGGAATATCGTCGGAAGCGAGTTCGGGGAATTCGGCGCAGTAATCGGTCAGGCGCATGCGCGCGGCCGGTTCCGGCGCGGTGCCCGCGCCTTTACCGCGGCGAAGCAGCCAGCGATGGCGCAGGTCGACGCGGATCAGCTCCAGCAATGCCTCACGTCGCAAGGTACTGGCGTCCGGTAGATATTCGGCGATCGCCGGTGGGCGCCGGGTGGATTCCCACTCCGCTGTGAACGCGGCCACCGCGTCGGATTCGGCACGCGACAGGTCGCCACTCCTCGGCCGGGTGGAAATACCCGTGTCGGGGTCGGACCTTCTCTCAGAGTTCGCACTCATGCTCGGACCTAGTGGCTCGGCGGACGCCGCGGAATCCGCACCGGTTGTTGTCCGATGTGCCGAAAATTTCCGCCACACCCGACACCATCATCCCCCGTGCCGTATTCGAAATGATAACTTGCGGCTCGACAGTGGATCACCCGATTTCGACAACGACGCGACGGGGGATGACCAGCACATGTCCGACGAGGCCGCAATCATGGCGGACGGCTCGATCTCAGCGGGAAACGCCGCTCCGCACACCGCCATTCCGAACGCGAAGACCGGCGAGCCGATGCCCGCCCGACTGCTGGGAGCCGTCGCAGACGCGCGGCCCGACGGCGCTCCGGAAGCCGAGACCGCACTCGAACGCGGCCCGGCCGCGACGATCGCGGCGTGCGTGCGAGACGGCCTGCTGCACCCCGGGCAAGTGGCCGCGGATGCCGGGACGCGGATCGCGGCGGCGGACCGGAAACGACATGCCTTCAGCGTCCTGCGTGCCGAACAGGCGACGGCCGAGTCGGTCGGCCTGATGGAACGCGACGACCTCGACGTGCTGCCCCTGGCCGGTGTCCCGGTCGTGGTCGAGCACGGTGTTCCCCTCGCGGGCGAGCCGATGCCGTGGGGGCCGGTGGCCGCCGCGGATCACCCCGTGGTGGCCAGGCTGCGCGCCGCGGGAGCGGTGGTCATGGGCCTCGTCGCGGCTCCCGAGCCGAGTCGGTGGGTGACCAGCGTGGGCACCGAGCGTGTCATCCGCAATCCGTGGAACCCCACGCGCTACGCGGGTAGCGCGGCCGGAGCCGCGATCGCGGCCGGACTGGTGCCGGTGGCGCACTGCTGCGACGGCCTGGGGGAGGTGCGGGTCGCGGCCGCGTGCTGTGGAATCTTCGGGATCAAGCCCGGGCAGTACACGGTCCCCGCTGCGGGCCCGTGGTCGAGCCTGGTCGAGCACGGTGTCCTCGCGACAAGCGTGGACGACGCCGCGCTGGCGTTGTCGGTCCTGGCGGCGCGACCGGACCTAGCCGAGGTGGATCCACCCGGCCGACTACGTATCGGGCTGGCGGTGGATCCACCTTCCCGCCTGTTGCGCGTCGACCGCCGCTGGACCGCCGCGGCGCGCAGGGCGGCCTCGGTGGCCGCGGCGGCAGGCCACTCGGTGGAACCGACCGCGCTACCGTACGGAAACGCCCTGCTCGCGGCCTCGCTACGCTGGCTGGCCCTCGGCGCCCGCGAGGCCCCCGCGCTACTCCAACCCGGCCGACTACCGCGGAGAGCCCGGCACCGCGTGGCTCTGGGCCGGACGGTGCATCGGTTGAGGCTCGCGCGTCCCGCCCAGATCGACCGGGTGGAGGCGCGACTACTGGAGTTCTTCGAGCGTTACGACGTGGTGATCACTCCCACGCTCGCCGCCCCGCCGCCGACGGCGCGGGCCTGGCACTTCCGCAATCGTCCGGCCACTCTGCTCGCCGGCGCGCGGTTCGCACCCTTCACTCCGCTGTGGAATCTGGTCGGCTGGCCCGCGGCCTCCGTTCCCATGGGCATGCACTCCTGGTCGGGTACGCCGGTGGCCGCTCAGCTCGCGGGACCACCCGGTAGCGAATCCACCCTGCTACGGCTGGCCGCGCAATTGGAGACGCGCCGTCCGTGGCAGCGCACCGCCCCCGAGACCCCGCCGGGCCGGTTCAGACGCTGACCGGCGACTGCTGCGCCGCGAACCCGCCATCGACGGCTCGTCCGGCGAACTCCAGGATTGTCGGCCGGTTGTCGTCGGCCCGCCAGGCCACGGCGAGCTCGCACGGCGCCAACCCCGACACGGGACGCGCGGTCAGCCCGGGCCAGCGGTACATCGGCACGTTGTTCTCGGCGAGCAGGCACACGCCGAGGCCGAGGCTCACGGCTTCCAGCTTGTCCTCCGCGGTCGCGGCTTCGGCGCCGATCTTCGGCGGACGGCCGCCGCGCCCGTCGTTGCCGAGCCAGAAATCGCGCACCGCACCGGCTTCGGTGGGCAGTGCGACGAACGGTTCGTCGAGCAGATCGGCGAATTCGATGGTCTCCGAGATCGCCAGCGGGTGGTTTTCCGGAAGCAGCACCCAGCGCGGTTCGGTGCGCAGCACCTGCCACCGGTAGCGGCTCTGGTCCGGCAACGGCAGCCAGACCAGAGCGAGATCGGCCTGCCGACCCGCCAGGCCGCTGGAGGGATCGGTCCAGGAAGCCGCGTGCAGTGCGAGACGATGTCCGCTCGCGCTCTCCAGATCGCTGAGCAGACCGCGCCCGAGTGTGGATTGGATGCCGACGCGCAACACCTCGCCCGCCTCCTGCAGCGAGACGTTGGTGACCTCCCACAACTCCAGGATCTTGCGTGCGCCTTCGAGCAGTTCCTTGCCCGCGACGGTCAACGCGACACTGCGCTGGTTGCGGTCGAACAGGACCACGTCGAGCTGACGTTCCAGCTGCCGGATCTGACGCGACAGGGTGGGTTGAGCGATGTGCAGCCGCTGGGCGGCGTTGGTGAAATGCAGTTCCTCAGCGACGGCGACGAAATACCGCAGGTCGCGCAAATGCGGGTCCATAGCCCCTTGCTATCAGAATCGGTCCGGAATTTCCAGCCTTATCAGGCCGAAAAGTTCGGATACGGGCGCCGAAACAGTCGGCAGGTTTGTTAGGGACAGCATATTGCCTGCGATGGTGCTGCGCACCAGGCGGATAGCGAATTTTCGGCATGCCGTGGCCGTTTACCGTCAGGTTCTTCGATTTGGGCAGTTGACCAGCATGAACGAGAGTGAACCGGGAGTCTTTGTGGCGGATTGTGGACGCGTTTGTGGCCGCCGAGTATGGGCTGAGAATTTGCCGCTGACCGGCTTCGCGATGTCAGCGAGTGCGCGCGTGATTTTCCTCACAATGCCGTCGGTGTGTGGGGCTCCCGATGTGCCCCCGAACACGGCGGGGCGCCGCGGCCGAGACGAATCCCAGCCGCGGCGCCCCTGCTTCCCGACCCGCTCACGCGCCGCGCACGCGCTCCTCGTAGGCCTTGCGCTTCTCGGCGTCGACGTCGTCGAGGAAGGCGCGGCCGGATCCGAGCGCGCGGCCGATGCCGTCACCGAGCGATTCCGGCAGCAGGCCGACGAACTGGGCGATGAACCCGGCCACCGCGGTCACCCTGACCTTCGACTTCGGCGCGACGATCAGCTTCGCGACGGCGTCGGCGATCTCCTCCGGCTCCGCGGCGCGCAGCAGCTTGGGCGCGGTGACGCCGGATCCGAGCTCGGTGTTGGTCAGCGTGGGCAGTACCGAGGAGAAGCGCACGCCGGTGCCGCGGTACTCCTCCCGCAGCGTGTCGGTGAAGCCGAGCACCGCGTGCTTGCTGGCGTTGTAGGTGGCCAGGCCGGGGATATGGGTCTCGCCGGCCAGTGAGGCGATGTTGATGATGTGCCCGCCGCCGCGCGGCAGCATCCGGCGCAGCGCCAGCTTGCAGCCCAGGATCACGCCGTAGACGTTGATGTCCAGGATCCGGCGGGTCAGCGGGTCCGGCTCGTCCACCAGCTTGCCGGTCGGCATGATGCCCGCGTTGTTGATCAGCACGTCGATCGGGCCGAGGGTCCGCTCCACCTCGTCGAGGAAGCCGTCGAACGACTCCTGATCGGTAACGTCGAGCTTGCCGTAGAGCTCGAAACCGCGTGCCGTGCCCGACTCCTTGACCGTGGTCTCGTCGATATCGCCGATCGCGATCTGCGCGCCGAGAGCCTGTAGCGCGGTCGCGGTGGCGAGTCCGATGCCGCGTGCCCCACCGGTGATCACCACGACCTTGCCGCGGATCTGCTTCGCTTGGGTCACTTGTCGCCCCCTTTGAGCTTCAGCAGGGCCGGAAGGTCGAGGCGGCGCAGCCCGCGGGCGCCTGCCGCGCGCATGGCGCCGAGCGCGAACAGCAGCTTCGGCATCGAGTACGGGTACCAGAACAGTTCCTTCTGCTGCGTCGGCAGGATCGGCGTGGTGATCGCCTGCTGGCGGCAGTACTTGCGCACGCCGTTCGCGCCGCCCCAGCGGGCGCCGACGCCGGACAGCCCCCAGCCGCCCATGGGCAGGGCGTAACTGAACAGGTTGGCGAAGACGTCGTTGATGTTGACCGCGCCCGCGTTCAGCTGCCGTGCGATCCGTTCGCCGCGCTCTTTGTCGCCGGTCCACACCGAGGCCGACAGGCCGTACACCGAGTCGTTGGCCAGCCGGATCGCCTCGGACTCGTCGGCCACCTTCATCACCGGCAGCGTCGGGCCGAAGGTCTCCTCGGTGACGCAGGACATGGTGTGGTCGACATCGACCAGCACG
The DNA here is from genome assembly GCF_044548645.1 of Nocardia sp. NPDC051929. Lineage (NCBI taxonomy): Bacteria > Bacillati > Actinomycetota > Actinomycetes > Mycobacteriales > Nocardiaceae > Nocardia > Nocardia sp. NPDC051929. The sequence goes on along the minus strand of NZ_JBIUCG010000001.1, from coordinate 442,356 downwards.
GTCGGCTCGAAGGCGGTGCCGAATCCGGCCCGCTTGCCCCCGGTGAGCACCTTGGCGCCCGCCGCGACGGCCTCGTCGACGTGGCGCTGCACGATGGCCGCCTGATTCTCGTTGGCCAGCGCTCCCACGTCGTATTTCGACTCGCGTCCGTCCAGGCCTTGGCGTAGCGCCTGCACATTGGCGGTGAGTTTGGCGACGAACTCGTCGTACACCGGCGCTTCGACGTACACCCGCTCCACGGAGATGCAGACCTGGCCGGAGTTGAACATGCCACCGAAGGCGATGCCGTGCGCGGCGCGATCCAGGTCGGCGTCGGCCAGGACGATCGCCGGATCCTTGCCGCCGAGTTCCAGGCTGTAGGGCACCATCCGTTCCACGCACGCGGCGGCGATCTTGCGGCCGGTCGCGGTGGAACCGGTGAACTGGATGTAGTCGGCGTTGCCCGCCACGGCCGCTCCGGTCGCGCCCGCGCCGGTGACCACCGCGAAGATCGGCGGCGCGCCGATCTCCGCCCAGCCTTTGGCCAGTTCGATCGCGGAGAGCGGGGTCACCTCGGAGGGCTTGAGGATGACGGCCGCCCCGGCCGCGAGCGCCGGGATCACGTCCATCACCGGCATGGCCAGCGGGAAGTTCCACGGCGTGATGACGCCGACCACCGGATAGGGCCGGTAGACCGTGGTCAAGCGTTTGACGCGGGCCAGCGGGCTGTGCGGTGACGGGTGGTCGTCGGCGAGGAACTTCGCCGCGCGGCGGGCGTAGTAGCCGATCAGATCGGTCGCGAAACCCGGATCGATCAGGGCGTCCACCCGGGGCTTGGCGGTCTCCGACTGCAGCACGGCGGCAAGGCGGTCGGTGTTGTCGATCAACCAGTCCTGGAACTTCAGCAGCCAGACCTTGCGCCCTTCGGGGCCGATCGCCTCCCACTCCGGCTGGTACAGCCGCAGTTCGCGGACCTTGGCCGCGACCGCGTCCGCGGTCTCGTCCGGCACCGTGCCGACGACCTCGCCCGTGCCGGGATTGCGCACTTCGATGACGGCGGGACCGTCCTTCTTCGCGGTCGTTTCGCGTGCCCGCGCCTTCTCGGTCGCGGGCGCTGGTTCGGTGTTGGTCACTGCTGTTCTCCCACTGACGTCGTGTTGAACCGCGGTCTGCTGACTGCTGTGAGACAGGCCACTGAACTATGATCGTGACACAATCCGAACAGACTTTCTTGGCCCAGATCATCAAGGAAAACGGGTGATTTTGTGTCCGTGAGACAAGCGGTGGTTCGGTATCCGCCGAGCCGGAGGAGAGGGCGATGACCGTTGGGCCTTCGCCGGGCGCCGCGGCCAGGCCGAGCCCCGCACCCGACGAAGTGCGCGACTGGCTCGCGGAGTACGTCTACGAGACGACGCGCGCCGAAGTGCTCGAACGCGTCGTCACCCGGCTCGACGACGTGATCATCGCGCGCATCCCCGAACTAGCCGATCGCGATATGCGCCGCGACCTCGCGGCCAGCACCAGGGCGCACGCCAGGATCGTGCTCAGCCGCCTGGCCAGCGATACCTTCGAGTTCTCGCTCCCGGAGGAGGCGCACGCGTTCGCGCGCAGCGTGGCCAGGCGTGGTTTCGAGCTGCGGTTGCTGCTGCGGGTCTATCACGTGGGCATGGAGGCGGTGCTGGACTACATGACCGAGGTCGTCGAGCAGCGGCGGGCGACGCCGGAACTCGAACGCATGGTGCTGCTGCGGCTGTTCGAGCGGGCCACCAAGTGGATCAGCACGTCGGTCGAGTTGCTCACCGACACCTACATGGAGGAGCGCGAGCAGGTGCTGCGCGCCGCCTTCAACCGTCGCGCCGAGACCGTCCGAGCGCTGCTGGACGGCGAGCACGTGGACGTCGATCAGGCATCGGTGCGGCTCGGCTACCGGCTCTCCCAGCGGCACCTGGCCTTCGTGCTGTGGACCGACGAGCCGACCGGAGAACCCGCAGGCGCGGAGGCGGAGGCGACCGGACTGCTGGATCGGGTCGCGGCGCGGCTGGCCGCGGCGCTGGGCAGCGCGCGGCTGCTCACCGTTCCATCCGGCGCCAGCGCGATGTGGGCGTGGGCCGGATCGGACGACGGGGAACACGGCGCCGAACTCGCGGTGCCGGGCGAAGCGGAGCGGCTGACCGCGGCGCAGGTCGATGCGCCGGTACGGGTGGCGTTCGGTGTGCCCGCCGCGGGGATCGCCGGTTTCCGTCGCAGTCATCGGGAAGCGGTCGCCGCGCGGCAGGTCGCGGAGCGCGCACCCGCGGGCGGGCGGCGCGTCACCGGGTATCGAACGGTGGAGATCGCCTATCTGGCCGGTGCGGACGAAGCGGCCATGCGAGGACTGGTCGAGCGGGAACTGGGCGCGCTGGCGGCGCGCGACGGGAACGCCGCACGGCTGCGCGAGACGCTGCACGCCTATCTGCGCAGCCAACGCAGCCCGGAGGCCACCGCGAAGGTGCTCGGCGTACACAAGAACACGGTCCGCTACCGCGTGCAGCGGATCGAACAGCTTTTGGGATATCCGATCGAAGAACGCGGTCTGCCGCTGGAGATCGCGCTGGTGTGCGTCGCCGTCTACGGCGCCGACGCACTGCCCTGAACCGGCCGCCTGTCTACTCTCCCGCCGCGGCCTCCCGTGCGGCGATCCGGCGCAGCGGCGGTTCGGTGGTCGGGGCCACCCTGCGGTCGGGTAACTCGGCGAGCAAGGTGGTGGTCGCGTTTGCGATGGCCGCGACGGCCTTGTCGACGGCCGGTTTGGTGGTCGAGCTCAGGCCGGACACGCCACCGACCTTGCGCACGTACTGCAGTGCGGCGGCATAGATTTCCTGCTCGGTTGCGGCAGGCTCCAGACCACGCAGGACGGTGATGTTTCTACACATGCGAGCACACTAGCCCCAGATCACGACATGCGTCAGCGCAAGAACCAACGGAGTCCGAAATCGATTCGCCCTGCGGACGCGCCCGCGGTCCGGCGTCGCGACCGACAGAGGTGGCCGTCCGCGAATCCCGCGCGTACCCCGCGCGGGATAGGGAACAATCGGGGCATGTCTTCGCGCGGCGTACCCACCTTGACGACCTTTCCGTACGCGGAGCTGGACGAGCGGGAGGAAGACCACTGGTCCGGCGCCGCGGTATCCGACGACGAATTGCGGGCGCTGGCCCTCGGCGCCTTCTATTCCGCGCGCTGGGACGCCTTCCATGACGCGCTGCTGCTCGGCCCGGAACGCGCGCATCCGCTCGGTGACCGGCGTGAACTGGCCATCGACACACTCACCGGCGCGTGGGGCATCACCGATGGCACCGAGGCGCAGGCGTCGATGGAGCAGTTGCTCGACGGCATGCACGCCCCGCTCTACGCGCTGGTGCACCCGCTGGTGACGGCCTCGATCAACGCCAGTGAGCGCGATCGCTTCGGTGAGCGCGCCGACCGGCACCGGGCGTTCCTGCGGCAGGTCGGAGCGTTCCGGGGGATGGACAATCCCGAGGCGCTGGTCCGCGACTACGACATCTGGTCGCAGGCGATCAAGATCGGATTCACCGACCATCTGGCCCGGCCGCTGCCGGGTGACATCCACGCCTGGGATCTGGCCAGGGTCGTCGCGGTGGCCAGGATGGCCTACACGGCCGGGTACCTCGACGCTGACGTGGCCTGGAGTTATCTGGCGCGCGCCCTGCCGCTGGCCCAGAGCAAGTACCGCAACTGGCGCCAGTTCGGCGACGCCTACCTCACCGGCTGGACCTATTGGCAGGCCTGCGAGGACTTGGCCGAGCTGAAGAACGGCGGCGTCGACCGCCGCAAGGAGCTGCTGCGGCTGTGGCTGCGTCCGACCAGCCCGTGGCGGCGGATCGCGCTGAACTCAGCTCCCGTCGGGGAGTGAACGCAGGATTCCGCGGCCGTAACGTTGGAACTGCGCGTCGTCGACCATGCCGAGGGAGTGTCGCTCGACCAGCAGTTCCCACTCCGAATACAACTGCGCCACACCGGGATCCGCGGGGCCAGCGGCGCCGTCGGCGGACTCCCGGCGTACCGCGAAGTTCACCGCGCAGATGACCCGATCGGTGTCGGCGCGGTCGACGCCCGCGAATTGCAGCGTGCGGCTGCCGTCGTGTACCTCGGCGCCGGTCGCGCCGCGTCCGGGGCCGATCTCGCCGCGCCCCGCGGTGGGGGTATCGGTCACGCGAGCCCATACGACCACGGGAATCGGGAGTTCGTACGCGTACCGGCTGTCGCCGATCGCGATGAACAGCAGCCGCGTCGTCGTGGCGGCGAGCAGGCCGGAGCCGCTGCCCGCCGGAGGGTGCGCGACCGCGACGGCGGTCTCCAGGACGTACTCGTCCGGCGTCACGTAACGATGCAGAGCCGCTATCGCATGCTTCGCCTCACGGCGCGGCGACATCCTGCGCGTCGCCCGTTCCACGTCCGCGCGGGTGGGGCCGCCACGTCCCCAGGTGGGGGGAGGCGGGCGCAGGTCCGGCGCCGCCACGTCGATGCGCTGGGTGGCGAGGATGTGCGCGTTGATGCGGTCGACGATTTCGGTGGCCGCGGGAACGTCGTGCTCGGCGATGATCACCGGAAGTGGCGTGCGGTCCGCGGGGACGCCGGTGAGCACGGGCGTCGGGTAGCGCAGATAGATCTCGATCACCACCGCGTCGTCCGCGCGCCGGTTCAGCCGGACCTTCAGCAGGTCGGAGACCGGGACATCGAGCACGCGCTCGCCGTCGGACCCGGGCCGCAAGACGATCAACCTGCCGCGGCCGTGACGCAGTATCGCTGTGGGTGTTCGTAACTCGACTATGTCCATACCCCCTGCGCTCGTGTCTGGTCTGCGGCGCTCCCGGGGCCTTTCGTGGTGTGCGAGCTACCGCCTACGTGCCCGTCGCTCGCGCCGCGATGTTGTGTCGTCGCTCACGATAGGCCGAACATGCCATGATTGTTGCCACTTGGAGGAAGCCGAACCGGAGACATCGGGAACCACCGTCGATCCCCGGCCGTTTACCTCTTTAACTGCACCTGCAGCCGAACTACGCGATGTATCGAGTAGACCGTACGCGGTAACGTGGCTTGTCCGCATCCGAACCCCTGCGGAACCGGACGCGCCAGACGCATCGCTAGGCAAGAACCGGAGACACCGGAAAGGACTGGCCGCCCCGGCCGACGCTCTATGAACCGCAAGACAGTGTTTCGCACCCTGGCCATAGTCTCGGGCATCTTGCTCGTGATCTATGCGTTCAGCTACTTCGGCAACGACACGCGGGGCTGGAAGAGCGTCGATACATCGGTTGCCCTGAGCCAGCTCGAGAACAAGAGCAACGTCCAGAACGTCCAGATCGATGATCGCGAGCAGCAGCTGCGCATCGAGCTGAAGGACGGCAACGACGCCACCGGCGGACAGAACAAGATCATCGCGAAGTATCCGGGCGGTAGCGAGACCTCCGCCCAGATCTTCTCGGCCGTGAAGAACTCCGGCGCCCCGTACAACACCGTGGTCAAGCAGGAGAGCTGGTTCACCCAGATCCTGCTGTTCGTGCTGCCGATGGTCATCCTGCTCGGCCTGTTCATCTTCGTGATGGCCCGCATGCAGGGCGGCGGCCGCGGCGGCATGATGGGCTTCGGCAAGTCGAAGGCCAAGCAGCTGTCCAAGGACATGCCCAAGACCACGTTCGCCGACGTGGCCGGAGCCGACGAGGCGGTCGAGGAACTCTACGAGATCAAGGACTTCCTGCAGAACCCGGTCCGCTACCAGGCCCTCGGCGCCAAGATCCCCAAGGGCGTCCTGCTCTACGGTCCGCCCGGCACCGGTAAGACCCTGCTGGCCCGTGCCGTCGCGGGCGAGGCAGGCGTGCCGTTCTTCACCATCTCCGGTTCGGACTTCGTGGAGATGTTCGTCGGCGTCGGCGCCTCCCGCGTGCGCGACCTGTTCGAGCAGGCCAAGCAGAACAGCCCCTGCATCATCTTCGTCGACGAGATCGACGCGGTCGGCCGCCAGCGCGGCGCTGGCCTCGGCGGCGGTCACGACGAGCGCGAGCAGACCCTCAACCAGCTGCTGGTGGAGATGGACGGCTTCGGCGACCGCACCGGCATCATCCTGATCGCCGCCACCAACCGCCCCGACATCCTCGACCCGGCGCTGCTGCGTCCCGGCCGCTTCGACCGGCAGATCCCGGTCGGCAATCCGGACCTCGCCGGTCGCCGCGCCATCCTGCGGGTGCACTCGCAGGGCAAGCCGATCTCCCCGGATGCCGATCTGGACGGCCTGGCCAAGCGCACCGTCGGCATGTCCGGCGCGGACCTCGCCAACGTCATCAACGAGGCCGCGCTGCTCACCGCCCGCGAGCACGGCGCGGTGATCACCGGCGAATCGCTGGAGGAGTCGGTCGACCGCGTGATCGGCGGCCCGCGCCGCAAGAGCCGGATCATCAGCGAGCACGAGAAGAAGATCACCGCCTATCACGAGGGCGGCCACACCTTGGCCGCCTGGGCGATGCCGGACATCGAGCCGGTCTACAAGGTCACCATCCTGGCGCGCGGTCGCACCGGCGGCCACGCCATGACGGTGCCCGAGGACGACAAGGGCCTGATGACCCGCTCGGAGATGATCGCCCGCCTGGTCATGGCGATGGGCGGCCGCGCGGCCGAGGAACTGGTGTTCCACGAGCCGACCACCGGCGCGTCCTCCGATATCGACCAGGCAACCAAGATCGCCCGGGCGATGGTCACCGAGTACGGCATGAGCGCCCGGCTCGGCGCGGTCCGCTACGGCCAGGAGCAGGGCGACCCGTTCCTCGGCCGCTCGATGGGCATGGGTTCGGAGTATTCGCACGAGGTGGCGGGCGCGATCGACGTGGAGGTGCGCAACCTGATCGAGGCCGCGCACACCGAGGCGTGGGCGATCCTGAACGAGTACCGCGACGTGCTCGACGACCTGGCCACCGCGCTGTTGGAGCGGGAGACGCTGCACCGCAAGGATCTCGAGCAGATCCTCGCCTCCGTGCAGAAGCGCCCGCGGATCACCGCGTTCAACGATTTCGGCGAGCGCGTCCCCTCGGACAAGCCGCCGGTGAAGACCCCGGGCGAGCTGGCCGCCGAGCGCGGCGAGTCGTGGCCGCCGGAGCCGGTGGTGAAGCCGGTGGCCGCGTCCGCGCAGCGCGAGCCGCAGCCCGCCAACGGGTATCCGCCGCATGAGAGCGGTTACGGCGCTCCGCCGCAGTACCCCCGCCCGTCCGCGCCCGGCTACCCGCTGCCGCAGGCGCCCGCTCCGGCCTATCCGCGCCAGGGCACGCACGGTTCGCGGCCGGACTACGGCGCTCCGGCGGGCTGGTCCGCTCCCGGCTGGCCGCCGCGCGACGAGCCGCAGCAGGGTCAGCCCGGCTGGGGCGACCCGCAGCAGCCGCGGCACGGCTATCAGCCGTGGGGTCCGCAGGGTTCGCCCGAAGGCGGCTATGACAGGGACGGGTACGGCGACCACGGCGGTTACGACGAGCCGCGCCGGACGAATCCGAACGGCGAGGGCGACGGTGATTGGGATGGACCGAACGGTCGTCACTGACCTGTGACGATTAGGCTCGACCATCTGGGGTGCCGAGAGATTGCCGGCGCCCGGGGAGTTTGGAGGTGTCCTCGATTGTCGGCCAACGAGTATGGCGGTGGTCACACCGTCGCCGAACTGGACAGTGCGGAGCACAACGGCATCGACATCGGCCTGTCGGAGCCGGGCCTCGTGGCACTGGAAACGGGCAGGTCGTTCGATCAGGCGCGAGCCGAAGCGGCGGTACGGGAGTTGCTGATCGCCGTCGGTGAGGACCCGGACCGGCCCGGCCTGCTCGACACGCCCGCCCGGGTCGCGCGGGCCTATCGGGAGACGTTCGCCGGGCTCTATGTGGAACCGGATTCGGTGCTCAACACCACGTTCGACGAGGGCCATCAGGAACTCGTACTGGTCAGGGACATTCCGATGTACTCCACCTGTGAGCACCACTTGGTGTCCTTCCACGGTGTCGCCCATGTCGGGTACATCCCCGGTCCGCACGGCCGGGTCACCGGCCTGTCCAAACTCGCCCGCCTGGTCGACCTGTACGCCAAGCGCCCGCAGGTGCAGGAGCGGCTGACCAGCCAGATCGCCGACGCGGTGATGCGCAAGCTGGACCCGAGGGGAGCGATCGTCGTGGTCGAGGCCGAGCACCTCTGCATGGCGATGCGCGGCATCCGCAAGCCGGGCGCGAGCACGACCACCTCCGCGGTGCGTGGACTGCTGCAGTCCAACGCCGCCTCGCGCGCCGAGGCGCTCGATCTGATCCTGCGGAAGTGAGCGGGCCCACGGTGTCCGAACCGAGGCGCTTCGAGAGCCTCGCCGCCCGCGACGGGCGCTCCTGTGTGGTGATGGGTGTGGTGAACGTCACCAGCGATTCGTTCTCCGACGGCGGGCGATACCTCGATCCCGAGCTGGCCATCGCGCACGGCGTTCGGCTGCACGCCGCGGGTGCGGACGTCATCGACGTCGGCGGCGAGTCGACCAGGCCGGGCGCGGTCCGCGTCGACGCGGCGACCGAGACCGCACGGGTGACACCGGTCATCCGCGGACTGGTCGCGGCGGGTGTGCCGACCAGCGTGGACACCATGCGCGCCGCCGTCGCCGAAGCCGCGATCGAAGCCGGGGTGTCGGTGGTGAACGACGTCTCCGGCGGCCGCGCCGATGCCGACATGGTGCGCGTGGTCGCCTCCGCGCGGGTCCCGTGGATCCTCATGCACTGGCGGGCGGGCGCCGACTACCGGCACACCGGACCGGCGGACCACTACGACGACGTGGTCGCGGAGGTGCTCGCCGAGTTGACCGCGCAGGTGGACTCGGCCGTCGCCGCGGGCGTGGAGTCGTCCCGGCTGATTCTCGACCCCGGCTTGGGCTTCGCGAAGAACGCCGAACACAACTGGGCTCTGCTCGGCGCGCTGCCGGAATTGGTCGCGCAGGGGCTCCCGGTCCTGATCGGGGCGTCTCGCAAGCGTTTTCTCGGCTCCCTGCTCGCCGACGAGGCGGGGCCGCGTCCACCGGACGGCAGGGAGACGGCCACCGCGACCATCTCGGCGCTGGCCGCGGTGCACGGCGCGTGGGGTGTGCGGGTGCACGACGTGCGCGCCTCGCTGGACGCCATCACGGTCACCGACGCGTGGCAGAATGCCGCACGGCAGCGCGCCGAACAGCACGACACCGCCCGATCCAGTGCGCAAGGAGCTCGATGATGAGCCGGTCCCCGATCCACGCCGAAGACGAGGCGCCGCCGGGTGATTCGGCGATCCGGCGCGGCGCCGACCGCATCGAGTTGCGCGGCCTGCGCGCCTACGGGCACCACGGCGTGTTCGAGCACGAGCGCCGCGACGGCCAGGAGTTCCTGGTCGACCTGACGGTATGGGTGGACTTCGACGTGGCCGCGGCGTCCGACGACCTGGCAGCCACCGTGGACTACGGCGCGTTGGCCGAACGCGCGGTGCGCATCGTCCAGGGTCCGCCGCGCAATCTCATCGAGACGGTGGTCTCGGAGATCGCCGACGATGTCATGACCGATCCGCGGATACGGTCGGTCGAGGTGGTGTTGCACAAGCCGTCCGCGCCGATCCCGCACACGTTCGCCGATGTGCGGGTGATCACCTCGCGTCACCGGGGGGAGCCCGTCGGATGAGCGAGCGGAACTGCGGCGCGGTGTTTTTCACCGTGCCGGGCGCCGCGGAGGTGCGCCGATGACCCGTGCCGTGCTGTCCATCGGTTCGAATCTGGGTGATCGGCTCGCGCATCTGCGCAGCGTCCTGGACGGGTTCGGCCATCGCGTGCTGGCGGTCTCCGCCGTGTATTCGACCGCGCCCTGGGGTGGTGTCCCGCAGGGCGACTATCTCAATGCCGCTGTGCTGGTAGAGGATCCGGCCTTCGGCTGCGCCGACTGGCTGCGTCGCGGACAGGAGCTGGAGCAGGCCTCGGGACGGGTGCGTGAAGTGCGCTGGGGCGCACGCACACTCGACGTGGACGTGGTGTGGTGCGCCGAACTGCGCGGCGGTGAGCCGGTCGCGTGCCGTAGCGCCGACCCGGATCTCATCCTGCCGCACCCGCAGGCGCATCGGCGCGCCTTCGTGCTGGCGCCGTGGCTGGACGTGATGCCGGACGCGGTGCTCGAGGTCGACGGCGTGCCGCACGCTGTCGCGGATCTGCTGGCCGGGCTCGATCCGGACGAACGCGCCGGGGTGCGTCGCACCGAGTTCTCGCTGACGGGCGCGCCGTCGTGAAACTGAAGCCGACTCGCATACTCGACCTCGTGGCGAACGTGCTGATCGCCGCGATCGTCGCGTGGATCGCCACCCGGGTGGCCTATGACAGCTTCCCGCCGATCTCGATCTTCGCGGGCGCCTCGCTGTATCCGGTGGCCGCGATCGAAGCGGTGCTCGCTTTCGTCATCCGGGCGCGGGTCAACGACCACCAGATCGGCGATGGACGTCACCAGTTGCATCCGATCACGGCGGCCCGCGCCGTCGCGTTGGCCAAGGCGTCGGCGCAGGTCGGTTCGATCGCCGCGGGTATCTGGCTCGGATTCCTGTGCTGGGTCCTCCCGCAGCGCGGCACCTTGCGCGCGGCCGCGGCCGACAGCCCCGGCGCGATCGTCGGGATGCTGGCGGGCTTCGCTTTGGTTGCTGCGGCCCTCTGGCTGGAGTACTGCTGCCGGGCGCCGGAGGATCCCACCGACGATGCGGCAACTACATAGCTAGTTTCACGAACTTAATCACAAAACCGGAATCTGGGCGTGGCCGAAGCAATTGGCTACCCTGGCTGGCATGGTTTCACCCTCCCGTAGCAGCACTTCCCGTGGACGGCGGGACGAGGCGGGAAAATTATTCGTCGGCGTCCTGATCGTGCTCGGTCTGGTTGCCAGTGTTTTCCTGATCTTCAGCAACAGTGTCGAGTTCGTACGGGTAGGTCTGGTCGCAGCCCTGTGGGCCGCGGCGATCGGGGCTCTTGCTGCGACGAAGTACCGCAAAGAGGCGACGATCGACAAGGCGAAGGTCCGCGATCTGCAAACCGTCTACGCGTTGCAGCTGGAGCGTGAGGTCACCGCGCGCCGCGAGTACGAGCTCGGTGTGGAGGCGCGGGTCCGCGAGGAGGTGGGCGCCGACGCGACCGAACTCGCGGCCTTGCGCGCGGAGCTCACCGTGCTGCGGCAGAGCCTGCAGCGGCTGTTCGACGGCGATCTGCCGATGGATCGCCCCGCGTTGCGCGCCGACGCGACCAGGATCCAGGAGCTGACCAGCTCCGGCACGGAATCGGGGAACAATAGCTCCGCGAATGCCGGGATGTGGTCGATGTTCGCCGACCAGCAACCGCGTAGCAGTATGACGCCGATCTTCGAGCCCGACCATCCCGAGCCACCGGTCTTCGCCAGCCCCTTCGATGATCCGGTCACCGCGGAGACCGCCGTCGTCTCCCTCGACGACACCGACCAGGCCGACGCGGAGCGGGCGCGCTACGCCGAGCCGCGCGGCTGGGCCGACGCCTTCACCGAGACGGTGGACGAGGAGCCGCTGGACGAGCCACCCACCCAGCCCGCCGCACGACCCCAGCCGACGCCGGAACCGGCCTCTCGGTCGGCCTCAGCACCCGCCATGGGCACGCCGAGCGCGCGCAGGCGCCGCCGGGCGGAAAGCGACGACGAGACGCCGTCGCGTCGTCTCTCGGTCGCGGAGATCATGGCCAACCTGCAATCGGAGGAGCGGGACCGCCGGTGAGTGGAGCCGGGGCCCGGCCCGGCACTGCGGCCTAGATCACGCGGACACCCCGTGGCGGCGGCGAAGCACCTGTAGATATCCTCTTGGCGTACCGTCCGGTACCCGCATGGCGGGACTGGAACGACATCGAGAGGACAACGTTGACCTCGAGAAGCGTGAATTCCGACAACGCTGATTCGGGCTACGACCCCGCGCCCGCACGCCTGACGGTGGGAATCGTCTCGGCGGGACGCGTGGGCTCGGCATTGGGCGTCGCACTCGAGCGCGCCGGACACGTCGTGTTCGGCGTCTGCGCGATCTCCGACGCGTCGGTGCGGCGTGCCAGGACCCGGCTGCCCGATTCGGAGATCCTGCCGATCGAACAGGTGGCCGCCCGCAGCGAGCTGCTGTTGCTGGCCGTGCCCGACGCCGAGCTTCCCGGCCTGGTTCGCGGTCTGGCCGGCGCGGAAGTCGTCCGTCCCGGCACCATCGTCGCGCACACGTCCGGCGCGAACGGCGTCGGCGTACTCGCGCCCCTGGCCGAGATCGGCGCGCTTCCGCTGGCCATCCACCCGGCCATGACCTTCACCGGACACGACGAGGACGTGAACCGCCTCGGCAACGCGTGCTTCGGCATCACCGCCGCCGATGAGGTCGGCTACGCCATCGCGCAGTCGCTGGTGATCGAGATGGGCGGCGAGCCGGTGCGGGTGCCGGAGGAGAACCGGCCGCTGTACCACGCCGCGCTCGCGCATGGCAGCAATCACCTGGTCACGGTGATCGTCGACGCGGTGGCCGCGTTGCGCGCCGCCCTGGCCGGCCCCGGACTGATGGGCCAGCAGCTGGTGGACGAGCAGCCCAACGGCCTGGCCGAGCGTCTGCTCGCGCCCCTGGCATCGGCGGCGCTGGACAACGCCTTGCGGCGCGGCCAGTCCGCGCTGACCGGCCCGGTCGCCCGTGGTGACGCGGACGCGGTGGCCGCGCATCTGACCGCGTTGGCGTCGGTCGACGCCAGGCTGGCCGAGGCGTATCGCGCGCTGTCGCTGCGCACGGCGGAACGCGCGGGCACCGCCCCCGCCGTCATCGAACTGCTGGAAGGACGCTGATGTTGGACCCGAAACTGCGCGGCGCCTACCGGCCCGGTGCGCTGACCGTCCACCACGATCCCGCCGTGCTCGGCGCGGTGTCCGCCGCGCTGCGCGGCGTCGGCCGTACCGTCGCGCTGGTGCCGACCATGGGTGCGCTGCACGAGGGCCACCTGGAGATCGTGCGGCTGGCCAAGCGGACCAACCAGGTGGTCATCGTCTCGATCTTCGTCAACCCGTTGCAGTTCGGGGTGAACGAAGACCTGGACAAGTACCCACGCACGCTGGACGCCGACGTCGAATTGTTGCGCGCGGAGGGTGTCGAGCTGGTGTTCGCGCCCAGCGCGTCCGACATGTATCCGGACGGCCCGCGGACCACGGTGCAGCCAGGCCCGCTCGGCGCGGAGCTGGAAGGGGCGAGCCGCCCGACCCATTTCGCGGGCATGCTCACCGTGGTCGCCAAGCTCCTGCAGATCGCGCGGCCGACCGAGGCGTTCTTCGGCGAGAAGGACTACCAGCAGCTCACGTTGATCCGGCAGATGGTCCGCGATCTGAACTTCGACGTGAAGATCACGCCGGTGGTCACCATCCGTGAGGCCGACGGCCTGGCCATGTCCTCACGGAACCGTTATCTCGACCCCGTGCAGCGCGAATCGGCGCTCGCCTTGTCGGCCGCCCTGTCGGCGGGCAAGCACGCGGGCGGGCTCGGCGGCGACGCGGTGCTCGCGGCCGCCCGTCAGGTGCTCGACGCCGTGCCCGGCGTGGACGTCGACTACCTGGAATTGCGCTCGGCCACCCTGGGCCCCGCCCCGGCCGCGGGCAACGCCAGGTTGCTGATCGCGGCCAGGGTGGGCACTACCCGGCTCATCGACAACATCGCCGTCACGCTCGGCGCTCCGATCGACGGCCATCCCAACGTCTCCGGTTCGCGGCCCGCCGTGGACCCCCGGTCCGTTCCGGCGGTGTCGAATCCCGCCCCGCTTCCTCCCGCGAACTAGAAAGGTCGACGCAATGCTGCGCACCATGATGAAGTCGAAGATCCACCGTGCCACCGTGACGCACGCCGACCTGCACTACGTCGGTTCGGTCACCGTGGACCAGGACCTGCTCGACGCCGCCGATCTGCTGGAAGGCGAGCAGGTCTGCATCGTCGACATCGACAACGGCGCCCGCCTGGAGACCTACGTGATCGCCGGTGAGCGGGGTTCGGGGGTGATCGGGATCAACGGCGCCGCGGCCCACCTGGTGCATCCCGGCGACCTCGTCATCCTGATCGCCTACGGCCAGCTGAACGAGCAGGAGCTGAAGGAATACGACCCCAAGGTCGTCTTCGTCGACGAGCGCAACCGCCCGGTCGAGCTCGGTTCGGACCCGGCGCACGCACCGGAGGGCTCGGGCCTGACCTCGCCGCGCTCGCTGTCGTTCGTCTGAACAGCGGCGACCGGACATGTTGCTGACCATCGATGTCCGCAATACGAGTATCGAACTCGGCTTGTTCTCCGGTTCCGGAGAGCATTCGAAACTGGTGCGCCACTGGCGTATCCACACCAATCCGTTGCTGACCGCCGACGAATTCGCCATGCAGGTGCGCGGGTTGGTCGGCGCGCAACTGGACGAGGTGATCGGCGTCTCGGCGCTTTCGACGGTGCCGCCCGTGCTGCGCGAACTGCGCGGCATGCTCGGCCAATACTGGGCTCATGTTCCGCACGTGTTGGTGGAACCCGGTGTGCGCACCGGGATTCCGCTGCTGGTGGACAATCCGAAAGAAGTCGGCGCCGACCGCATCGTCAATTGCCTGGCCGCCTACCAGCGGTATTCCGGGCCCGCGATCGTCGTCGATTTCGGAACGGCGATCTGCGTCGATCTGGTGTCGAAGAAGGGCGAGTTTCTCGGCGGGATCATCGCACCCGGTGTGGAGATCGCCACGGAAGCCCTGGTAGAACGCAGTGCGCTGCGGCGGGCGGAGTTGACCAGGCCGCGGTCGGTGCTGGGGAAGAACAGCATGGAATGCATGCAGTCCGGCGCGGTATTCGGTTTCGCCGGACTGGTCGACGGCCTGATCGATCGGATTCGCGACGAGTTCGACGCCTTTGCCGGCGACGATGTGGCGGTGGTGGCGACCGGCGCGACCGCGCCGCTGATCGTCCCGGAATCGGAAACGATCGACGACCACGATCCGCATCTCACGTTGACCGGCCTGCGGCTCGTATACGAACGCAACCAGCGGCGCAAGGGAAATGTCTGATATGCGCGGTGTTGGATTCGTCGCAGGCCAGGGACTTGTCGACACCGCGTCGCATGCTGTTAAACTCCCTCTCGTGACTTTCTTCGTGAGCGCCCAGGAGTGTTGTCGAGGCTGACGTGCCTCGACCGATCGAGGCTGAGTTCCTGCCCTCGACCGTTACCTTCCTCCTGGAGATTCGCTCATGCGTTCTTCTGTTCTTTCCCTTTCTTCCGCGCGTACGGCGCTGTCGGCTACTCCGCCGGTGGAACCCTCGGTGGCACCCGCTCTGCCCACTCGGCTGCGCCCGGCCGATCTGCTGCGGCTGACCGACGAGGGCGCCGAGGACGTGCTCGCCGGTCGCTATGACCACCTGCTTCCAGCTGACGGGACATGGCCGCACGACGAGCGCTGGGCGACCAGGCTGCTCTCCGACGACGAGGTCGACGTCTGGTTGATCAGCTGGACGCCGGGCAAGTCGACCGAGTTGCACGACCATGCCGGGTCGCTCGGCGCGCTCACCGTGCTCAGCGGCGCGTTATCCGAATACCGCTGGAACGGGACGGAATTGCGTTGCCGCACGCTCGCGGCGGGTGACCAGGCCTCGTTCCCGATCGGCTGGGTGCACGACGTCATGCGGGCGCCCGCCGACGTGCCCGGCGCCGTCGAATCCGCGGGCCCGCTCGATCCGACGCTCAGCGTGCACGCCTATTCCCCGCCGCTCACCGCCATGTCGTATTACGAGGTGACCGGCCACGGCACCCTGCGGCGCACCCGAACCGTCCTCACCGACCAGCCCGAAGGTGACATGTGATGACCCGTTTGACCATCGATCAGATGCTCGAGAACGCACGGGCGCAACTCGACCGGATCTATGCCTTCGAATTGCCGGAAGCCATCGAGCGGGGCGCCATTCTGGTGGATATCCGGCCGCAGGCGCAACGCGGACGCGAGGGCACCTTGCCCGGCGCCTTGGTGATCGAGCGCAATGTCCTGGAATGGCGGCTGGACCCCACCAGTTCGGCCCGCTTGGCGCTGGCCGCCGATCACGACGTGGAATGGATCGTCGTCTGCTCCGAGGGCTATACCTCCAGCTTGGCCGCCGCCGCCCTGCAGCAACTCGGGCTGCACCGGGCGACCGATCTGGTGGGCGGTTACCAGGCGTTGAAGGCGGCCGGGCTGTTGAACGTCGCCGTCGGGGCGTCGCACTTCGTGCGTGAGGCCGAGGCGCTCGCCTCGCTGTAATTTCCCCGCCAACACTTCCATCTCGAAATAGCCGGGCGCGCAGGTGTTTTCGCACACACTATGATGCGCACCGGCTATTTCGCGTCTCCGGGACGTGGACCGGGACGTCCCGGACGGTGCGCCGCGGCGATACCGTTTCGTTACTCCGGGTCGGAGTCCGGGCGGCGCGCAAAACGATTTCCGGTGCACGCTAGGGTTGTTCGATGTGAGCACCCCGAACTCTGCCTCTTCGACCGCATCGACATCGGATTCGCGGCCCGCTGTGGCGCCCGCCGCCGACGATGCCCCGGAGCAGATACGGATTCGCCGGGAGAAGCGGGAGCGGCTGCTCGCGGCCGGTGGCGAGGCGTATCCCGTCGTCGTGCCGCGTACGCATACCCTGGCGGAAATTCGGGCCGCATATCCGGACCTGGCCGCCGACACCTCCACCGGACAAGAGGTGGGCGTCGCCGGGCGCGTCATATTCCTGCGTAATACCGGCAAGTTGTGTTTCGCGACACTGCAGGAAGGCGACGGCACCAAGCTGCAGGCGATGATCAGTCTGAACGGGGTCGGCGCGGACGCGCTTGCCGCCTGGAAGGCGGACGTCGACCTCGGTGACTTCGTTTTCGTGCACGGTGAGGTCATCTCTTCGCGAACCGGGGAACTGAGCGTCATGGCCGATTCGTGGTTCATGGCGGCGAAGGCCCTGCGGCCGCTGCCGGTGGCGCACAAGGAGATGAACGAGGAGTCGCGGGTCCGGCAGCGTTATGTCGACTTGATCGTGCGCCCTGAGGCCAGGGAGATGGCCCGTACCCGCATCGCCGTGGTGCGCGCGCTGCGCAACGCGCTCGAGCGCAGGGGCTTTCTCGAGGTGGAGACGCCGATGCTGCAGACGCTGCACGGCGGCGCCGCGGCCCGGCCGTTCGTCACCCATTCCAATGCCCTCGACATGGACCTCTTCCTGCGCATCGCGCCCGAGTTGTTCCTGAAGCGCTGCGTGGTCGGCGGCTTGGAGCGGGTCTTCGAGATCAACCGGAACTTCCGCAACGAGGGGGCGGACTCCACGCATTCCCCCGAGTTCGCGATGCTGGAGACCTACCAGGCTTACGGCACCTATGACGACTCGGCGGTGATGACCCGGGAATTGGTGCAGGAAGTGGCGCAGGAGGCGTTCGGCACGCAGGTGGTGACCCTGGCCGACGGCACCGAATACGATCTCCGTGGCGAGTGGGCCACCGTCGAGATGTACCCGTCGCTGTCCGATGCGCTGGGTGTGCAGGTCACTCCGGAAACATCGGTCGCCGAATTGCGCGCACTCGCGGATCGGGTCGGTCTGGAAATTCCGGAGGGCAAGGGCTACGGTCACGGGAAACTCGTCGAGGAACTTTGGGAACACCAGTATGGTGACAAGCTGTACGCACCGACTTTCGTGCGCGACTTCCCGGTGGAGACATCCCCGTTGACCAGGCAGCATCGCAGCACCGCAGGCGTCACGGAGAAGTGGGACCTCTATGTGCGCGGCTTCGAGTTGGCCACGGGCTATTCGGAGTTGGTCGACCCGGTGATCCAGCGGGAGCGGTTCGTCGACCAGGCCAGGTTGGCCGCGCAGGGCGACGACGAGGCGATGGTGCTGGACGAGGACTTCCTCGCCGCGATGGAGCACGGCATGCCGCCGACGACCGGAACGGGTATGGGAATCGATCGGTTGTTGATGGCGTTGACGGGTTTGGGAATCCGAGAAACGATACTGTTCCCAATTGTGCGTCCGGTCACCAGGTGACCACTGGATTGCAAAGCAGCGGCTCCGTCTTGGAATTTCCGGAATTCGAGGTATTCTTGCCTCGGGTAATCGGCCTAGTATGCGGGTCGCACGATTTCGAGAGGACGTTCATCTCATGGCAAAGAAGGTCACCGTTAGCCTGATCGACGATGTCGACGGTGAGTCCATCGCAGACGAGACCATCGAGTTTGCGATCGACGGTGTGTCGTACGAGATCGACCTGTCGTCGGCAAATGCGGCGAAGCTGCGCGACGGTTTGGAGGAGTGGGTTTCGAATGCGCGCCGGGTCAGCGGCCGGCGCCGGGTCAAGGCCGCCGCGGCCGCAACGGGCACTCCGAAGAGCCGGGTCTCGATCGATCGGGAACAAAGCGCCGCAATTCGTGAGTGGGCGCGCCGTAATGGACACAAGGTGTCCGCGCGGGGCCGCATCTCCGCCGACATCACCGACGCGTACAACAAGGCCGCGAAGGGATAGTTCTTTTTCCGGCCGCCGTCCCGGCGAATCGTGCGACGTCGGGACGGCGGTCTTGTTTGTGATAGGGCTTCGATATAGCAGCGAGACCGGTTCGCACGGTGGCCCGTCACGGCGGATGAATCGATCTTGCTCGTGGTACCGGGAAGCGGCACCATGGAAGCGTGCGAAGGTCACTGGCGGTATGGAGAGGTGAGGTATCGGCGCAGTGACAGGATTCGTCGGATCATTCTTGCGGTTCACCGATGACGCCGGTCGGCAGCAGGAGCTCACGCTCACGCCCGACCGCGGCCGCGTCACCATCGGTCGCTCCCCGCATGCCGATCTCGCCCTGAGCTGGGACGCGGAGGTGTCCCGGCTGCACGCGGCGGTCGAATACCTGGGTGCGCACTGGACCATCGTGGACGACGGCCTCTCCCGCAACGGCACTTTCGTCAACGGGGACCGGCTGGTCGGCCGCCGCAGACTGATGGCGGGCGACGTCATCCGGGTCGGTACGTCTCGGGTGTCCTTTCACGACTTCGGCGGCGTATCCGACGACATCACCCGCACCTCCACCGGCTCGATACCCACCGCGCGGTCGCTCACCGAAACGCAACGCTCGGTCCTGGTCGCGCTGTGCCGCCCGTACAAGCACGGCGCGGGTTTCGCCACTCCCGCCTCGAATCAGCAGATCGCCGAGGAGTTGTTCCTCAGCGTCGACGCGATCAAGACCCATCTACGCGCGTTGTTCGCCAAGTTCGGGGTGGAGGATCTGCCGCAGAACCAGAAGCGGGTGCGGCTGGCTGGACTGGCCATGCAGAGTGGGCTCATTTCCGATCGGGACCTGTGAGACGTCCACCGTAGACGCTGGCTCATCCGATCGAGCTTCTCGACCATGGAGAGTCACGGCGGCGACGGCTTGACTCGGAGACGAGCGACCGGGGCGATGGCTCCGGCCGGTTTCCGAAGCAGGAGGAAGTCATGACCGCCACACGTCTCGCCGCACTGGTGCTCGCCACACTGGCTACGGGCCTGGTCGCGGGCCTTTTCTACGCGTACGCCAATTCGGTGATGCCCGCGCTGGCCCGCACCGACGATCGCGCGATGATCGACGCGATGCAGAAGATCAACGTGGTGATCATCAATCCCTGGTTCATGATCGGCTTCCTCGGCACGGTGGGGTTCACCATCCTGGCCGCGGCGCTGCATCTGGGACGTGAGCACCGGAGCACGCTGATCTGGATCGGCCTGGCTCTGGTGCTCAACGTGATCGCCTTCGCGGTGACCTCCGGGCTGAATGTTCCGCTCAACGACCAACTGGCCGCCGCGGGCGACCCGGCGTCGATCGCCGACCCGGCGGCGGTGCGCGCCGATTTCGAATCCGCCTGGGTGCGTTGGAACATCGTGCGTGGCGTCTTCCACACGCTGGCCTTCCTGGTGCTCTGCGGTGCGCTGTTCGTCGCGGGAATCCAGCAGGGGAAGGCATCCGCCGCGGCGGCGCCGGGCCGGATCGCCGCAGGCGAGTACGCGGCGCCGTACCCGTCCGGCGCGTCGGCCTTCGGTCAGAGCTAGTTTCCGCAACGACCCGCCGGAATCTGCGCCGTCTGGGCCACTCCGTGCGGTAGCTTCCCCGGAGACGATCCGGACCGGGAGGCTATCGTGCGGCGTGTCCCAGGCTTTTCGTTGTTCATCGTTCTGCTCGCCGCGGTGTGCGCCACCGCGGGCGCTGCGCACGCGCAGGAGCGATATCCGGTCGAGTTCAACTTCTTCGCGGGCATTCCCGCCGAACTGTCCAATCCGGGTGGTTCGCTGCCCGGCACCAACGACTGGTCGTGCCGGCCGAACTCCGAGCATCCGAACCCCGTGGTCCTCGTGCACGGCACGGGCGGTGGCGCACAGACTAATTGGGGCGTGTACGCGCCGCTGCTGGCCAACGAGGGCTACTGCGTGTACTCGGCCACGTTCGGCGCCTACGACCTGCCGTGGCCCGCGTCGGCCATCGGGGGCATGCTCCCGATCGAGCAGAGCGCGGCCCAGCTCGCCGCCTTCGTAGACCGGGTGCGCTCCGCGACCGGTGCGCGCAAGGTCGACCTCATCGGCCATTCCCAGGGCAACTTCATCGGCAACTACTTCGTCAAACGGCTCGCGGGCGCGGGCAAGGTGGACAAGATGGTCGGTCTGGCCCCGCCGTGGCAAGGCTCGAACGCGTACGGCATGGCGGACCTGAACGCGTTCGGCACACGCCTCGGCCTCGGTCCGCTGTTCGACGCCGTGGCCGGATCGCCGTGCAATGCCTGCAGGCAGGTGTTGCAAGGGTCGGAGTTCGTGCGCGAACTCAACGCGGACGGCGTCTACCACCCCGACGTGACCTACACCAATATCGCGACCCAGCTGGACGAACTGGTGGTGCCGTACACCTCCGGCCTGGTCACCGGCCCCCATGTGACCAACATCGTGGTTCAGGACGGCTGCGCGACGGACTACTCTGGGCATACGGGCATAGCGGGCAGCAAGAGGGCCGCGACCTACGTGCTCAACGCGCTCGATCCCGCTCATCAACGCCCGGTGCCCTGCGGTTTCGTCGACCCGTACACGGGGTAGGCGGCCGATGTCGTACGTGTGCGGCGCAGATCCGGTCGGCGGACGGTTTGTTCGCTGAGGGCAAAACCCGGCCGGAAACGAATCCCGCGACGCCCACGTTATGAGTGAATGACCGTGCTGTCGCCGGTCGGCAATAGGGTGGACCGGCGGCGGTGGCATCCCCCGCCAACTAGAGTGGAGGCGGGGGCCGCAACCCCCGGGCTTCATGGCAGGCTGACGCCCACGGTTGTTGTACACAGCACACTGCGGCGTCTGTTGCCAGAATGTCGGAGCAGGAGAGTGAGGGAGCGATGTTCGAGAGGTTCACCGACCGCGCGAGGCGTGTCGTTGTCCTGGCCCAGGAAGAGGCCCGGATGCTCAACCACAACTACATCGGCACCGAGCACATCCTGCTGGGGCTGATTCACGAGGGTGAGGGCGTCGCGGCCAAGTCGCTGGAGTCGCTCGGCATTTCGCTGGAAGGCGTGCGTAGCCAGGTGGAGGAGATCATCGGCCAGGGCCAGCAGGCCCCGTCCGGTCACATCCCGTTCACCCCGCGCGCCAAGAAGGTGCTGGAGCTGAGCCTTCGCGAAGCGCTGCAGCTCGGCCACAACTACATCGGCACCGAGCACATCCTGCTCGGCCTCATCCGTGAGGGCGAGGGCGTGGCGGCGCAGGTGCTGGTGAAGCTGGGCGCCGATCTCAACCGTGTACGCCAGCAGGTCATCCAGTTGCTGTCGGGATATCAGGGCAAGGAGCCGGTCGAATCCGGTTCGCGCGGCGAGGCGGGCACACCGTCGACCTCGCTCGTGCTCGACCAGTTCGGTCGCAACCTGACCCAGGCCGCGCTCGAGGGCAAGCTCGATCCGGTCATCGGCCGCTCGAAGGAGATCGAGCGGGTCATGCAGGTGCTCAGCCGCCGTACCAAGAACAACCCGGTGCTGATCGGCGAGCCCGGCGTCGGCAAGACCGCCGTCGTCGAAGGGCTCGCGCAGGCCATCGTCAACGGCGAGGTCCCCGAGACGCTGAAGGACAAGCAGCTCTACACCCTCGACCTGGGCTCCCTGGTCGCGGGCAGCCGCTACCGCGGTGACTTCGAAGAGCGCCTGAAGAAGGTGCTCAAGGAGATCAACACCCGCGGCGACATCATCCTGTTCATCGACGAGTTGCACACGCTGGTCGGTGCGGGCGCCGCCGAGGGCGCCATCGACGCGGCCTCGATCCTGAAGCCGAAGCTGGCCCGCGGCGAGCTGCAGACCATCGGCGCGACCACCCTCGACGAGTACCGCAAGTACATCGAGAAGGACGCCGCCCTGGAGCGCCGGTTCCAGCCGGTGCAGGTGGGCGAGCCGACCGTCGAGCACACCATCAACATCCTCAAGGGTCTGCGCGACCGCTACGAGGCGCACCACCGGGTCTCCATCACCGACGGCGCGTTGGTGGCCGCCGCCACCCTGGCCGACCGCTACATCAACGACCGGTTCCTGCCGGACAAGGCGATCGACCTGATCGACGAGGCGGGCGCGCGGATGCGCATCCGTCGCATGACCGCTCCGCCGGACCTGCGCGAGTTCGACGACAAGATCGCCGAGGCGCGCCGGGAGAAGGAGTCCGCGATCGACGCGCAGGACTTCGAGAAGGCCGCGCGGCTGCGCGACAAGGAGAAGCAGCTCGTCGCCAAGCGGGCAGAGCGGGAGAAGCAGTGGCGTTCGGGTGATCTGGACGTCGTGGCCGAGGTCGACGACGAGCAGATCGCCGAGGTGCTGGCGAACTGGACCGGTATTCCGGTGTTCAAGCTCACCGAGGAGGAGACCACCCGTCTGCTCCGTATGGAGGACGAGCTGCACAAGCGGATCATCGGCCAGGAGGACGCGGTCAAGGCCGTCTCCAAGGCCATCCGCCGCACTCGTGCCGGCCTGAAGGATCCGAAGCGTCCGTCCGGCTCGTTCATCTTCGCCGGCCCGTCCGGCGTCGGTAAGACCGAGCTGTCCAAGGCGCTGGCGAACTTCCTGTTCGGCGACGACGACGCGCTCATCCAGATCGACATGGGCGAGTTCCACGACCGCTTCACCGCTTCGCGGCTGTTCGGTGCCCCTCCGGGCTACGTCGGCTACGAAGAGGGCGGCCAGCTCACCGAGAAGGTGCGCCGCAAGCCGTTCTCGGTCGTGCTGTTCGACGAGATCGAGAAGGCCCACCAGGAGATCTACAACACCCTGTTGCAGGTCCTGGAGGACGGCCGCCTGACCGATGGCCAGGGCCGTACCGTGGACTTCAAGAACACGGTGCTGATCTTCACCTCGAACCTCGGCACCTCGGACATCTCGAAGGCCGTCGGTCTCGGCTTCACCCAGTCGAACAACGAGGGCTCGAACTACGAGCGGATGAAGCTCAAGGTCAACGACGAGCTGAAGAAGCACTTCCGGCCGGAGTTCCTCAACCGCATCGACGACGTGATCGTCTTCCACCAGCTCACCAACGAGCAGATCGTCGAGATGGTGGACCTGATGATCGGCCGCGTCGCCACGCAGCTGAAGAACAAGGACATGGCGATCGAGCTCACCCCGAACGCCAAGAACCTGCTGGCCAAGCGTGGCTTCGATCCCGTGCTCGGTGCCCGGCCGCTGCGCCGCACCATCCAGCGCGAGATCGAGGACCAGCTGTCGGAGAAGATCCTCTTCGGCGAGATCGGTCCGGGCCAGACCATCGAGGTCGACGTCGAGGGCTGGGACGGCGAGGGCTCCGGCGAAGACGCGAAGTTCACCTTCACCGGTAAGGCGAAGCTGACCAAGGCCGCGAGCGAGGAGAAGCCCGAAGTCGTGCTGACGGGCGCGACGGAAGGCTCCACCGAGGCCGCCTCGGGCGAGTAAGCCGCAACCGAAAAGTCCGTGCCCACCTGTGGGCACGGGCTTTTTCGTATTCGGCGTCGCCCGCTGCGCCGGGTCAGGAATCGTGGTCGGCGAAGTAGGCGAGGATCGGTGCGAAGTCAGCGGCGAGTTCAGCGGGCACGATCACCTCGTCGATGCCGTACTTTTCCCGGCGTCGCTCGAGGATTTCGGCGGCGGCGGACGGTTCCGCGGGAATCATGCCCGCTGCGCCCGCGTCCGCGAGGGCGGCGGCGGTCAGGCCGAGCCTCGTCGCGGTCCAGATCGGTAGCCGCTGCCCGATGCCGACCACCTGATGGGTGAAGCGCAGGGTGCGGTCGGTACCGTCCCGTGCGGTGCGGACCAGCTCGGCCAGCTCCGACTCGGTGGCCCCGGGTGCCGCGGCCAGCAGGATGCGGTCGGCGAATTCCGCCGCCGTCGCCAGCATTCTGGGTCCGTTGGCGGCGGCCACGACCGGTGGGGTGGGGTTCACTCCAGCCCGCACGGCGGCGATGGTGGCGACCAGCTGCGCGCGCCGTTGCGCGGGCGAACCCCAGGACGTGCCGAGCCACTGTGCTTCGGCGGCGGCGTCCGGGCGTCCCGAGCCGATTCCGAGTTCGAAACGTCCGTCCGACAGCAGCTGCAATGCCGCGGTCTCCCTGACCGTGGCGGCCGGTGTGCGCAGCGGTGCGGCGAGTACGTTCGGGCGCAGCCGAATGGTGGTGGTGACGGCGGCCGCCGCGGCGAGGGCCGGAAACGGCGAGGGGGTGAACCGGGTGTCCGGCAACAGGATGGTCCGGTAGCCCTGCTGTTCGACGGCGGCTGCCTCGCGCGCCCAGTCCGCTCCCGAACGCGGAGTGAGAACGATGCCGAAGGTCATGCTCATGATGGGATCTCCCGATCGTGCAGGCGGGCCGGTCAGGGCTTGTGTCGCGGTTCGCTCAGGACGGCGAGCCTGCTGCGGTACTGCTCCTCGGTGATCTCGCCCCGGGCGAACGCGGTGCGCAGCGCGCCGATACCGCTCACACGTCCGATGAACCGCCTCCGGGCGAAAACCAGCACTGTGACGACGGTCAGCCAGAACAACATCGGGAAAATCCAGAAGAACGGCCAGGGGTGCCATCCGCCGTCGTAGTGGTCGGCCAGAAAACTCACGGCCACGGGTCGAGTGAAAATATTCATGACGAAAGACTGCGCCGAAGGGCATGCCGGGGGCATCGGTCGCGCGTCGGCACTCGGAATACGCCTGGATACGTACGCCCAGAGCCCGAAGGCTCTGCCCGCGGTGATTTACCAGTTATTTGCTAATCGGCAGCAGGCCGGACAATTAATGTTCGCTGAGAAATTGCTATTGGCTGATGCCGGGAGAAGTCGGACCGTGTCGCACTGCGCCGGCGCGCCGCGCGAGGAGGAAGAATCTCGGGCTGGGCTACGGCTGTGCCTGGTCCTGGCCGTAGTCGCGCGCCGAAGAACGCGCAAGAAGGGGCGGGACGCTCACTCTGCCGGATGGTCCGACCGCGAATCACGGAATTCGGCGCGGGTTTGCCCACTGACTGGTTGCCGTCCTGCGTCTTTATTCGGAGGATGGGTGCCTGGGTCGTTTGATTCCGGTTCCCATGGCAGTGCGGCGAAGCAGTCCGGCTCCTGGGCAACGATCGGCGGCTCACTGCCAGCCTGGGCGGACGAGTCCGGATTCGTAGGCCATGACCACCAGTTGAGTGCGGTCTCTGGCGTGCAGTTTGGTGAGAATGCGGCTGACATGGGTACGGGCGGTCGCCGGGCTCATGTAGAGCCGTTCGCCGATCTCGGCGTTGGTGAGACCCTCGGCGACCAGCGTCATCACCTCGCGTTCGCGGTCGGTGAGTTCGGCGAGCGTGGCCGTCGGCGGCGTTTTCGCGCGTGTGGAGAATTCCGCGATCAGCGTGCGGGTTACGCCGGGGGACAGCAGCGCGTCGCCGGCAGCGACCACCCGGACGGCACGAACCAGATCGGCCGGTTCGGTGTGCTTCACCAGGAACCCGGTCGCGCCGGAGCGCATCGCCTCGAAGACGTACTCGTCGAGTTCGAAGGTGGTCAGCACGACCACGCGCACCGCGGCCAGCAGGGGGTCCTCGGCGATCACGCGGGTGGCGGCCAAGCCGTCCAGGACGGGCATGCGGATGTCCATCAGCACCACGTCGGGACGCAGATCGCGGGTCATGCGCACGGCCTGCTCCCCGTTGTCCGCCTCGCCGACCACCTCGATGCCGTCCTGGGCATCCAGCAACGCCACGAACCCGCCACGCACCAACGCCTGGTCGTCGGCCACCAGCACCCGGATGCCGCCGGATGGAGCGTGGGCCGGGACCGAATCGTGGTGGTCGTGCATCGGATCTCCTCTGCGGTCGGCCGGCGATCCCGTCAGCGCTGCGCGCGACCGGCCGAGGTGCTCGGTCGTTCGGCCGTATCAGCGGGTCGGTCCGGTGTGGCACGCGACTCGCTCTCGCTCGGGCCGGTCGTGCTCGATGTGGCCGTGGTCGTCGAGCGCGATCTCCCGGCAGGCTTCGATCCCGCGGCGCTCGATTCGGGTGCGTCTGATGTCGTGCCGCTTTGTTCGGTTTTCGTCGCGGCCGCGACGCCGCGTCTCGGCGTACTCGTCGTCGCGGTGTCCTGATCCGGTGCTTGCGCTGCCGCGTTGTTCCGGCTCGTTGCCGCCGCCCCGGCGCCTCGCACTCCCGGTGACGCCGTGGCCGCGTCGGGTCCGGGTGTTCGCGTGGGCAGCCGGGCGGCGACCCGGAACCCGCCGCTGGGGCGCGGGCCCGCGGTGAGGGCGCCGCCGAGGGCGTGCGTGCGCTCGCGCATGCCGATGATGCCGTTGCCGCCGCCGTTGCCGGAGCGCGACGGGGCACTGGTCGGGCGGCTGTTGTCGACGGTGATGTCGACCGAGTCCGCGGTGTAGCGCACGGTCACCGTTGCGTCGGCGCCGGGTGCGTGCCGGAGCACGTTGGTCAGCGACTCCTGGATGATTCGCGCCGCTGCCACGTCGATGACGCTGGGCAATTGCTGTGGGGTGCCGAGCACTCGCGTGGTGACGGTCAATCCGGTGCTGCGCGGGCGCTGCAACAGGTCGTCCAAATCGCCGATGCTCGGCGCGGGGGTACGCGGGGCGGGTGGCGGCTCGGCCTCGGTTGTGCGGCCGGTCTCCTCGGCGTTCGCCTCTTCTGTGGGCGATTGCTCGCTGGGCGTCGCGGGTGCGCTTCCGGACCGAATCGTGTGCAGGAGCGCGTGCACCTCGGCGAGGGCGTCGCGACTGGCGTTCTTGATCGCCGTGAGCGCCGTCTCCGCTTGCTCCGGGCGCTTGTCGAGCAGTTCCAGCGCCACCGAGGACTGCACGTTGATCATCGACAGACTGTGCGCCAGCACGTCGTGCAACTCGCGGGCGATGGCGAGCCGCTCTTCGCTGGCCCGCCGCTCACGCTGCGCTTCCTCGTCCCGGCGCGCGGCCTCGGCGCGCTGCCCGCGCGCGACGAGCACGGCCTTGCGCTGCCGGATGCCCTCGGCCACCAGCAGCAGCACGGCCAGCCACGCCATCAGCGCGAACACCTGCCACAGGTTCGCGGGGCGGTCGAGCAGTGCGGGCAGCGGCCAGACCAGCGCCAGGTACCCGAGCGGGACGAGCGGATAAGTCCACCATCGTGATCCGCTGCTCGCGGCGGTCAAGAAGGCGACGACCAATGAGACGAAGATCGGGCCGTATCCGTAGCCTCGCAGGAAGTACGCCAGGCACACGGCGAGCACGACGATCAGCACGGGCAGCGGCTGCGCGCGGCGCCGGATCAGCGCCACCGGGCCGGCGAGCAACAGCAGGTAACCGAGCGCGTCGAGGGAGTGCACTCCGGTCTGCCGCATGTTCGCGAAAGTGCCTCCGACCAACTGAACCGCGGCGACGACGAGCGCGACGCCCCAATCCCAGCCGACCGAACTCCGATCTGTCATCCCTGCCACCCGCACCCACGTAGCCTATGCGGCTCGGTCGTGATTCGACGTCCGCCTGGAAACGTATTTCGCGGGAATTGCACCGATTCGGGTGTTCGCAGACCATGTAAGCGGTTCCGCACCAGCTGATCCGACACTGGCCACGGATCGATCCGTCGTTCCAGCTACGTATGCGGATCGTCGCCCGGCGACGGATGTCCGCAGGGGGTCGGCGGCGGATTCTCGGTGCATGGCAGATTCGATCGTGGTCACCCGAGGGCTGACCAAACGCTACGGGGAGCACACCGCTGTCGACGACGTGAGCATGAGCGTCGCGTACGGCGAGATCTATGGCTTCCTCGGCCCGAACGGTGCGGGCAAGACCACCACCCTGCGGATGCTGGCCGGGCTGATCCGTCCGAGCGAGGGTACGGCCACCGTCGCGGGGCATCGGCCCGGCGATCCAGCGGTGGTGCGCCGGATCGGCGTGCTCATCGAGGGTCCCGGGTTCTATCCCTACCTTTCCGGCCGGGACAACCTGCGCGTGCTCGCCGAATATCGCGGGCTCGGGCGCCCGGAGGTGGAGGACGCGCTCGAGCGAGTCGGGCTGGCGGGCCGCGCCGAGGACAAGTACCGGACCTACTCACTGGGCATGAAACAGCGCCTCGGCGTGGGCGCGGCATTGCTGGGCAACCCCGACCTGCTCATCCTGGACGAGCCGACCAACGGCCTCGACCCCGCCGGTATGGCCGAAATGCGGGAGCTGATCACCGCTTTGGCCGCAGAGGGGCGCACGGTGCTGCTGTCGAGTCACATGCTCAGCGAAGTCCAGGCGATCTGCGACCGGGTCGGCGTGATCTCGCAGGGCACGCTGCGCACCGAAGCGACGGTCGCGCAGTTGCGCGGCAACTCGTCGCTGGTGGTGCGGGCCGAGCCGGTGGAGGTGGCCCTGCCCGCGGTGCGCGGGCTGGTGGGTGGACGTTCGGCGCTGTTGACCGCGAGCGGCATCCGGATCGAGTCGGACACCGTCACCGCGCCCGCCGTGGCGCGTGCGGTCGTGGCGGCGGGCGCGGACCTACTGGAGTTGCGGGTCGAGGAGAAGTCCCTGGAAGAAGTGTTCTTCGAGATGACGCGATGGGAGGCGGCGCGATGAACGGCATGGCGATCCGGGACCTGATCGCGAGCACGAATGCCGAGATGCTGCGGCTGCGAAAGTGGCCGGCATTCTGGATCGTTCTCGGAACCTGGATTCTGCTGAACCTCACGTTCGCGTATCTGTTCAACTATCTTGCCTACACCTCCGGGGGATCGAGCCGGATGTCCAACGGGCTGCCGCGCGAGGCATTGCTGCGACAGATGCTGCCCGCGGCGGTTCCCGAAGTATTCACCCAAGGCATGGCCATGTTCGGCGGCGCGCTGATGCTCGTCCTCGGCGCGCTGACCGTGGGTAGCGGATACGGCTGGGGAACCTGGAAAACCGTTTACACCCAAGGGCCTTCGCGCGTGCAAGCGGTCGCCGCGGTGGTGGTGAGTCTCGCGACCGTGGTGGTGGCGCTGGTGTGTGCGGCATTCGTCGTCGACATCGCGGTCGCCGCGCTGATCGCGGCGTCCCAGTCGCAGGCGCTCACCATGCCCGCACTGGATCGGTCGCTCCTCGGAATTTCCACCGGCGTGGCCATCCTCGGTATGTGGACGTTGGCGGGGGCGCTGATCGGCGCGATCGCCCGTGGGCCCGGGCTCGCGGTCGGCCTCGGCCTGGTCTGGGTGCTGGTGGTGGAGAACCTGTTGCGCGGCGTGGCCGGGATCTTCGCGCCGATCGAGGTGGTCACCGATCATCTGCCCGGCACGGCGGCCGGGTCGCTGGCCGGAGCGATGCGCACCGTGGACGGTCCCGCCACGCCCGGTGTGCTGCAGATTCTTTCGCCGACGGAATCGCTGGTCGTGCTGGCCGTCTATTCGGTGCTGTTCGCGGTCGGCACGGTTTGGCTGATGCGCAGACGCGATCTGGTGTGAGCGACGAGGGGTATCGAAACCGGTGGTTGTCCACCGCCGGTTTCGTTTTCGGTTAGATCACCCGGCACCGAGAACGGTTTCGGCGATCATTCGCAGCGCGTGGGCGATCTGTCCGGGGGTCAAGCCGCGCTCACGTTGTTGCCGGTAGACCTCCGCTGCCAGCGGCGCGAGCAGCGGGTCGACCAATGCGTCCGGTTCGTGCATGCCCGCCGCGACCAGCAGTCCTCGTACATGCGCGTACCAGAAGCCGTAAGCACCGGTCGTGAAGCGTGCGCCGCCGATCTCGGCGCCCAGCACCAGATGCGCGTGTGTGTCGAGCAATTCGACCATCGCGGCGTAGAACGCGGCCAGCCGCTGTGCGGGGGGAGCTCCGGGGCCGAGCGGCGGAGGACCGGAAAGCAGTTTCTCTTGCAACGCTCGTTCGTGTTCGTCCAGCAGGGCCACCGCCACCGAGTTGGTGTCCGGATAACGCCGGTAGAGGGTGCCTCGGCCGACGCGGGCGGCCTTCGCGATGTCGTCCATCGTCACCGTGCGGGGATCTCGGGCGGCGAACAACTCCGCGGCGGCGGCGAGCACTTTGGCCCGGTTGCGTGCGGCGTCCGCGCGTTCCGGCGGGGTCGCCGACCGGCCCGGCCCGTGACCGGCGAGCAGGTCGGATCGGGGTTCCATGCCCGTGACTGTAGCCGATTCGGCGATAAGTGGACAATATGTCCAGATTCACCGTATCGTCGATCCCGGAAGAAATCGGACGCTATGTCCACTTAATCGGAGGTCGGTCATGAGAACCTTGTTGCATCTGGATGCCAGCGCCCGGCGACGGTCGATCAGCCGGGAATTGAGCGCCGCCTTCGCGGACGCGTGGCGCGCACGGTACCCGGACGGCGGCTACCACTACCGTGACCTCGCGGCCGAGCCGGTGCCGTTCATCGGGGAGGGGTGGACTCAGCTGTGCGACGCTGTGCTCACCCTGCCGAACACGGATGTCGAACGTATCGGTGAATTGGTGCGCACTCCCGAACATGCCGCCGCGTGGGAGATCGTCGAGCCCCTGCTGGCCGAGTTGCTTGCGGCGGATGTGATCCTGATCGGCACCCCGATGTACAACTACTCGATTCCGGCTTCGCTCAAGGCCTGGCTGGACCAGGTGACATTTCCGCGAATGTCGCTCGGCCACCGAAAGTTCGTCGTGACCAGCGCACGCGGCGGCGCGTACTCGCCCGGTGCTCCGAAAGCGGCCTACGACTATCAAGAGCGCTTCCTGCGCGACTTCTTCGCGGGCCATTTCGCGGTTTCCGACACCGTTTTCGTGCACGCGGAACTAGCCAATTCCCGCCAGGACCCAGCGCTGGCACACCTGCGTGCCGAGCACGACACGTCCTACGTCCGCGCTCTGGCCGCCGCGCGCGCTCTGGCCGGGGAGCACTGACGTGAACTGGGTAGTCCTCGCCGCCGCCGGAGTGGTGGAAATCGTCTGGTCGCAGAGCATCAAACCGACCGAGAACTTCACCAGGCTCGTCCCGACCCTGATCTGCTTCGTTCTCGGCGTCACCGCCGTGTATCTGCTGTCGCGCGCCATGCAGACGTTGCCGGTGGGCACCGCCTACGCCGTGTTCACCGGCATCGGCGCGCTCGGCGCGATCACCCTCGGCATCGTCGTCCACAAGGACCCGCTCGGTGCGGGGCGCTTGCTGGCCCTGGCGTTGATCCTCGGCGGCATCGTGCTGGCGAGGATCACGAATCCGGAGTAGAACTCCGCGCGGATTCGTTTGGCGCGCCGCTGCTTTACCGCGCGGCGCGCGTGCACGGGGCGTCGGGCGAACCCGATCGGCGAACAGGGGGGCCGGGACGAATCGGCCGGGGTAGGTTCGTGCTGAATCGTGAAACGATCATCGGCGAAAGGACCGTGATGCCCACACGTACCGCGCGTACCGCCTGGACCGGCACCCTGCAGGAGGGTTCGGGCCAGGTCGAACTGGCCAGTTCGGGGGTCGGTAAGTACGACGTGTCGTTCCCCAAGCGCTCCGCCGAGGAGGCCGACGGCACCACCAGCCCGGAGGAACTGATCGCGGCCGCGCACTCCTCGTGCTACGCGATGGCGCTGTCGGCGCAGATCGGCAACGCGGGCGGCACCCCGGACAGCCTGGACGTCACCGCCGACGTGACCCTCGGCCCCGATCCGGCGGGCGGCTTTCGGATCACCGGGATCAAGCTGACCGTTCGCGGTCGCGTCTCCGGCATCGACGCCGACGCCTTCCAGGCCGCCGCCGAAGCCGCCAAGGCGGGCTGCCCCGTCAGCAAGGCCCTCGCCGGCGTCGACCACATCACCCTCGACGCCGCACTCGCGTAGTCCGCGCGGGCTTCGTGCCCCGCACCGTGACAAGGTGCGGGGCACGAAACCGTTGGGGGCAGTCAGCGTTCGCGGAAGTAGCGCCGGGCGTGGCGGGTGTAGAGAGCCGGGATGGCGATCAGCACGGCTGTGACGTGCACGGTGCGGAACGTCGCGAGCAGCAAGGACGCGGGTGCGGCGTCCC
The DNA here is from genome assembly GCF_044548645.1 of Nocardia sp. NPDC051929. NCBI lineage: Bacteria > Bacillati > Actinomycetota > Actinomycetes > Mycobacteriales > Nocardiaceae > Nocardia > Nocardia sp. NPDC051929. The sequence continues at coordinate 409,904 of NZ_JBIUCG010000001.1, read as the reverse complement.
GGACCAGATCGCGCAATTGGTTCGCGGACATGGCCGCGGCCAGCGGCTCGATGATCAGGGACAGCAGGCCGAACACGCCGATGCCGACGGTGATCAGCAGGCGTGCCCAGCGGTCGCCGTAGGTCATGCGCACCGCGACGGCCAGCACCAGAAGGTAGAGCGCCGCGCGGAACCCCAGCCCCGTCGCGAGGCTCGCCGGGTCGGCAGTCGAGAAGGCGCGGACGGCTCGCGTGATCGCCTCGGCGCCACCCGCGACCAACGCGACGACCAGCGCGACGAACGCGACGCGGACGGCGCGCGGCGGTCCACCCGGGTGGACACGCGGCGAAGCGGGCCAGACGGAAAAGGCAGTGCCGGTCATGGGACCGACACTGCCTGAAGGTTTCCGGACGCGAATCAATCCCCGGTAGCGGCGGCTACCGGTACCCGGGTATCGGTACGAGTCGCGAACTCGGTGAGCGCCGCGAAACCGAGAGCAAGGCAGGCCCACAGGGTCGCGGTCTCGGCCAGCGACGCCACCCGGAACTGCCACAGCAGGGTGGCCGGGAAATCCGCGCTCACCTCGTTCACGCCGGGCAGCAGGACGTAGCCGAGGGTGGTGACCAGTACGAACGCGGCGACGCCACCGATCAGCCGGAAAGTGGGCAATTGCGCGCGCAGCGCGGTGAACGCCGCCACCGCCGCACCGACCGCCACGATGCCGAGCACGACGGCCGCCACCCACAGCAGGGTGCGTTCGTTGATGGTGTCCGGGTCGCCCACCGCCGGTGGGTTGGCCGGGTACTTGAAGAAAGGCACCGCGACGATCGCGGCCCAACCGGCCACACCGAGCGTCAGCGCGAGCCGCGGCCCGGACAGCGTGGTGTGGCGCCGCGCGAAATGCGCGACCGAGGCGTAGATGGCGCCGAGAGCGAGACCAGCCAACCCCAGGGCGAGAAACTGTCCGAACTTCTGGCCGCCGCGGCTCACCAGCGGTTCTTCCTCGTCACCGTGGGAATGCCCGCCAGGAGATTCGGCGTGCTCGCCGTGAGAGTGCCCGTCAGCGGCTCCGGCGTGTTCGCTGTGCGCTTCCTCGATGGCGATGGCCGCTTCCACCTTGGGTTCGCCGACGAAATAACCGACTGTGGCGGCCAGCAGCCCGGCGATCAGACCGGCCAGCAGGCCGCGCAACAGCAGTGTTCGGAGTGAACCGATCAGTGGCACGGAAGCCCCAGCAGGTGGCGTCCGTCGTGCATCAGCTCATGCAGATACATCCCGCTGCGCGAGATGACGCCCTGGTCGAAACCGACCAGGTACAGCGTGAGCAGTGCGAGAAGAACGACACCGACCGTGACGAGCACGGTGGCCAGGGAATCGGTTGCCCGGCTGGGTGAATGCGCGATGGCCATTCGAGTCCTCCTTGGGATACGCGTCCCGTAGGGTGGTGGCGCGACGGTGCCGGTGTCTGGCTTTCCGGCACCGGACTCGGTGCGTGGAACACAGTGGCGCGACCGCTCCGGAATCGCACCGGAATTACCGCGTCACCCTCGCGTTTGTCCTTCGAACTGTGACACCCGCACACCCCCGGCGTCAACCGGGTCCGGCACGGGCGTACCACGGCGTCGGGCGAGTCGCCGGGCAGGCGGGCCTGCCCGGCGGTGGGCCTCGGACTCAGTCGGCGGGCTTCGCGTCCACGTCGAGCACGACCTCGAACTCGAGCAGCGACGCACCGGTCGAGACCGGCTTCTGCCGCTCGCCCGCGTGCGCCTCGCGCGCAGGTCCGTCCCGCCACGCCGCGAAGGACTCTTCCGAATCCCATTGGGTGACCACGAAATACCGCTTCTCTCCGGCCACCGGGCGCAGCAGCTGGAAGCCGAGGAAGCCGGGGGAGTTCTCGACCGCGTGCGCACGGTGGGCGAACCGCTTCTCCAGCTCGGGGCCCGCGCCCTCGGGAACCTCGATCGCGTTGATCTTCACAACAGCCATGTGTCCAAGCTAGCGGCTGATGCCGAGCAGATGCTCGGTGCCTCGTATTGTCGAACCGATGTTGCACGACGAAGGCGGAGCAGGCGCGCCGATCCTGCTGTTGCACGGCCTGATGGGCAGCGCGCGCACCTGGCGCGATCAGCTGGACTGGCTGCGCGAGCACGGCCACGTCTACACCTTCGACGCCGCCGGGCACGGCAGGCCCGCACCCGAGAGATTGACGACCGAGGCCTTCATCGCGGACCTCGCCACGGGCACCGCCGCGATCGCGGAACCGATGGTGGTGATCGGGCATTCGATGGGTGCGCTGCACGGCTGGGTGTTCGCGGCGACTCACCCCGACCGGGTGCGGGCGCTGGTGATCGAGGACATCGCGCCGGATTTCACCGGCCGCACCGCGACGCACTGGGCGGCGATGATCGAGGCCTGGCCGCAGCCATTCCCTGACGACGAAGCCGTACTGTCCTTCTTCGGGCCGGTCGCCGGGCGATATTTCCTGAACTCTTTCGAACGCGGGCCGGAGGGATACCGGCTGCACGGGTCGGTCACCACTTTCCGCGATATCTCCGAGGAGTGGGGGACGCGGGATTTCTGGCAGCACTGGCATGCGGTGCGAGTGCCCGCCCTGCTGCTGGAGGGCGAGCACAGCATCACACCGCCGGGGCAGATGCGGCAGATGGCCGCCGACCATCCGGGCGCCGACTATGTCTTGGTGCCCCGTGCGGGACACCTCGTGCACGACGACCAACCGGAGCGCTACCGAGCGGAGGTCGAGCGCTTCCTGCGGCGGGTCCTTGGCAGCTAGGGCAGGAGTCCATCTCGGCGTTCAGCTGTCGGCCCCAGAGTCCCGCCCTCGCCCGCCAATGCGAACAACCCGCCGGGTGTTTGTTCGATCAGTCCGTCCACCAGCAGCGAGTCCAACGCGCGGTCGCGCTGGCCCGGGTCGCGAGTCCAGGCCAGATCCAGGCGCACCCGCTCCACCGGGCCGCTCGCGGCGCGCAGCACGTCCAACAGCCGACCGCGCGCTTGGCGATCGGTGCCCTCGTACTTCTGCGTGCGGCGGACCACTTCGCTCACCGGTCGCCCGGCGGTGACCCACGCGCAGCTCGGCAGCGGGCAGCGCGAGCAATCGGGGGTGCGGGCGGTGCACACGGTCGCACCCAGTTCCATGAGGGCGGCGGAGAACACCGCGGCCCGATCGATCCGCAGCGGCAGCAGCGCCTCGGTCTCGGGGAGATCGCGCGACGACGGGTTGCCCGCTTCCGCGCGCCCGTGCACCGCCCTGGCAACCACCCGGCGGACGTTCGTGTCCACCACCGGAACGCGTTGTCCGTAGGCGAAACAGGCGACGGCGCGCGCGGTGTACGCGCCGATGCCCGGTAGCCCGAGCAGTACCTCCACGTCGGCGGGCACCTCGTCGCCGTGCTCGCTCGCCAGCACCCTCGCGCACTCGTGCAGCCGCAGCGCACGGCGCGGGTACCCGAGCTTGCCCCAGGCACGCAGCACTTCCGCCTGCGACGAGGCGGCCATCGCCGAAGGGACCGGCCAGCGCGCCACCCATTCCCGCCAGATCGGCTCGACCCGGACCACGGGCGTTTGCTGAAGCATGATCTCGCTCATCAGGATCTGCCACGCCGTGACGCCGGGGTGGCGCCACGGCAGATCCCGGGCGGTCTCCTGGTACCAGTCCAGCAACGTGTCGGCGTCGATGCCGTTCGGTGCGCCGTTCCGCACTGTCCTCACCATCCCCGTACTACTGCCGCCAGACGGTATTTGCCCGCCTGTAACCGGCCGAACTCGCTGGTAACCGTAACTGTCCTGCACAATGGTCGGTATGCCGGATTCCAACCCGATCAGTGCCTGGAAGTCCCTGCGCGAAGGCAACGAGCGCTTCGTCAGCGGTGCGCTGCTGCATCCTAGCCAGGGCGCCGCAGACCGGGCCAAACTCGTCAGCGGCCAGCACCCGCACGCGATCCTGTTCGGTTGCGGTGACTCCAGGGTCGCCGCCGAATTGATCTTCGACCAGGGCCTCGGCGACATGTTCGTGGTGCGTACCGCGGGCCATGTGGTCGACAGCTCGGTGCTCGGCTCGATCGAGTACGGGGTGCAGGTGCTCAACGTGCCGCTCATCGTAGTGCTCGGGCACGACAGCTGCGGAGCCGTGAAGGCCACTATCGACGCGCTCGACGGCGGCGAGGTGCCCGGCGGATTCATCCGCAGCGTGGTCGAGCGGGTCGCGCCGTCCATCCTGGTCGGACGGCGCGAAGGCCTGTCCACCGTCGACGAGATGGAGGCCAGGCACGTGGTGGAGACCAGCCGCCTGCTCATGCAGCGGTCGATGATCATCTCGCAGCGGGTCGCGACCGGTGAGTGCGCCATCGCCTGCGTGACCTACAAACTGGCCGAGGGCAAAGTGCAGTTGCACCGGGTTGTCGGCAACATCGGCGAGGTGGTCTGAGGCTGCCGCGCGCCCGCCATCGCCCCAGCGTGCCGGCGGAATGTACTCGTCGCCCTCGGGTGCGGGCGGCCGACACGCCGTGCCCCTGAGACGATGCGCCCGATGGTGCCCTTACCGTTGAGGCGTGCTGGAACCGAATGGACCGCTGCCACCGGAGATCTACTGGCGTCGACGCGTGTTCGCCATCGGGATCCTGGTGGTGGCCCTGGCGCTGGTGATCTGGGTCGTGCTCGCGGTCGCGCGTGGCGGCGACTCGCCCGGTGACACCGCGGCCGCCGGGACCAGCTCGGTCGTGACCAAGTCCGCCGACGCGGCGGCCAAGCCGTCGGGCGAGTCCGGCGCGCCGAAGTCCTCCGCGGCGGCAACCAGCGTCGCGGCAGGCCCGTGCCCGGACCAATCGCTGGCGATCAAGGTGACCGTCGAGCAGCCCACCTACAAGACGGGCGAGCAGCCGGTGTTCGGGATCGTCATCACCAACATCTCGGCGATGGCCTGCACCCGCGATATGGGTTCCGGTCTGCAACAGGTGTCGGTGCACACGCTCGACGGCCAGCGGCGCCTGTGGTCGAGCACCGACTGCTACCCGGACGGCCAGCCCGACATCCGCACGATGAGCCGCGGCGAGCAGGCCGCGTTCACGGTGACCTGGTCGGGCACCACATCCCAGCCCAACTGCGCGGGCGAACGCGTCCAAGTCCCACCGGGTGCGTACAGCGTTGTCGCGCAATTGGGTTCGGTACGCAGCATGGCCGAGCCGTTCAACATCGCTTGAGAGGGTAGGTCAGCTGGCGGCCTCCTCAGGGGCGGCGCGTAGTTTGCGCAGGCCCGCTATGCGGATGGCGGAGCGGAGGTCGGTGACCTCGTGAATCTTCATGGTGCTTTTCACCGGGGCGAGGCCGGGGGGTACCAGGGCGGTGGTGAAGCCGAGGCGTTCGGCTTCGGCCAGTCTGCGGTTGAGGCCGGTTACCTTGCGGACCTCACCGGCCAGTCCGACCTCACCGAGGATCACCCAGCCCGGGGGGATCGGGACGTCGGACTCGGCGCTGGCGATGGCGAGCGCGATGGCCAGGTCGGCGGACGGCTCGACCAGGCGCATGCCGCCGACCGTCGCGGCGTAGACGTCGCTCTTGCCGAGGAACACCCGGCCGCGGCTCTGCAGGACGGCCAGCACCATGGCGACCCGGTTGTAGTCCAGACCGCTCACCGCGCGGCGCGGCTGCGGAATCTCGGTCTTCACGGTCAGGCCCTGCACCTCGCCGACCAGCGGACGCTTGCCGTCCATCGCGACAGTCACCGCCGTGCCCGGCACGGAATCCGTTCGATGGTGCAGGAACAGGCCGGACGGGTCGTCGACACAGGCGATGCCGTCCTCGTGCAGCTCGAAGCAGCCCACCTCGTCGGCGCTGCCGAAGCGGTTCTTGATGCCGCGCACCATGCGTAACGTGGAGTTCTTGTCGCCTTCGAACTGGAGGACCACGTCGACCAGGTGCTCGAGCGTGCGCGGGCCCGCGACGTTGCCGTCCTTGGTGACGTGCCCGACCAGCAGCACCGCGATCCCGCTCGCCTTGGCCAGCGAGGTCAGCGCGGCGGTCACCTCGCGCACCTGGGTGACGCCGCCGATCACGCCGTCCACCTCCGGGGCGAGCATGGTCTGCACCGAGTCGACCACCAGAAGCGTCGGCCGCACCTGCTCGACGTGTCCCAGCACGATCGACAGGTCCGATTCCGCCGCCAGATAGACCCGGTCGTGCACCGCGCCGGTGCGATCGGCCCGCAGCCGGACCTGCCCCGCCGACTCCTCGGCGGTGACGTACAGCGACTTCTCGTCGCGCTGAGCCGCCCAGCGATGCGCCACCTCGAGCAGCAGCGTCGACTTGCCCACCCCGGGCTCGCCGGACAGCAACACCACCGATCCCGGCACCACCCCGCCGCCGAGCACGCGGTCCAACTCGGTGACGCCCGTCGGCCGCGCTCTGGTGACCTTGGAATCGATCTGCGAAATCGGCGCGGCCGCGGTGCTCGGCAACATCGCCTTGCGCCCAGGAGACCCGACCGCACCTGCCGCGGCGACTACTTCGTCGACGGTGCCCCAAGCCCCGCATTCGGGGCACTTGCCCACCCATTTGGCGACTTCATGCGAACAGGCGGAGCAGCGGAAGGTCGGCTTGGTCTTTGCCACACCGGCACCATACGCACCAGGGCCGACAGTGTCTGATTTCCAGCGTCTGCGCCGCGAACACGCAGCGCCGCAGGCGCTGCGAATCAGACACAGCCTCAGTGACCGCCGGTGTGCTCGGCTTCGGCCGGGCCCGACTTGTCGGACTCGTGGCGCTCGGTGTGCTGGCCCGCGTCGACCGGGACCTGGACCTGGACGGTGCCGTTCTGCTTGAAGTTGAACGAGACGTTGTAGGTCAGGCCGGGGGCGATGTCCTTGGTCAGGCCGGTGATCTCGATCAGGATCGGGTTGGCCTCCGGGTCCTCGGTGGCCGGGGACCCGTGCGACTCGGCGGTGGTGGTCGGCGCGGCGGAGCGCGGCGCTGAGGTGGGCGCACCGGCGCTCGTGGTCGGCGCGGCGCTGGTGGTGGTCGACGCGGCCTCGCGCTTGACCGGCTGGCTCGCCGCGACGACGGTCTGCTGCGGGGCGAGTTCGACGACCGACTTGCCGGAGGCGGGGGTGATCTTGACGGTGCCGAGGTCGGTCGTGATGCTGGTCAGCTCGTCGGGGACGGACTCGCCGTTGTTGATGATGGACAGCGCGATGAGCGCCTTGCCGCCCTTGGCGTTGTTGTACGCGGTGCCCTCGGACGGGTACACGATGTGCACGTTGCGCAGCGCGATGCGGCCCACGTCGGCGTGGTTGCCGTTCACGGCGGCGACCTGTTCGGCGGTCTGCGCGATCTGGCCCGCGCCGCAGCCGGACAGCGCGATCGCCGCTCCGGCGGCGAGTGCGGCAACCGTCACCATGCGACGTCGCGCCCCCTTCGGGGCGGTCACAGCTTTCAGGGCAGTCACGGGTTGTCCCTCCATGTCGACCGGGCTCTGGCTCCGCGCGGGAGCGTAGTAACTAGGCAGCGTAGTAGTTCCCTCGAGAGCCCGGGCGCGGGGGCCGGGTCGAACTCGGGGTTCGGCCCGGGCGCATGCGACGGGGCCACGGGGGCGTCCGCGCCGACACCCGGCGTGTCGATAACGGTTCGATCGAACTTCGGAGGTTGCCACGAAGGTGCCGACGCGTGGGCGGCGAGCGGCGCCGACTCCAGCCGGGAGATAACCCGTTCTGGCACAACGTAATGCACACAGCCTGGCATCTGTCAAGCCCCACGGTTGCCTCGTTGTGGCCCTGACCTGCACAGTTGATCGCGCCGTTATCGAGTCGCATGTTAAACTGTGAACATCGAAAGGGGCACGGGACACATGATTTTTAAGGTCGGAGACACCGTCGTTTACCCCCACCACGGAGCGGCGCTGATCGAAGCAATCGAGACTCGCACCATAAAGGGTGAGCAAAAAGAGTATCTGGTCCTGAAGGTCGCCCAAGGCGATCTCACTGTTCGGGTTCCCGCGGAGAACGCCGAATACGTCGGCGTGCGTGACGTCGTGGGTCAGGAGGGTCTCGATCGGGTCTTCCAGGTGCTTCGCGCGCCGCATACGGAGGAGCCGACCAACTGGTCCCGCCGCTACAAGGCCAACCTCGAGAAGCTCGCTTCCGGCGATGTGAACAAGGTGGCCGAGGTCGTCCGCGATCTGTGGCGCCGGGAACAGGACCGCGGCCTGTCCGCGGGTGAGAAGCGCATGCTCGCCAAGGCTCGGCAGATTCTTGTCGGTGAGCTCGCGCTGGCCGAAGGCACCGATGACGGCAAGGCTGAGACCCTGCTCGATGAGGTCCTCGCAGCGGCTTCCTGACCGTGAACACACCTGACAACGGTGTCCGTTCCACCGACGGACCCGTCGTTGCTCTGGTGCCTGCCGCCGGTCGTGGCGTGCGTCTGGGTGAATCCGCACCCAAGGCGTTCGTCCCGGTCGGCGGCACACCCATGGTCCGGCTCGCCGTCGAAGGCTTGATCGCCTCCGGCGCGGTCGAGCGGATCATCGTGATGGTTCCCGCCGAACTCGTCGACAGCGCCGGTGCCCTGCTGCCGCCCACGAATTCGGTCCAGGTGGTCGTCGGCGGCGCCGAACGCATCGACTCGGTGCGGGCGGGTATCGCCGCGGCGCCCGACGCCGCCTACTTTCTGGTGCACGACGCCGCCCGGGCGCTCACGCCGCCCGAGCTCATCGCCCGGGTCGCGGCGGAACTGCGGGCGGGCCGTCCCGCCGTGGTCCCCGGGCTCGCGGTGGCCGACACCATCAAGTCCGTCGACGCGGTCGGCGCGGTGACCGGCACGCCCGACCGCGCCCGGTTGCGCGCGATCCAGACGCCGCAGGGTTTCGCGGCCGACTTGCTGCGCTCCGCCTACGCGCCCGAGGGCATCCAGGCGACCGATGACGCGGGCCTGGTCGAGCGGCTGGGCGTCGCGGTCCACACCATTCCCGGCGATCCGCTCGCCTTCAAGATCACCACTCCACTCGACCTCCGGCTCGCCGACGCGGTGCTCGACGGCGCGGGCATCGGACGGGCGGTGACGCCGTGACCATGCGCGTCGGCATCGGCAGCGACGTCCATCCGATCGAAGCGGGCAGGCCCTGCTGGATGGCCGGTCTCCTGTTCGACGGCGACGACGGCTGCGCGGGCCACTCGGACGGCGACGTCGCCGCGCACGCCCTCTGCGACGCGCTGCTGTCCGCGGCGGGCCTCGGCGATGTCGGCGCGGTATTCGGCACCGGACGCCCCGAATGGGCGGGCGTCTCCGGCGCGGCCATGCTGAAGGAAGTGCGCCGCCTGCTGGACGAGGCGGGCTTCGAGGTGGTCAACGCCGCGGTGCAGGTGATCGGCAATCGCCCCAAGATCGGGCCTCGGCGCGCCGAGGCGCAACAGGTACTCGGCGAGCTGCTCGACGCCCCGGTCTCGGTGTCCGGCACCACCACCGACGGGCTCGGCCTGACCGGTCGCGGCGAGGGCGTCGCCGCCGTGGCGACGGCCTTGCTGCAAGCCTGTCGTTGATCCAGCTCCGACGGACCCGAGCCGGTCCGTGAACGACCTTATACACCAGCTAGGATCGACTGCCGTGACGCTGCGCCTCTTTGACACCGACACGCGGACCGTGCGCGATTTCGCGCCCTTGGTCCCCGGCCGTGCTTCGGTGTACCTCTGTGGCGCTACCGTGCAGGGCGAGCCGCACATCGGCCATGTGCGTAGCGGAGTCGCGTTCGACGTGCTGCGACGCTGGCTGCTCGCGCATGACATCGACGTCTTCTTCATCCGCAACGTCACCGATATCGAGGACAAGATCCTCACCAAGGCCGCCGAGGCGGGCAGGCCGTGGTGGGAGTGGGCCGCCACGCACGAGCGCGCCTTCGATCGCGCCTACGAACGGCTCGGTGTGCTGCCGCCGTCCGCGGAGCCCAGGGCCACCGGCCACATCACGCAGATGGTCGAGATGATGCGGCGGCTGATCGATCGCGGTCACGCCTACGCTTCGGAGGGCAACGTCTACTTCGACGTGGTCAGTTACCCCGATTACGGCAAGCTGTCCGGCCACAAGCTCGACGACGTGCATCAAGGCGAGAGCGCGGGCGAAGGCAAACGCGATCCGCGTGACTTCACCTTGTGGAAGGCGGCCAAGCCGGGCGAGCCGACCTGGCCGTCCCCGTGGGGCCCCGGCCGCCCCGGCTGGCACCTGGAGTGCTCCGCGATGGCCGAGTTCTATCTCGGTGCGGAATTCGACATCCATTGCGGCGGAATGGATCTGGTATTCCCGCACCACGAGAACGAGATCGCCCAGTCGAAGGGCGCCGGTGACGGCTTCGCCAGGTACTGGCTGCACAACGGCTGGGTGACCATGGGCGGGGAGAAGATGTCCAAGTCGCTGGGCAACGTGCTCTCCGTGCCGAACGTGCTGAAGCAGGTGCGGGCCGTCGAACTGCGGTTCTACCTGGGCAGCGCGCACTACCGCTCGATGCTGGAGTACTCGGACAAGGCGCTGCACGACGCGGCGCAGTCCTATCAGCGCATCGAGGCGTTCGTGAACCGGGTGGTGGACCGGGCCGGTGAGATCCCGGTGGGCAAGTGGACCGACGCGTTCGCCGCCGCACTCGACGACGATCTCGCGGTGCCGAAGGCGCTGGCGGAGATCCATCGCGCGGTGCACGAGGGCAACAAGGCGCTGGAGGTCGGCGCGATCGACTCCGCGCGCGACCTGGCGAGCCAGGTGCGCGCCATGCTCGCCATTCTCGGTGTCGACCCGCTCGATCCGCATTGGTACGCCCCGAGCGATTCCTCGGCCGCGCTCGGCGCTCTTGACGTGCTGGTGCGTGCGGAACTCGACCGCCGTCAGGAGGCGCGGGCCGCGAAGGACTGGGCGGCCGCCGACGCCGTGCGCGATCGTCTGCAGTCCGCGGGGATCGAGGTCACCGACACGGCCGGCGGTCCCGAATGGGCGCTCGGTGCGCCGCAACCCGGAAAGGCCAAGTGATGGCAGGCAATTCGCAGCGCCGCGGCGCGGTCCGCAAGAGCGGCAGCAAGAAGGGCGCCGTGGTCGGCTCCGGCGGCAAGCGCAGGCGCGGACTGGAGGGGCGTGGCGCCACCCCGCCCGCCGAGATGCGCACCAAGCATCCCGCCGCCAAGCGCGCGGCCGCGAAAACCAAAGCCGCGCAGGGCCGTCCGTCCGCTCGTGGCGCGGCGGCACGGCCCGCCGGACGCAAGACCGAGGACGGGCCGGAGTTGGTGCTCGGGCGCAACCCGGTGGTCGAGTGCTTGCGTGCCGGCGTGCCCGCGACGGCACTGTACGTCGCGGTCGGCACCGAGAACGACGACCGGCTGACCGAGAGCGTGCGGCTGGCCGCCGACACCGGTATCTCCATCCTGGAGGTGCCGCGCACCGACTTGGATCGGTTGAGCGCCAACGGTTTGCACCAGGGTGTCGCGCTCCAAGTGCCGCCGTATCGCTACGCCCACCCGGACGATCTGCTCGACCGGGTGCGCAATGCCGCCGAGCCCGCGTTGCTGGTGGCGCTGGACAACATCTCCGATCCGCGCAATCTGGGCGCGGTGGTGCGTTCCGTGGCGGCTTTCGGTGGCCACGGCGTCCTGATCCCGCAGCGACGCAGCGCGAGCGTCACCGCGGTGGCCTGGCGCACCAGCGCGGGCGCCGCCGCTCGGCTTCCGGTCGCCCGCGCGACCAATCTCACTCGCACGCTGAAGGATTGGGCGGCTCAGGGCATTCAGGTCGTCGGCTTGGACGCCGGTGGCGATACCACGCTGGACGATTTCGACGGTCGCGAGCCGACCGTGATCGTGGTCGGCTCGGAGGGCAAAGGACTGTCCCGCCTGGTGCGGGAGTCCTGTGACTCGATCTTGTCGATTCCGATGGCGGGCCCGGTGGAATCGTTGAACGCGTCGGTCGCCGCCGGTGTGGTGCTGTCCGAAGTCGCCCGCCAACGCCGCGCCTGAGCACGTTCCCGTGCTGGACTCCCGTTGCCCGGCTCCGGGTGTCCCACGTCGCACTGGCACGCTCCGAGCTGCGGACGGCTCGTAGTTCGCAACGAAAAACGCAGCGCAACAACTGATCTAGCCAGAACATGGGTAGCTCACCGGGCACGCCCAGAACCCGAGTACCACTGAACGCAGGACCTGCCCCCGAATCTCGCGGCTCCCGATCCATACGGCCTAAAAACCCGGAGACGCCGAGGAGCCCAGTAGAATTCGGCTGGTGGTGATACCCAATCAGCCCATTGGCGCGCCGGTCGAGCATCCGAATGCGACGGCGGTGTTGTTTCTCGGCGCGGCGAGCGTCCTCTGCTGCGGAGTGCTGGGGCCGGTGGCGTGGGCGCTGGGACGGCGCGCGCTCGACCAGATCGAGGAATCCGGCGGCGCGTACGGTGGTCGCGCTCAGGTGCTGGTCGGCTACGTCCTCGGCGTCATCGGCACCGTCCTGATGATCGTCTTCGCGCTGCTGTTCCTGTTCATCGTGCTCGGCGGTAATGCTTGAGCGGCGCTGACGGAGGCCCGCGTGGGGCGAAGGGGCGCTACCGCCGGCGGTGACATTCGCGGGGCATCGCACCCAGCCGGGCGAGCCGCCTAGTCCAGACTGGGCCGTTCGCGCCCGGCGGTGTCCCAGGCCGGCCATTCCGTGCTGACGCTGCCCGACCAGCTGGGCTGCCTGCGATCCCGGAACGCGGCCATGGCCTCGCCGCCGTCGATGCTCTTGGTCGCGTGCTGGTTGAGATCGGTTTCCAGTTGACCGACCATGGCCGGGTTCATCCCGAGCCCTTCCCAGAGCAGCCGCTTGGACAGTGCCACCGGTAGCGGCGCCGAGCCGTTCGCGATGTCGTGCGCGACGGCCAGCGCCGTCGGTAGCACCTCGCCCGCGGGTAGCGAGCTGTTGGCCACGCCCATCGCCTTCGCCTCGTCGCCGTCGAAGGTGCGCCCCGTCAGCATGATGTCGGCGGCGTTGGCCATGCCGACCAGCCTGGGTAGCGTCCAGTGCGCGTAGCCGTCGGCCAGCACGCCGCGGCGGACCTGATTCAGCCCGTACACCGCGTCACGTGCCATGTACCGCAGATCGCACTGCAAGGCCAGGGCCAAGCCGATGCCGACCGCGTGGCCGTTGACGGCCGCGATCACCGGTTTGCGCACCCGCCACGGCGGCGGATCGATGGTGGCGCTGACCTCGCCCACCCGATTGGACAGGTCCGCGCCCGCGCAGAACGCGGGCGGGGTGCCGGTGATGATCACGGCACGGATGGCGTCTTCCGAATCGCAGCGCTGCAACGCGGCGCCCAACTCGGCGGCCATCGTGGGGGTGAAGGCGTTCTGCTGGGCGGGCCGGTTGAGCGTGAGCACGGCGACGCCCCGGGAGACGTCGACGTGCAGTTCCGAACTCATGCCACAGGATGTTAGCCGACGCGCGCGGAGCTGACCCGGGGCCGAAAGTCCTCGGCTATCCGCGCAGCACCTTGCGCCCGATGGCGTACTTGTGCACCTCGGTGGGCCCGTCGTAGAGGCGGAAGGCGCGCATGTCCCGGAAGATCATCTCGACAACTGTCTCGTCGCTGATGCCGATGCCGCCGAGCACCTGCACGCAGCGGTCGGCGACCTTGAACAACTCCTCGGACACGAACGATTTGGCGATCGAACTCTCGTGCCGTGCCTTCTCGCCGTTGTCCATCAGCCAGCACGCGTGCCAGATGGTCAGCCTGCACTGGTGCAGGGCGATCTCGTTGTCGGCGAGCATGAACGACACGCCCTCGTGTTCGCCGATCGGCTTGCCGAACGCGGTGCGGGTGCGCGCGTGCTCGACGGCGATGTGCTGGGCGCGTTCGGCCGCGCCGAGCCACCGCATGCAATGGGTCAGGCGGGCGGGGGCGAGCCGGAGCTGGGCGTAGCGCAGCGCCTGGCCCGCCTCGCCGAGCAGCGCTTCCCTGGGCAGAGTCAGGTTGTCGAAGCGGACCACACCGTGCCCGGCGACGTAGTTGCGGTCCATCGTGTTCATCGTGCGTTCGATGACGATGCCGGGTTCCGCGCCGTCGGCCAGGAACAGCGTTGGGCCCTCGGGCAGATGCGGGTTGGCGGCGAGGCGGGCCATGATGATCCAGGTCTTCGCGCCGTTCGCCCCGGTGATCAGCCATTTGCGGCCGTTGATGGTGAAGTTCTCGCCGTCGAAGGCGGCGCTGGTGGCCAGCTGGGCCGGGTCGGAGCCGGCCCCGTCGGGCTCGGTCATGGCGAAGACCGAACGCTGGTGTCCCGCGACCACGGGGGCCAGGTAACGCTGGACCTGGTCGGGATCGGCCACCTTGGACAGCAGGAACATATTGCCCTCGTCGGGCGCCGCGCAGTTCATCGCGACCGGGCCGAGCGTGGACCAGCCCGCCGCCTCGTAGATCACCGCCTGCTCGATGTGGGTCAGTCCGCGTCCGCCGAGCGAATCGGGCGCCTGCACGGTGAGCAGCTTCTCGGCGCGGGCGAGTTCGACGAGTTCCTGCCGCAGCTCGTCGGTCGGTCCGTGCGCGGTCAGGCGCGGGTCGCGCTCGTAGGGGACGATCTTGTCGATGACGAAGCGGCGCACTCGGTCGCGTTCGGCGGCGAGGTCGGCGGGAATCGCGAAGTCGATCATCGTTGGTCACCATTCGTTCGGGGGCGCGATGAGTCGAGCATACGAAAGCTTTCGCCAACGACTGAAGGCGGCTGCCATCAAGTTGGTCGGTTTCCGAGCTAGGCGCTGATCAGCACTGATAGCCGCTGGACTGGCGGTCGCGGCACCGCTCGGCGTTGCGCTCGCCATGAGGTCACCGCCATCACCCGGACGTCGATCGCGAGAACTTTTCGACATGCCGGTGCGGCGTCAGTAGACCGGCGCACGACGCCTTCAGCGGGCGTGCGCGAGTCTGCGGTCACGGGTGCCGAGCAGGCGGCAGGCCAGGTAGATCAGGAACGAGATCGTGGTGACGAAGGTCGAGACGGGGACGCCAGGCGCGAGCGACAGCAGGATGCCGCCAACGGCGGCGATCTCAGCGAACACCACGGCGAGCACGGTCGCTCGAACCGGGTCCGCGGTGAGCTGGGCGGCCGCGGCGGCCGGGGTGATCAGCAGGGCGAGGACCAGCAGCGCGCCGACGATCTGCACCCCGAACGCCGCCGTGATGCCCAGCAGGACGGCGAACACGATGGACAGCGCCCGCACCGGGACACCGCGCGCCACGGCCACTTCCGGGTCGGAACTGGCGAACAGTAGCGGCCGGTAGACGAAGGCCAGCACCGCGATCACTCCGGCGGTGCAGACGGCGAGCAGGCCGAGCCCGTTGTTGCCGACGCTGACCACTTGGCCGGTCAGCAGGGAGAATTTCGATCCCGCGCGATCGGGGCCCAACCACAGGAACAGCACCGAGAGTCCGAGCCCGAACGAGAGCACCACGGCGATCACCGAATCGCGTTCCCGCGCCCGCGCGCCGAGCAGGCCGAACAACACCGCCGCGACCACCGACCCCGCGATGGCCCCCAAACCGACGCCGACACCGGCCAGCAGCGCGGCGGCGGCTCCGGTCAACGAAAGCTCGCTGGTGCCGTGCACTGCGAACGACATCTGCCTGCTGATGATCAGCGGACCGATCACGCCGGACAGCAGCCCCAGCAGGGCCGCCGCGAGCAGCGCCTGCTGGACGAAACCGTAGGACAGCAGGTTCGCCGTGGTGCCGAAGTCGAGCATCTTGCCGAGGACGCTGGAGAGCTTGTCGGTCACGAACGCACTCCGCTCTGCTCGGGATCCGCCGTCGGACGGTCGCCGTCGCCTTGGCCACGCTCCGCCGAAGCGTGGGCCGCCGTCGAACCGTTGCCGTGGATCGGGTGTCCGGACGCCACGTCGCCCGTTGCCGCGTTGCCGTTCGCCGGGCTGGGCGATGTGTCGACCGCGGATGCCAGGCTGCTCGATGTCGGTTCGGTCATCGGCGCACTGCTCACCGCCGGTTCGTTGGTCTTCGGGTCGATCGGCGTCGAGCCACCACTCGTCACATCGATGGTCGAGGGTGGGCCCGAGTTCGGGCGCACGGCGGTCGTCGGGACTGCCGGTGTTCGTTCGGCCGGAGCGGTGCCGCGGGTCGCCGCGTGGCCGGCTCGTGTGCCGGTTCCCGTGTCGGTCGAGGTAGCGGCGACGCGTGCCTCGTCGGTGGTCGGCGATCGGCCTGAAGTCGGGGCGGCGGTCGTCGGGACTGCCGGTGTTCGTTCGGCCGGGGCGCTGCCGTTGATTGCCGAGCGGCTGGTTCGTGTGCCGGTTTCCGTGTCGGTCGAGGTAGCGGCGACGGCGGCATGTGCTGAGGGGACCGGCTCTTCGACGGATCCCGTGGTCGAGGTGGAGTCATCGTCCGGTGCGGGGCTACCGGCGGAATCGCCGTGGGCGAACTCGTCGCCGGCCGGGCCGTGGCAGTGGCCGCCCGCGCTGCCGAGCGCGTCCATGGTGTCGCCGGTGCCGACGACCACCAGACGCCCGCGTACCCGTAGTACGTCCACCTGGGTGCGGTACAACTCCGACAGCACCGCCGAGGTCATCACCTCTTCCGGCGTCCCGATCCGGAACCTGCCGTCGACCAGGTACAGCACCCGGTCCACCAGGGGCAGGATCGGGTTGATCTCGTGCGTCACGAAGAGCACCGCGGTGTCGTGAGTGCGCCTGCGGCGATCGATGAGCTCGGCGACGAGTCGCTGATTCGCCAGGTCAAGGCTGAGCAACGGTTCGTCGCACAGCAGCACCTTCGGATCGCCGACCAGCGCCTGCGCCACCCGCAGTCGCTGCTGTTCCCCGCCGGACATGGATTCCAGTGGCGCGTGGGCGAATCGCTCGGCGCCCACGTCGGCGATGGCCGCGGCCACCTTCCGCCTGCGTTCGGCGCGGGAGCGCAGCCCGAGCCCCCAGCGATGCCCGTCGACGCCGAGGCCGACGAGATCGACGCCGCGCAACTGCACCCCGGCGTCGATCGTCTTCTGTTGCGGTATGTAGCCGATGTCGTGATTGCCGGTGCGCGCGGGAGAGCCCGCGATCCGAGCCGCGCCCGAACTCAGGCCGACCTGACCCAACAGCACCTTCAGCAGCGAGGTCTTGCCCGAACCGTTCGGCCCGAGGACCGCGACGAATTCACCCGGCGCGACAGTGAGATCCAGCCCCTCCCAAAGGGTTCGGTCTCCGAACGACAAGCGGGCGGCCTCCAGTCGCACCGCGGCCGATTCGCCGATGGTCGAGCGCCGTTCCACCTCGTCGGCGTGTGCGGTCAGCGCGGCTCCCTTGTTCATCTGCTCAGCCCAGCGCGGCGGCGAGCGCCTGCGCGTTCTTCGTCTGCCACTGAATGTAATCCACGCCGTCGGGCAGGGTCTCGGTCACCTCGACGACGGCGACGCCCGCGCTCCGCGCGGTCGCGCGCAGGTCTTTGGTGATCTTGTCCTCGGTCTGCACGTTGTAGATCAGGGCGCGGACCCGCTTGCCGGTGAGCAGGTCCTGCGTCGCCGCGACGGCCGCCGGGGCCGGGTCGGTCTCCTGCTCGATGGCTTCCTGGAACTCGTGCGGAGTCCGGTCGTCGGCTCCGGTGGCGACCAGGAGATAGTGCGCGAGGGGCTCGGTCTGCAGCACCGGAGTTTTCGGATGCTCGGCGGCGAGTGCGCCGGTGATGGCGGTAACCGCGGCGAGCCGGTTCTTGAACGTCGTCGCGCGCTCGGCGTAGGCCGCGGCCTTGCCCGGGTCCAGTTCGCCGAGTTGGGCGGCGATCCGGTCGGCGACCACGTCGACGGTGCGCACGTCGTACCAGACGTGCTCGTTGTTGTCGCTCTGATCGGCCCGCAGGGCGAACGCGTCCACGGTGCGCTTGTTCGTGCCCGCCACCGCCTTCTCGGCGAACCGGTCGTAGCCGCCGCCGTTGTAGACCACGAGGTCGGCATCGCTGAGCGCCGCCGACTCGACCGCGGAGGTCTCGTGTGAGTGCGGGTCGGCGGACGGATCGGTGATCAGCGACCGGACGGCGGCGTCGGGGCCCGCGACGGCGGCGGCGATATCGCCCCAGACGTCGGTGGAGGCGACGACGGTCGGGCGTCCGTCGTCGTTGGAGCCGCCGCAGGCGGTCAGCGTCAGGGCGGAGACGACTCCCACGGCGATACCTGCGCAACTGATGGCGAATCGGGTTCTCACGTGGGGTACTCCTGGCCGTGCTCTAGATCATAATGGAAATCGTTCCCGTTAACTCTAGCAGGGGCCGTCAAGCGTTCGGATGCGACGCCCACCTGGAAACCGAATGCGAAGGGCCCGTGAACGATTCCTCGTTCGCGGGCCCTCGGCTCCTACGTGGTCAGACCAGCGCGGCCTCCACCGGCTGCCCCAGCAGCTGCGCGCAGCGCAACAGGCCCAGATGGCTGTACGCCTGCGGATGGTTGCCGAGCGACCGTTCGGCCACCGGGTCGTATTCCTCGCTGAGCAGCCCGGTCGGGCCCGCCACGTCGACCAGCTGGGCGAACAGCGCCTCGGCGTCGGAGCGCTTGCCGATCAGCAGGTACGCCTCGACCAGCCAGGCCGCGCACAGGTGGAATCCGCCCTCGCCGCCGGGCAGGCCGTCGTCGTGGTGGTAGCGGTATACCGTCGAGCCGCTGCGCAGCTCGGCCTCGGTCGCCACGACCGTCGCCGCGAAGCGCGGGTCGGACGGGTCGATCAGGCCGCTCAGCCCGATGTGCAGCGTCGCCGCGTCCAGGTCGGTGCCGTCGTACGCCGCGGTGTAGGACTGCACCTCGTCGTTCCAGCCCTTGGCCTTCACCTCGTCGGCGATGGTGTCGCGCAGCACCGGCCAGGCCGGATCGGCCTCGCGATCGAACTTCTGCGCCAGGGTGAGCGCCCGGTCGACGGTCAGCCAGCCCATCACCTTCGAGTACACGTGGTGGCGGGGGTTGCCGCGGATCTCCCAGATGCCGTGGTCGGGCTCTTGCCAGCGCCGCTGCACCGCCGAGACCATGGCGCACACCAGCTCCCAGTCGGCGTCGGGCAGCACGTTCGCCGGATCGGTGACGCCGCGCAGCTCCCTGGCGTGCGCCAGGGTGGCGATGAGGTCCACGATCGGACCGAAGACGTCCAGCTGAACCTGCATGTTGGCCGCGTTGCCGACGCGCACCGGGCGGGAGCCGGCGTAGCCGGGTAGCTGGTCGATCGAGGCCTCCGGCGGCAGCGTCTCGCCGTACAGCGTGTACAGCGGGTGCAGCCGCTCGGGGCCGGGCAAGGTCTCCAGCACGCGGTGCACCCAGCCCAGGTAGTCCTCCGCCTCGGCGAGCGAGCCGAGCGAGACCAGCGACTGCGCGGTCAGCGCCGCGTCGCGCAGCCAGCAGTAGCGGTAGTCCCAGTTGCGCACGCCGCCGATGTCCTCGGGCAGCGAGGTGGTGGCGGCCGCGAGGATCGAGCCGGACGGCGCGTGCACCAGGCCGCGCAGGGTCAGCGCCGAGCGCTTCATCAGGTCGGGCTTGAGCGGCGGCAGTGTGAGCGTCCCCGCCCAATCCGACCAGTACCGCTGCGCCTCCCGCCGCCGCTCCGCCTCACTGGCCGGGGCGGGATCGAGATCGGCGGTGCCGCAGCGCAGTTCGAGCACGACCGGCCCCTTGGACGGATCCACGACGGCCCGCGCCGACTCGTGGGTACCGTCCGAGACGATCTCCCACCGCACGCCGGGTGAACGCAGCACGATCGGGTCGTTGGTGCCGTACACCCGCAGCCCGCCCTCCTGCGCCTCGAGGTTCACCGGCACCTGGCCGAACTCCGGGCGGGGGGCGAAGGTGACCACGGCCTTCGCGTCGCCGGTGATCACCCGGGTGAGGTCGGTGCGGGTCGGGGCTACGTCGTGCGGCAGGTAGTCCGTGACTTGCAGTTTGGCCCAACGGGTTTCGACGGTCATCGTGCCGTCGACGTAACGCTGCGACAGCGGCAGGCCCGGCCGCTCCGGCTCGATGGTGAAGTGGCCGCCCTGCGGGCCGCCGAGCAGGTGGGCGAACACCGCGGCCGAATCGGGCTCGGGGTGGCAGAACCAGGTCACCGTGGCGTCCGGGGTGAGCAGCGCGACCGAGCGCGGGCTGGCCAGCATGGTCAGCCGCTCGATGCGCGGCGCGCTCGCGCCCGCCAGCCAGGTCCGGCGCTCCTCCAGCAGGTAGGCCAGCGCGCACGCCACGGCCTCGGTGCTGTCCACCCGGAACTTGGCCAGGCTCTCGCCGTCGCCGACCTTGATGCCGACGTCCGGGCCGGACAGCACGCGGAACGCCTTCTCGTCGGTGACGTCGTCACCGAAGAACACCGCGGCCGAGGCCCCCGCCTGATGCCGAACGGTGTCCAGTGCGGTGCCCTTGTCGGTCTGCACCACGGCCAGTTCGATGACCGCCTTGCCCTCGGTGACCTGCACGCCGAACCAGCACGCCGGACCGAGCCGGACCTGCGACAGCGCGCGATGACCGATCTCCGGGCTGGCGTTGCGCACGTGCAACGCGACACTGGCCGGTTTGATCTCGACGGTGACGCCGGGGTTGTCCGCGGCGACCTGATTCAGGGCCGTCTGCACCTCTTGGAGCAGATGCTTGGCGTCGTTGTCGATCGCGTGCACGAAGCCCACGTCGAATTCCGAGCCGTGGCTGCCGATCAGTTGCACCTCGACCGGAAGGCGGGACAGCGCCGCGAGATCTCGCAGCGCGCGGCCGGAGATCACGGCGGCAGTGGTCCCGGTCAGGCCGGCGAGGGCTCGTAACGCGCTCACCGATTCCCGATGGGGAAAGGCTTTGGTCGGGTCGGACACGATGGGCGCGAGTGTCCCGTCGTAGTCCGATGCGACCAACAGCCGTGGCACGCGCGCGACCGTCGACAGTGCACGGCGAAGTTCCAGTGGCAGATCCTGTGCGCTCACGCATCCAACCTAGTGATCGGAGGAGTTTTTTCAGGGGGCGGGCAAAACAATACTGTGTTGAATTTGCCGCACAGAAGCGCGCCGGTTCGCGTGCGCACGATAACGCACACCTGAACCGGTGTCCGGTAGATCTGCCCAGCTAACGGCAACGGGATCCGAGCGGGTGAGCTTCGTCGCAGCACAACGAGCTATTCGGGCCCGGTGGGGTGACCGGGCGCTGATTCGCTCGCTGTGTGCTGAGAGATCCCGCTAGAGCTTACTGGTTGCGTTCGCCCAGGAGGAGGTCGACGGTCAGTTCCAGTCGTTCGGTCACGTCGGTGGCCGAGGCACGCCGGGTCAGCCAGGCGACCAGATTCGACAGCCACACGTCGCTGATCACCCGCGCGATGGCCAGCTGGCGTTCGGTGGGCTCGCCGTCGTTCATCGCGCGGGCGAAGACGCGGTCCATCACCTTGCCGACCCGGTCCACCTCGGCGGCGGCCGAGGCGTCGGCGAACATGAACGCGCGGGTCATGGCCTCGGTGAGCAGCGGGTCGCGCTGCATCATCCGGGTGATCTGGGTGAGCAGCAGGTGCATGCGCTCCTGTGGGGACTGCCCGGCAAGCGGCTTGCGTTTGCCCTCGATCTGCTCGAACTCGCGCGACAGCGCCGAGACCAGCAGGTGCACCTTCGACGGGAAGTAGCGGTACAGCGTGCCGACCGCGACATCGGCGCGCTCGGCCACCGCGCGCATCTGCACCGCGTCGTAACCGCCCTTGGACGCGAGCGCCAAGGTCGCGTCCAGGATCCGCTTGCGCCGCTCGCGCTGCGCCGCCGAGCTCAGCTCGTCCTCGCTGAGCGTGGTGACCGTGGCGGCGGGCCGTCCCGCGCTCGGGTCGGCTGGCTGCGATCGGGACGGACTGGCCATTGATGAAAGTCCTTTCCGGAAACGTCGTTTCGTCGGCTGCGTGCGCGGTGTGGCCGCGGCGGTCTCTTGACTTCCGCCCGGCTAGGATATTAGAACATGTTCTAGGTGTGGGAGTCACGCCGGAAAGGCGGTATGGA
This sequence comes from Nocardia sp. NPDC051929, assembly GCF_044548645.1. NCBI lineage: Bacteria > Bacillati > Actinomycetota > Actinomycetes > Mycobacteriales > Nocardiaceae > Nocardia > Nocardia sp. NPDC051929. The sequence continues at coordinate 387,949 of NZ_JBIUCG010000001.1, read as the reverse complement.
GTGTGACCATCGCCACCACTGACGAGCATAAAGCCGTTCAGGAGTCGATGCGCGGATGGGCCGCTTCGGTCCGTCCGATTGCAACAATGCGGGCCGGCGCGGCCGACTTCTGGCGCGCCTACTGGCCCGCGCTGGCCGAGATCGGGATCTTCCGGGTCGCGGTGGCCGAGGACGCGGGAGGTGCGGGCGGGTCGGTCTCCGATCTGGCCGTGCTGGTGGAACAGGCGGCGCACGATCTCGTCGGCGGCCCGGTGCTCGCGACGGCTCTGGCCAATCTGATCACCGCCGGACAGCTCGACGAGGACCTGCCGTGCGGTGTGGCGCTCGACTTCGTCGTCGGTTCGACGGTGAGCGTACCCGTCGCGAGCGACGGCGTGTTGCTCACGGGTACCTGGGATTCCGTCGTCGGCGCCGCCCCAGGCACCGCCGTGCTGCTGCCGATCGACCAACCGCAAGGACAGCGGTGGTGCCTGGTCGCGCCCGACGCCGAGGGCCTGCGGGTGGAAGCGCTCGCGCCGCTGGATCCGAGCACGCCGCTGGCGCGGGTGCACTGCGCCGACCTGCGCGTGCCCGCCGAACGCGTATTCGTCGCGCCGCACGCGGCAGGGGACCTGCTCGTCGCGCTGGTCACCGCCGAACTGTCCGGCCTCGCGGGCTGGTGCCTCGAGACCGCGGTCGAGTACGCGAAGGTGCGCGAGCAGTTCGGCCGCAAGATCGGTTCGTTCCAAGCGGTCAAGCACATCTGCGCCTGGATGCTGTGCCGCACCGAACTCATCCGCGCCGCCGCGGCCGACGTCGCGGCGGCCGTGGACGACGGCGGAGCCGAACTGCCGATCGCGGCCGCCATCGCGGCCGCCATCGCCTTGGACGCCGCGGTGGAGACGGCGAAGGACTGTATTCAGGTGCTCGGTGGCATCGGCTTCACCTGGGAGCACGACGCCCACCTGTATCTGCGCCGGGCCACGGCCTTGCGCCAACTGCTCGGCGGTTCGGCGCACTGGCGGGCTCGGGTCACCGAACTGACCCGCAGGGGCCTGCGGCGCACCACCGGGGCCGATCGGGTCTTCGCCGAGGAAGGCGTGGCCGCTGTGGACGGCGACAGCGCGCACGAACTCGCCGCCGAGGTCGCGCGGATCGCGGCGCTGCCCGCCGACCGGCAGCGTGCCGCGCTGGTGGACGCGGGCCTGGTCATGCCGCACTGGCCGCGGCCATACGGACGCGCCGCGGACCCGATGACCGGCCTGGTCATCTCCGAGGAGCTGCGCCGTGCCGGACTCACCGCGCCGGACCTGGCCATCGGCGGCTGGGCGATCCCCACACTGTTGCAGCACGGGACGCCGGAACAGATCGAGCGCTTCGCCTGGCCGACCTTGCGCGGCGAAGTGGTCTGGTGCCAGCTGTTCAGCGAACCAGAGGCGGGTTCCGACCTGGCGGCGTTGCGCACCACCGCGAAAAAGACCGACGGCGGCTGGGTGCTGCGCGGGCAAAAGGTGTGGACATCGCTGGGCGACAAGGCGAACTGGGCGATCTGCCTGGCGCGCACCGATCCCGACGCGCCCAAACACCGCGGCATCACGTACTTCTTGGTCGATATGCACAGCGCCGGGCTCGAGGTGCGCCCGCTGGTGCAGATCACCGGAGAGGCGCGTTTCAGCGAGGTTTTCCTCGACGACGTGTTCGTGCCGGACGATTGCGTGGTCGGCGCGCTGAACAACGGATGGAAGATCGCCCGTTCCACGCTGTCGACGGAGCGAGTCGCCATGGGTGGCAACGGCATCGGTCCGGTACTCGAAGAGCTGATCGCGAAATCGCCCGCCACCGGCCCCGGCGCGGAGCTGGTGAACGACCGGCTCGGTGGATTCGTGGCCGAGGCGATCGCGGGCCTGCTGCTCGAGCAACGCGCCGCGGTGAAGATGCTCGCGGGCGGTGACCCCGGCGCGCAGAGCAGCGTGCGCAAGCTGGTCGGCGTGCGCCACCGCCAAGCGGTAGCGGAATTCGCCGCGGAGGCGGCGGGCCCGCTCGGCGCGCAGGACTCCGAGGTGACCAAGGAGTTCCTGCTCACGCGTTGCCTGTCGATCGCGGGCGGGACCGAGCAGATCCTGCTCACCGTGGCCGCCGAGCGGATTCTGGGGCTGCCTCGTGACGCGGACAGCTAGCCCTACAGCCAATCGGGAGACAAGCGTGGACTTCACCAGGGACGAGGGCCAGGACGCGGTGGCCGAGGTCGTCGTGAGCTTGCTGGAGCGCGAACCGGCGCGCGACATGCGATTGTGGCCGAAGCTGGCCGACTCCGGCCTGCTCGTCGTCGCGTTGCCGGAACGGTTCGGCGGCGATGGGATGGGGCTGCTCGAGGTGTCGGCGCTGCTCACCGAACTGGCCACCGACGCGGTGGCGGTGCCGGCGCTGTCGACGCTGGGGTTGGGCGTGCTGCCGCTGGTGGCCTGCGCGCCGGAGCGCGTGCAGTCGCTCGTGCTGCCGGGGGTCGCCGAGGGCGCGGTGCTCACCGCGGCGCTGAGCGAACCGGGGGCGCCGTTCGTCCGCGAGCCGGAGACCACCGCCGTCGTCAGCGGCGACACGGTGCGCATCACCGGGCACAAGGTGGCGGTGCCGTACGCGGAGGAGGCGAGCTGGCTGCTCGTGCCGACCGACGCCGGTATCGCCGTGGTGGACGCGCAGGCCGTCGGCCTGACCCGCACGCCGACGCCGGTCTCCGGCGGCATTCCCGAGTACACGGTCCGGCTGGACCAGGTGCAGATTCCGGCCGACCAGCTGTGGCCGGTCGGTCTCGCCGATCTGCACCGGCTGGCGCTCGCCTCGATCGGATCGGTGGCCGACGGATTGCTCAAAGGCGCGATCACGCTCACCGCCGAGCATCTGCGCACCCGGCATCAGTTCGGCAGGCCGCTGGCCGAGTTCCAGGCGGTGGCCCAGCAGATCGCGGACCTGTACGTCGTCTCGCGGACCCTGCACGTGGCCGCGGTCTCGGCGAACTGGGCGCTGGCGCAGCCCGACGCGAGCCGGGAGCATCGCGAGCGCACCGACGACGACCTGGAGATCCTCGCCTACACCGTCGCCGCGGAACTTCCCGCGGCCATGCAGAAGTGCCATCACCTGCACGGCGGCCTCGGCGTGGACGTGACCCACCCGATGCATCGCTACTACTCACAAGCCAAGGACATCGCTCGCTGGCTCGGCGGCGCGTCGTTCCGGCTCGACCGATTGGGGGCGAGATGTTCATCGACCTGACCACCGAGCAACGCCGGCTGCGCGACGAATTGCGTGCCTACTTCGCCGATCTCGTGACTCCCGAGGAGGAGGCCGAGATGGCGGTGAACCGGCACGGTGACGCCTATCGCGCCGTGGTGCGCCGGATGGGCCGCGACGGCTGGCTCGGCGTCGGCTGGCCCAAGGAATACGGCGGCCAAGGCTTCGGGCCGGTCGAGCAGCAGATCTTCTTCAACGAGGCGGTCCGGGCCGACGTCCCGCTCCCGCTGGTGACGCTGCTGACCGTCGGACCGACTTTGCAGCAGTTCGGCACCGAGGAACAGAAGCGGCGGTTCTTGCCCGGAATCCTCTCCGGCGACGTCCATTTCGCGATCGGCTACTCCGAGCCGGACGCGGGCACCGACCTCGCCTCGCTGCGCACCTCGGCGGTGCGTGACGAGTCCGGGGACTGGATCGTCAACGGGCAGAAGATCTTCACCACGGGCGCGCACGAGGCCGACTTCGTCTGGCTGGCCTGCCGCACCGGCTCGACCGAGTCGCGCCACCGCGGCATCACGATCCTGATCGTGGACACCACCGACCCCGGCTACTCGTGGACGCCGATCATCACCTGCGACGGCGCTCACCACACCAACGCGACCTATTTCGACAACGTGCGCGTCCCGGCGAACATGCTGGTCGGCGAGGAGAACCGGGGCTGGAAGCTGATCACGACGCAGCTCAACCACGAGCGGGTGAGCCTGGGGCCGTCCGGCAAGATCGAGCAGCTCTACGACCGGGTGCGCGACTGGGCGCAACCGCGCGGCGTGCTCGCCGAACTCGACGTGCGCAGGGCGCTGGGCCGCATCCACGCCATGGTCCGGTTGAACGAACTGCTGAACTGGCAGGTCGCCGCGACTGTGGACGGCGACCAGGCGCAAGTGATCGCCGACGCGTCCGCGACCAAGGTCTACTCCACCGAATCGCTCCAGGAGGCGGGCAGGCTCGCCGAGGAGATCGTCGGCCGCTACGGCGACCCGGCCGACCCGGCCACCGGCGAGCTGCTGACCTGGCTGGACCGCAGGACCAAGCAGAACCTCGTGGTCACCTTCGGCGGTGGCGTCAACGAGGTGATGCGCGAACTGGTCGCCTCGTCCGGTCTGCGGTTGCCGCGAGTACCCCGATAACGAGTGAAGGAGCCGCGCGTGCCGGAAACCACTACTCCGGAAGCGATCGTCGCCGCAGCCGAGGCCATCAAGGCGGCGGGTGCGAGCGCGCCCCGTTTCGGGCGCGATCCGGTGAACCAGCCGATGATCAACAACTGGGTCGAGGCGCTCGGCGACGCCAATCCGATCTATGTCGACGAGGAGGCGGCGCGCGCGGCGGGACATCCAGGCATCGTCGCGCCGCCCGCCATGGCCCAGGTGTGGACCATGTTCGGGCTCAACGGTTCTCGTCCCGCAGACGACCCGATGGGGTCGGCCACGGAACTGCTCGATGCCGCGGGTTACACCTCCGTGGTCGCCACGGATTGTCAGCAGACCTACCACCGCTACCTCGCGGTCGGCGAACAGGTCTCGGTCACCAGCACGCTGTCGGACATCCGCGGCCCGAAGCGCACCGCGCTGGGTGAGGGATGGTTCGTCACCTTCCAGACCACCTGGCGGGTCGGCGACGAGGTGGTCGCCGAGATGCTGTTCCGGCTGCTGAAATTCGCTCCCGGCACCGCCGCGCCGAAAGCCCCGGAGGGCGCGCGGGTCAAGCCGCTGGTCTCCTGGGACACCGAATTCTTCTGGGAAGGAACGAAAGCGGGCGAGCTGCGCATCCAGCGGCTGCCGGACGGCTCGCTGCGGCATCCGCCCATTCCCGCCATCTGGCAGGACAAGTCGAAACCGACCGATTACGTCGTCGCCTCCGGGCGCGGCACCGTGTTCAGTTACGTCGTGCACCACGCGCCGAAGGTGCCGGGGCGGCAGTTGCCGTTCGTGGTGGCGCTGGTCGAACTGGAGGAAGGCGTGCGCATGCTCGGTGAACTGCGCGGCATCGACCCGGCCGAGGTGCGGATCGGTCTGCCGGTCGAGGTGGGCTTCGAGAAGCTCGACGACGAGGCGACACTGCCGGTCTGGCAGGTGGTCTCGTGAGCGCCGCCGTGCGCGTGGGCACGGTGCTGCCCGAGCTGGTGATCGGCGCCGACCCCACGTTCGTGATCAGCACCGCCCTGGCCACCAGGGACTTCCAGGACGTGCACCACGACAGGGACAAGGCCGTCGCCCGCGGCTCGAAGGACATCTTCGTCAACATCCTCACCGACACCGGCTTGGTGCAGCGTTTCGTCACCGACTGGGCGGGCCCGCGCGCCGTCGTCAAGTCGATCGCGCTGCGCCTCGGCGTGCCGCTGTACGCCGGAGACACGCTGACGCTGACCGGCACGGTGACCGCGTTGGAGGGCGACGACATACACATCGACGTGGTCGGCAAGGACAGCCTCGGCGACCACATCACGGCTACGGCCGTCATCGCGTTGCGGAGGGCCGATGTCTGAGCAGAAGATTTCCGGCCGTGCGGCCATCGTCGGCATCGGCGCCACGGATTTCTCCAAGGACTCCGGACGCAGCGAACTGCGCCTGGCCGCCGAGGCGGTCACCGCCGCACTGGCCGACGCGGGCCTGACGCCCGCCGCCGTGGACGGCCTGACCACGTTCACCATGGACACCAACACCCAGGCCGCTGTGGCCAGGGCGGTCGGCATTCCGCAGCTGAAGTTCTTCAGCCACATCGGCTACGGCGGCGGCGCGGCCTGTGCCACCATCCAGCAGGCCGCCATGGCGGTGGCCACCGGCGTCGCGGACGTCGTGGTGGCCTACCGCGCGTTCAACGAGCGGTCGGTGTCGCGGTTCGGGCAGTTCTCCACGGCGCTGGCCACCGCGCCCACCTCGTCGGGCATCGACGCGGGCTGGTCCTACCCGCAAGGGCTGGGCACCCCGGCCGCGCAGGTCGCGATGGTCGCCCGGCGCTATATGCACGTCTACGGGGCCACCAGCGAGGACTTCGGCCGCGTGGCCGTCGCCGACCGCAAGCATGCCGCGGTGAACCCCGCGGCCTTCTTCTACGGCAAGCCGATCACGCTGGCGGATCATCAGAATTCCCGCTGGATCGCCGAGCCGCTGCACCTGCTGGATTGCTGCCAGGAGTCCGACGGCGGCGTCGCGATCGTGGTCACCAGCGTCGAGCGGGCTCGCGACCTGCCGCAGCGGCCCGCCGTCATCGCCGCGGCCGCCCAGGGTTCCGGCGCCGACCAGTACGTGATGACCAGCTACTACCGCGACGCCATGACCGGCCTGCCGGAGATGGGCCTGGTCGGTGAGCAGCTGTGGGCGCAGAGCGGGTTGCGTCCGGAGGACATGCAGGCCGCCATCCTGTACGACCACTTCACCCCGTTCGTCCTCATGCAACTGGAGGAACTCGGGTTCTGCGGCCGGGGCGAGGCGAAGGAGTTCATCGCCGACGGCGCCATCGAGGTCGGCGGACGCCTGCCCCTCAACACGCACGGCGGCCAGCTCGGCGAGGCGTACATCCACGGCATGAACGGCATCGCCGAGGCGGTGCGCCAGATCCGCGGCGTCTCGGTCAACCCGGTCGCCGACCTGACCAACATCCTGGTCACCGCGGGCACCGGCGTGCCGACCTCCGGCCTCGTCCTCAGTGCGGACTGATCAGGTCGGCCGCGCCTGCCTGCTTCAGCACTCCGGCACCCGTCATGGTGGGTCCGGAGTGCTGACGGGTGTGCGAACCGCCGCCGGTGCGGGGGGTGGCGCGTAGCTTGGGGCAAGTGGTGGCCAGGCATTTGGTGGATGTGCATGTGTTGCTGCTGCGCGGCGCGGAATTATTGCTGAGCAGGCGGCGCAGCGCGGACGAGTTCGACGGGCTGTGGCACCTGCCCGCCGGAAAGCTCGAGGTGGGGGAGTCGGTGCTCGCCGCGGTGGTCCGCGAAGCGCACGAAGAGGTCGGTGTGGTGATCGATCCGGCGGATCTGCGGCACGTCCATTCCGCGCACGTCGTCGAGTCCGAACGGGAAGCCCGGGTCGGGTTGTTCTTCGAGACGCGCCGCTGGTCGGGCGAGCCGGTCAACCGCGAGCCGGACAAGTCCTACGAGCTGCGGTGGTTCTCGCTCGCGAACCTTCCGGAAACCCTCATTCCGTATCCGGCCGCCGGTATCCACGGCTACCTCACCGGCGTGACCTACAGCCAGCGGGGCTGGCCCAGCTGATCACACGCGCAAGTGCGCGGCGAGAACGCGGGCGAGCTGCTGGACGCTCTCCGGCGTGTCCGGGCGCAGGGCGGTGCGATTGCCCGCGAAGCGGTCGAAGACGGCTCCCTCGATGACGGCGACGAAATCCGCAGCCCGGATATCCGGATCGGGCGCGCCCATGGCGCGGAACAGGTCGCGGGCGCGGTCGATGGAGAACAGGCTGCGCACCAGCCGGGGATGCAGGTCGGGATCGTCCAGCAGATCGATCAGCAGAGCGTGCCGTGCGATCAGGTGACCGCGCCGTTGCGCGAGTAGCCGGTCCAGCCAGGCCGCGATGGCTTCCGCGACCGGTTGCCGGTCGGCGGTCGGCGTCAACGCGGCAGCGGCGAAATCGTCGCGGGTGCGGGTGGTGATCCGCTCCACGATGGCCTCGATGAGGGCGCGTTTGGTGCGGAAGTAGTAGGAAGCCGAACCGGCGGGCAGGCCCAGTTCCGTGTCCAGCGCGCGGTGGGTGAGCGCGCGCAGGCCGCGTGCCGCGATCACTTCGATGGCCGTGTCGACGAGGAGCGCACGCCGGTCGCCTGTGGACATGATCACCCTTCCTGGCCGCCGCGCGGCCTCGTCCTCTACAAATGTAGAGGACTTTGGAGGTGCCGTGGAACTACGGTGGGATGCCGAGCAGGCGCGGGCGGCGGCGCGGTTGCGCGAGTTGGTCGATCGGCGCGGCAGGCCGAGCCGACGGAGCCGTGGCGTCTACCTCCACGGCAGGCCCGGGCGCGGCAAGACCATGCTCATGGACCGGTTCTTCGCCGAGGTGGCATCGGAACGCAAGCGGCGCTACCACTTTCACCAGTTCTTCGCGAGCCTGCACGCCGCGGCGCACGCGTCCGGCTCGATCGATGCCGCGGTGGACGCGCTGCTCGGCGACGCCCTGCTGGTCTGCTTCGACGAATTCCACGTCCACGACATCGGCGACGCGATGCTGTTCGCCCGGCTGCTCGACGCGCTGTTCGCCCGCCGCGTCGCGCTGGTGGTGACGTCGAACTATCCGCCCGCCGAGCTGCTGCCGAATCCGTTGTTCCACGACCGGTTCGTGCCGACGATCGAGCGAATTCTCGCGAACATGGACGTGGTCGCCGTCGACGGCGCGATCGACTATCGGACCCTCGGTGCCCGGGGCGCCGGTACCGGATTCGCGGCCGGGCGATACGTCGTGGCGCCCCGATGGCACATGACCGTGGAAGCGTTGTCGGCTTCGTCCTCCCGCAATAATGATGCGACACAACGGGAAATCGAATCGATCGTCGAGATATCCCTCGGTGCCAGAAGTTTGCGGGCGATTGCGACGGACGGAGGCGCACTCGTCATCGACTTCGCCGCATTGTGCGGGACCCCAACCTCCGCGGCGGATTATGTTGCGCTGGCACAACGTTTTCCGCGCTGGGAAATCCGGGATGTACCACCGCTGCGCACAGTTCCGCCCGACTGGACGATGCGTTTCGTGAACGTCGTCGACGTGCTCTACGACGCCGATCGTGCACTCACCGTCATCGCGTCCGCAGCGCTCGGCGAGCTGGTGCGGGAGGTGCGGGAAGTGCCGGATATCTCACGTTTGACAAGTCGGCTTTGTGCATTGTCCCAATCCTCGGCCGAAATCGTCCGGTAGTCACCGTCGCGATGGCCGACCCGCCGCCTCCCCGCACAGTTGCGGTTTAGGAGGAAGGACTGCGAAGTATTCCATTCCATCCCGAGCGGACCGCCCGGCATGTAACTATGTGGCTGTTTTGTGGAGTACTCAGATTTGGTGGTAACGCAGTGGCCAGGGCGCGAGCGCCGATATCGCGCGTGATCGTGCTGATCACGCTGCTGGCTTTTGCCGCCATCGCATTGCACGGATACATCCCAGGAATCACGGAGAGCGAGTCGCGCAGGCAAGTCCCGTCCGCGTTGTCGGTCGCTCTGATGCCCGTGTTGCTGACCGTATCGATCGTCATCCTGCTGGCGGGCGTCATCGCCAGCCAGCACCGGTTGCCGCTGGCCATGCCGGAGCCCGAACGCGCGGACGAGCGCAAGCAGTGGCGGTTGGGGCGCGTGGGCCTGGCAGTGCTCGGTGCGCTCGCGCTGCTCGGCGTGCTGTTCGCGGCTGTGACGGCGATCTACTTCATCGGCGCAGGCAGGCCGAGCGAACCCGCGCGCCCGGCGACCCCCGCCACCACCACGGGCGCCGCGCCGGAGCAGGGGACCCCGCCGCCCGCCGAACGCGAGCCCAGGTCGGCGGAGTTGACCGGAACGGCGCTGGTGCTGGCCGGAATCGCGGCCGCGGGCCTGGTGACGGTGGCGATGAGCGGTTTGGTCGTGGTCGCGGTGTCGTCCCGGCGCAAGCCCGTCCCGGCGCAGGCGCCCCGGGTCGCGCCGACGCCCACCGTGGCCGACTCGCTGGCCCGCGCGGCCGAGCTGGGCTTGGCCGCGATGAACGCCCCGGGCCAGGACCCGCGCACCGCGATCATCGCCTGCTACGTCGCGATGGAGCGCGGCCTCGCCTCCGACCGCGCCGCCGCTCCGCTCGCCTCGGACACCCCGATGGAAGTGCTGGCCCGCGCGTTCGAACGCGGCGCGCTGCACGACGCGTCCGCCCGCGAACTGGTCGCCTTGTTCGAGGAGGCCAGGTTCAGCCCGCACGCCATGCTCGAATGGCAGCGCATGCGAGCCGAGCAACTGCTGCGCATCGTGCTCGCCGATCTGCAAGGGGAGGTGCCCGCGTGACCGGCCGGGTGAGAAAGGACATCGCGTGAATCGGATGGGGGTGGTGATCACCGGGGTGATCGTCATCGCGGTGATCGAGCTGGTCGCCGTCGAGCGCGCCCGCGGGCTGCTGCCGATTGTCGCGGGCATCCCGGTCGCGGTGGCGCTGGGCTGGCTGATCTGGTCGCTGCTCGAACGCGCCGAGGCCGGGGACGCCGACGAGTTCGACGACATGGAGAACGGCCCGGCCGAGATGTTGCAGCGCTGGCACGCCAGGGCGGAGATGCTCGCCGACCGGGCGGACGGCAGTCGTGCCGATTGGGACCGGCACCTGCGTCCTCTGCTGGCCAAGGAGTTCGAGCTGTCCAGCGGCCAGCGGGTGGCGAAGAACCGCAGAGCGGTCGAGGCGGCGGGTGTCCACCAGTTCGGGCCGGAACTGTGGCGCTGGGTGGACCCGGCCAATTCGGCCCTTCGTGATCAAGCCGGCAGGGCACCGGGACGTGCGGCGCTGGACGAGATCCTGAGCCGCCTGCAGAGAATGTGAAATGGGTTGAGGCAAGTGCGGGTACACACATGACCATGCCGATGGACATGACCATCCAGCGCAGCGAGGCCGTGCTCCGGGAGTTGTCCCGGGTCGTGGTCGGCAAGCAGGACGAGTTGCAGTTGATCATGATCGCGGTGCTGTCCGGTGGGCATGTGCTGATCGAGGACTTACCCGGTCTCGGCAAGACGCTCATCGCGAGATCGTTCGCGGCCGCGCTCGGGTTGCAGTTCACCCGGGTGCAGTTCACCCCGGACCTGCTGCCCGCGGATCTGCTCGGTTCGACGATCTACGACATGTCCTCGGGCCGGTTCACCTTCCGTCGCGGGCCGGTGTTCACCAACGTGCTGCTGGCCGACGAGGTGAACCGCACACCGCCGAAGACACAGGCCGCGCTGCTGGAGGCGATGGCCGAGGGACAGGTCAGCATCGACGGCGAGACGTTCCTGCTGCCGCAACCGTTCATCGTGCTGGCCACCGACAACCCGATCGAGTACGAGGGCACCTACCCGCTGCCGGAAGCGCAGCTCGACCGCTTCGCCATCCAGCTGCGGTTGGGCTACCTGTCCGAGCACGACGAGACGCAGATGATCCGCCGCAGACTGGAGCGCGGGGCGCAGGTGCCGCAGGTCAACCAGGTCGTCGACGCCAACGGTTTGCTGGAGATGCGGCAATCCGTCGAGTACGTGACCGTGCACCCCGACGTGGTGAGCTATGTCGTCGCGCTGGCGTCGGCGACCCGAGGGCACCCTCAGGTCGAGGTCGGCGCCAGCCCTCGCGCGGAACTGGACCTGGTGCAGATGTCCCGGGCGCGGGCTCTGCTGCTCGGCCGCGACTACGTGATTCCCGAAGACGTCAAGGCGCTGGCGATCCCGGCCATGGCGCACCGGATCACGCTGCGGCCGGAGATGTGGGTGCGCCGCATCCGCGGCGAGGACGTGATCACCGAACTGCTGCGCCGTCTGCCGGTACCGCGCGCCACCGTGACATGAGGCACCGCGACGCCAGTTCCGCGGTCGACGCCGAATTGCGGTGGCGACCCGCACCGCTGGTCTTCATGCTCGCGGGGTGCGCCGCCGCGGCCCTGGTGCTCGCGGTGGTCCTCGGCCGGTGGCAACTGCTCGTGTTCGCCGCGCCGCTGCTCGGCGTGCTGGCAACCGCGCCGTGGCAGCAGTCCTCGACCAGGATCCAGGTCGACGGCGGCGGCACGCTGCGCTGTTTCGAGACCGAGGAGGTGACGCTGACCGTCGCCGCCTTCGTGGAGAAAGGGCATGCGCTGCTGCGCTTGAAGCCGGAGCGTTCGGCCGGCTTGGAGATCCAGATCGAGGAGGCCGGCGATTCCGGAATCGCGCCCGCCGGGTTGCGGCTCGCGCTCTCGGCGGCCAGGTGGGGGCGCTACCCGATGTCGGTGCGGGTCTCGGCGCTGAGCCCCGCCGGGCTCGCCGTCGCCACCGCGGTGCTGCCCGCGGGGGAGCTGTTCGTGTACCCGATCACCGATCCGCAGCGAATGCGGTTGCCGCGCACCGAACTTCCCGAGCGGCTCGGCACCCACCTGACCCGCAGGCACGGTCCCGGCGTCGAGTACGCGGACATCCGCGCCTACGCCCCCGGCGACCAGCTGCGCATCGTGAACTGGCCGGTGAGCGCGCGGCGCGGGCGGCTGTACGTCACCGAGCGGCTGACCAATCGTTCCGCGGATGTCGTTGTGCTGGTGGACACCTCGCAGCAAGCGCCGGGACCGGCGACCGATTCGCTGGAGCTGTCGGTGCGCGGCGCGGCGCAGGTGGTGCAGTCGACCTTGCAGGCGGGCGACCGGACCGCGGTGGTCTGCTTGGGCCAGGCGCCGCGCTGGCTGCGGCCGGACATCGGGCGGCGCCAGTTCTACCGCATCGTGGACACCGTGCTCGACGTGGGCGACGAACACATCCCGACCACCGGCACCCTCGCGCCGCACTCCGCCGTGCCGCTCGGCGCGATCGTGGTGGCCTTCTCCACCCTGCTGGACACACAGTTCGCGCTCGCGCTGATCGATCTGCGCAAGCGCGGGCACGTGGTGGTCGTGGTGGACGTCCTGCGCGGCACGCCGTTCCGTGAGGACCTCGACCCGATCCTGGCCAAGATGTGGCAGCTCGAGCGCGCGGCGATGTACCGGGACATGGGCACCGTCGGCGTCGACATCGTCGCGTGGCCGGAAGACGCGCGCCTGGACCAGATCATGCGGGTGCTGCCGGAGCACCGCAGGACCGTACGGGTGCGCCGATGACCAGATTCCTCGCCGTTCTCTCCGGGGTGCTGCTGGTGGCGTCGGTGGCGCTGCTGGAGCCGTGGATCGGCATTCCCGCCCTGGTCTTCGTCGCGCTCGGCTGGTGGCTGCGGCCGCTGGCGGTCTGCGCGGTGCTGCTCGCGCTCGCCGTGCTCGCGGTCGCCGACGCGGGTGTGCTCGCTTCCGCGGCGACGGGTCTGGTGGCCACGACCTATCTGCTCAACGCCGCCACGGTGACCGCGCCGCACGGCGTGGTGCCGACCACGATCCCGTCCGTGACCGGTGCGGTCGGCTTCACGGCGGTCGCCGTCGTCGCCGCTCTCGTCCCGCTGCGCTTGGCTTGGGCGCCGCTGGCCGCGCCGGTGCTCGTGCTGCTTTTGTACGCGCTGGTGATCCAGGGCGCCGCGGCCCGGCGCGGGCGCGGCGATCGCGAACTTCCGGCGACGGGCGAAGCCTGACGCGGAGGCGACAGCCCTCGGCGCCGAGACCGTGCCGGTATGAACCGCGAAAGCCACACGGTCGTGCGCGTACCGTTCGGTGGTGCGAGGGCGGTCCCGACGGACGAGGTCCCCCGCTGAGGCTCCGCAGGCGTGATCGAGGGAGATGGACAACCGCGGGAGGTCTTATGACGTTCGCCGAGTTCGATCGAATGACCGCCACGTCCACGACCTTGTGGGGGCCGCGTCGGTCGCCTGGGCGCGCAGCGCTGTCGGCTCGGCTTCGGAGCGGCTCGTGGTGACATTGGACCGGTTGGCGAACGTGCTGAGTGGCTACGGAATCCGCTTGCGGTTGGGTTCGGTGCCCCGGTCCACCCGATTGCGCAGCGTGGTGATCCACGCGGCCGATCAGGGGCCCGTGGAAGCGGGTGACGTGCTGCTGGGGATAGGGGCACGCTCGCTGTCGGAGGTGGTGGAATGGGCGGTCTCGGCGGGTGCTGTCGTCGCAGTCTTTCGTGGGGGTGCGGAGACCGAGCACGAGCCGGATATCGATGGCGTGGCGGTGCTGGTGGTCGATCCCGCGGTGGCCTGGAGCGAGCTTGCCGCGGTCGTTTACGGATTGGTGCTGGAAGGACGCGAGACCGAGGCCGGTCGCGGCCCGACCGATTTGTTCGCCTTGGCCGACAGCGTGGCCGACGCTGTCGGGGGCGCGGTGACGATCGAGGACCGGCGGTCTCGGGTGCTGGCGTATTCGAAGCCGAAGCAGCACCTCGATCCCGCCCGCGTCGAGACGATCCTCGGTAGGGAGATGCCGCCGTGGTTGCGGGCCCTGTTCGACGCGCGCGGTGTCTTCGCGCATTTGGCCGCCTCGGATGAGCCGTTGTTCGTCGCCGCGGACGCCGAACGCGGTGTGACGGGGCGGATGGTCGTGGCCGTGCGGGTGGGCAGGCAACTGCTGGGGTCGATATGGGTGTCGTGCCCGGCGCCGTTACGCGGGGCCCGGCGCACGGCCTTGGCCGATGGTGCGCGCACGGTGGCCTTGCACCTGCTGCGGTCGCGAGCCAGCGCGGACCTGGAGCGTCAGGTGGAAGCCGATCTGGTCATTCGTCTACTGGAGGGTGCGGCGGACGCGGCGACGGTGGCCAGCAGACTGGGGCTGGCGCCGGAGAACTTGCGGGTGATCGCGCTGCGGGATCGAGACGCGCACGAGCGGCACGCCGCGCTGCTGTTGATCTTCGAGCGAGCGACGACCGGATTCGGCTGGTCCCGTTCGACCCGCAGCGCCTTGGTCGGCGACACCGTCTACACCGTGCTCCCCGCTGATTCCGCTGCGGCGGCACGCCGCTGGGTCGGTGAGTTACAGGCCGCGCTGCCCGTGGGGATGACATTGACGGCCGGCGTCAGCGGTCTCGCACGGGCCACGGAATTGGCGTCGGCGCGCCGAGAAGCCGACGAGTGCCTGGCGCTGCACGAGGCCCGGCCCGCGGCGGCCGAGCCTCCCGCCTACGACGAGTCGTGGGACGAGATCCTGCTACAGCGATTGCGCACCGCAGGACTTTCCGGACGCACCCCGGCGCGGGGACCGGTGTCGGAATTACGGCGCCACGACCGCGCGCACTCCACCCAGTACGTGGCTACGCTGCGCGCCTGGTTGCAGGCGCAGGGCGACTCGGCCCAGGCGAGCGCGCAGCTCGGCGTGCACGAGAACACCGTCCGCAACCGGCTGCGCAAGATGGCGGAGGTGACCGATCTCGGCTTGGACGATCCGCGCAAACGTCTCGCCATGATGATCGAACTCGCCGTCGCCGACACCGACTGACCCGGCCCGCTGTGCCGTCGCCACAACTCTCCGCCCTCCGATTGTCCGATCAGCGCAATCGATCGCCTCGCCGCCACGCCACCATGGGGTTGAGCCGGAAAGGAGGTATCGGAGTGAGGAACATGCAGGTACGTGAGGTGATGCGGAGGCCGGTCACCACCGTTCGGCGCGAGGATACGGCGCGCGATGCGGCGCTGATGCTCGCCGAACTGCGGTACGCGGCGCTGCCCGTGCTCGACGGGGACGACCGCCTCATCGGAATGCTCACCAGCGGTGACCTCTTGCGGTCCGGAGAACTCGACGACGCTGTCGGCGCGGTGATGACCACGCCGGCGGTCGCCCTGCCCCAGACCGCGGCACTGGCCGAGGGTATGAGCAGGCTGGTGACCCACGGACTACGCAGTCTGCCGGTCGTCGACGCCGAGGACCGCGTGGTCGGCATGTTCAGCCGCGGCGACGCGCTGCGGCTCATGCTCACCCCGGACGACGCGCTCGCGGCCGATGCGCAGCGCCTGCTCGATCAATACCGCGGCGCGCGGCGCTGGCAGGTCACCGTCGACGACGGCGACGCCACCGTCTACGGCCGGTTCGCCGACGAATCCGAACGACGCATCGCCGTCGCCTTGACCCGCACCGTGCCCGGCATCCGCACCGCGAGCATCGCGCTCACACCCGCCGCGGCCGAGCATTGACCACCAACCAGCCCTGGAGTCGACGATGACCCACGCACACCCCGTTTCACGCGCAAGCCTCAGCGAACAGCTACCCGTGCTGCGCGCCGCCCTGTTGCAGCAACGCCGCTTCCGCCTGCAACAGCTGGCCGAACTCGAAGCCGTAATCGCCCGCGCAGGTGAACCCGCCGACCCGGCTGACGCGGCCAGACGCGAGGTCGACAGCAAACTGGCCGCGGCAGCACGGCAAGCGCTGGCGGACATCGAGGCAGCTCTCATGCTCATCTCCACCGGACGTTACGGCCGCTGCCGCCGCTGTGACGCCGAGATCTCGGTTCGCCTGGTGCGCACCATTCCCACTACCCAGTGGTGCTTGCGGTGCCGTCGGCATCTCCCTTCCGCCGACGGATCCCGCGTGATACGCGGACAGCGGCCGGGCCAACCCTCCCCAGCGCCGCGACGCGACCTGCCGACGAAACGTGGGACGCTCGCGTGCCGTTGACCGCCGATGCTCTTCGTCCGGCATCCGCACCGGCGCGGGGCGGGAGTCGTCCGCACTGGCGCCCTCAGGCGCCACGTCCGCCGTTCGTGCGAGTGCTGTCGGACGCGCACCTGCCTGTGCCGCTCGGGTGAAGCTGTGTAGTGATTCCTCAGGCGGGCCGGAATCGCAGTTCGACATCCCCAAGGACCGGCGCGTCGTCGCGTTCGACCACGGTTGCGGCGATGACGAGTCGGTCGTCCTCGCGCCAGATCCGGGTGCGGATCGTCTCGCCCGGGTAGAGCACCCCGGCGAACCGGGCGCGGAAACCGGTGACGCGGCTCGTGTCGGAGTCGAGCACGATGTCGGTCGCGGTCTTGCAGACGATGCCGTAGGTGCACAACCCGTGCAGGATCGGCGCGGGGAATCCGGCGGCGCGGGCGAATTCGGGGTCGGAGTGCAGCGGGTTGCGGTCGCCGGACATCCGGTAGAGCAGCGCCTGCTGCGGCAGCGTCGGGGTGGTGACGTCGAAATCCGGGGCGCGATCGGGCAGTTCGGTCTTGGTGCTCGGTCCGCGCTCGCCGCCGAAGCCGCCCTCGCCCTTGGCGAAGATCGAGGAGCGCTCGGTCCACAGCGGCGCTCCGTCGGAGCCGGTGACGGTGTGCTCCTGCACGATGACCGCGGCCGAGCCCTTGTCCCAGATCTCGGCGATCCGGCTGACCTTGGTCGCCTTGCCCGCGGCCGGGATCGGCCGGTGCACCTCGACCTCCTGGTGACCGTGCACCACCTTCGCCAGATCGATCTCGACGCCGGGGAAGCTCACCCTGGGTGGCTCGGTCTCGTGCACGGTCGCCGCCACGGTGGCGAAGGTCGGCAGCACCTGCGGTTCCCGATCGTCGAGGTAGCGCAACTCGGCAGGCTCGGTCCAGCGCGTGCCGGCGCCGAGGCCCAGTTGGTAGAGCTGCACGTCCGACGGGGTCCAGGCGAACTCCCGGCTCGGCAGCTCCGCGCCGAGCGCGATCTTCGGGTCGATGGGCATCAGTTCTCCTTGTGCATGAATGTGGATCGATCCGGATCTACCGCGCCGCGCCCGAGGCCGCGCCGGAAATAGCTGCGCCTTCGGTTCGATCCTGCTCGGCGCGAACGCGGCTCGCCAGTGCGTCGTCCGGTCGGTGGGATGGGCGGGTCGCGGTATGGCTCGTGCTCGGCGCCCCAGTTGTAGCCGAGGGCGACCGTCAGGCCTCTGCCGCGGTGACTGCGGGCTGCTCCTTCTTGCGCTTGACGATGTCCAGCACCGCGAGGTAGCCGAAGGCGATCGCGGGACCGATGGTGGCGCCGGGCCCGGCATACGTGTGGCCCATCACCGGTGTGGAGCAGTTGCCGGACGCGTACAGCCCCTCGATGACGCTGCCGTCCTCGCGCAGCACCCGCCCGGCGGTGTCGGCCACCAGTCCGCCCTTGGTGCCCAGATCGCCCGGCACGATCTTGGCGGCGTAGTACGGGCCCTCCACCAGCGCGGCCAGGCACGGGTTGGGCCGCACGGTCGGATCGCCGTAGTACCGGTCGTAATGGCTGTCGCCGCGGCCGAAGTCCTCGTCCTTCCCGGTCTCGGCGAAGCCGTTGAAGCGGCTGACGGTCGCGGCCAACTCGTCGGCGGGCACGTCGATCTTGCCTGCCAATTCCTCGATGCTGTCGGCCTTGACGATGAAGTCGTTTTCCATCCACCGGGACGGAAAACGCTGACCGGGCTGTAGCCCGGCGAAGATGTAGCGGTTCCGGTAGCGCTGGTCGAACACCAGCCACGCGGGGATGTTCTCGCCCGGCCCCTCGCCCTGCCCGTACTCGCCGCCGTACATGGTGTGCACCGCCTCGACGTAAGGAGCGGACTCATTTCCGAATCGCTTGCCGTCGGCGTTCACCATGATGCTGCCGGGCAGGTTCCGTTCGGCCAGCGCGAACCACGGTTTGCCGCCCTTGAAGATGGTCGGCCCCCACCAGGCGTCCTCCATGAAACCGATGGCCGCGCCCGCCGCCATGCCCGCTTGGATGCCGTCGCCGGTATTGGCGGCCGCGCCGGTGGTCCACTCGGTGGTGATGGGCTGGCGCTGGTATTTGGTGCGCATTTCCGCGTTGTGCTCGAAACCGCCGCTGCCCAGGACGACGCCGTAGCGGGCAGTGAAGGTGACCGGCTCGCCCTCGTGCAGCGCGCGGACGCCGGTGACGACGCCGTCGGTCACCACGAGGTCGGTCATCGGGGTGTTCAGCAACAGCGGCACGTTCGCGTCCATGAGCCCCTTGCGCATGCCCGCGATGATGGCCTGCCCCATGCCGACGATGTGTTTGCGGGTGAACTTGGCCCAGTAGGTGCGCGCGCCGACGCGCATGGCCCGGAGCATGCCCTTCGGATGCCGCCGAATCAGATTGAGCCGGACGAAATCGGCCTGCATGACCACCACGTTCAGCGGAGCCTTCGCGTACGGCGGCTCCAGGTTGAACCGCTCGTCGCCGAGGATCTTCGTGTCGAACGGCTTGGGCTCGCACGAGCGCCCCTCGGGCCGCCCGCCCGGCGCTTCGGGATGGTAGTCGGAGTAGCCGGGCACCCACGTCATCTTCAGGGGCGAGTGATCGAGCACGAAGTCCAGCGCTTCGGCCCCGCGATCGATGAAGGTGTCGACCCGTTCGGAGGGGACGACGTCGCCGATGATGCTGTGCAGGTAGGTCCGTGCGTCCTCGCGGTCGTCGGGCCGACCGGACGCGCGCAGCGCCTTGTTGCCCGGGATCCACACGCCGCCGCCGGAGCGCGCGGTCGACCCGCCGTAGTGCGCGGCCTTCTCGATGACCACCACGCTCAGGCCGTTGTGGGCCGCGGTGAGGGCGGCGGTCATGCCGGCGGCGCCGCTGCCGACCACCACCACGTCGTATTCCCGATCAGTCATGTAGAACACGTTATAGAATGGACGCGCCATTGGTCTATGTTGTGTGGCAGAAGACTTGCTCGACGTTCCGTTTGTCGAGGAAACTTGTTTCAGTTTCAGACCGGAGTTAAGAACATGGGCCTCGAATGGGACCTGGCCACCGACGTTGTCGTGGTCGGATACGGCGCCGCGGGGGCGGCGGCCGCGCTGGAAGCGACCGAGGCGGGCGCGCAGGTGCTCGTGCTCGAACGCTTCGCCGGAGGCGGGACGTCGGCGCTGTCGGGCGGCATCATCTACGCGGGCGGCGGCACCTCCGTGCAACGGGAGGCCGGGGTGGAGGACACCCCGGAGGCCATGTACGCCTACCTCGAGCGCGAGGTCGGCGACGCGGTCGCCCCCGAGACGTTGCGCCGGTTCGTCGACGAGAGCCCGGAACTGATCGAGTGGCTGAAGGCGCACGGCGTTCCGTTCGAAGCCTCGCTGTGCCCGTACAAGACTTCCTACCCCAACGACCGCTACTACCTGTACTACTCCGGCAGCGAGATCTCCGGCGCGTTCCGCGACATCCCGCCCGCCCAGCGCGGACATCGGGTGAAGGGAAGGGGCACTTCGGGAAAGAAGCTCACCGGCCCGCTCGCCGCCGCCGCGTCCAGGGCGGGCGTGCGCGTGGAGACCCTCACCCGGGTGACCCGACTGATCACCGACGGCGCGGGCGCGGTGATCGGCGTCGAGTGCCGCACCCTGCGCGACGCGCCCGGCCGGGTCCGCGACCGTTACACCCGCATGGCGAAGGTCGCGGCAAAGCCCGGCATCTACTACCCGCCGCTGCGACGGGTACTGGAACAGCGGCTGGACCTGCTGGAACGCCGGTACGGCAGCACGATCCGGGTCCTCGCGCGGCGCGCAGTGGTGCTCAGCGCGGGCGGGTTCATCGCCAATCGCGAGTTGGTGCGGCAGTACGCGCCCGCCTTCCACGGCGGTCTCGCCCTCGGCACCACCGCCGACGACGGCGGCGGCATCCTGATGGCCGAGCAGGTCGGCGCGGCCGTGGATCACATGGACAACGTCTCCGCATGGCGATTCCTGCTCCCGCCCAGCGCGTTCACCGCGGCGCTGCTGGTGGACGCCGATGGCAGGCGGGTGATCGATGAGACGCGCTACGGCGCCGCGGTCGGCAACAAGCTGATCACCGAGCACGGCGGCAAGGGGTGGCTGCTGGCCGACAACCCACTCATGCGCACCGCGATCGGGCAGATCGGCAAGCAAGGAGCCTGGTTCCAGCGCGGGCAGTTCGAGACCATGCGTCGCACCGCGATTCGCGGCGCCACGCTGGAGGAAGCCGCGGCGAAGGCGGGCATCGACCCGGCCGGGTTGCGCGCGACGGTCGACGCGCACAACACCGCGATCGAGACCGGCGCCCCCGATCCGGTCGGGAAACCCGCCGAGTTCACCGAACCGGTCCGTACCGGCCCCTTCTGGTTGTTGGATGTGGGCATCAAACCGAGCCTGACCAACCCGTGCCCCATGCTCACCCTCGGCGGCGTCGTCGTGGACGAGCGCACCGGCGCGGTCAAGACGACCGAGGGCGCCGACATCCCGGGGCTCTTCGCGGCCGGGCGCACCGCGGTCGGCGTCTGCTCCAAGTCCTACGTCAGCGGGCTGTCGCTGGCCGACTGCGTCTTCTCCGGCCGCAGGGCGGGGCGGTCGGCCGCGGGCGAGCAGGTCTCGGCGCTGGAAAACGCAACAGTGGAAGGAAATTAGCGTGCTGTCCGACGCGGTACGAACCGAACTGGCCGACGAACTCGAGCGCGCCGAGCGCGACCGGGTCGCGATCGATCCGCTGATCGCCCGCCACCCCGACATCGACGTGGTCGACGCCTACGAGATCCAGCTGATCAACATCCGCCGCAGGCTCGACGCGGGCGCGCGCGTGGTCGGGCACAAGGTGGGCCTGTCCTCGAAGGCCATGCAGCAGATGATGGGCGTGGACGAGCCCGACTACGGGCATCTGCTCGCGGAAATGGAAGTCTACGAGGACGTTCCGGTGGAAGCGGGCCGGTATCTGTTCCCCCGGGTCGAGGTGGAGGTCGGGTTCGTGCTCGGCGCCGACCTGCCCGGCGCGGAGTGCACCGAAGAGGACGTGCTCGCCGCCACGGTCGCCTTCGCGCCCGCGATCGAGTTGATCGACTCGCGGATCAAGGACTGGAACATCGGCCTGGCCGACACCATCTCCGACAACGCGTCTTCGGCGGGCTTCGTGCTCGGCGCGCAGCGTGTCGCGCCGAAGGACATCGACATCAAGGCCATCGACGCGGTGCTCACCCGCAACGGCGAGGTGGTCGCCGAGGGCCGCAGCGACGCGGTCCTGGGTGATCCGGTGATCGCGGTGGCCTGGCTGGCGCGCAAGGTCGCGAGCTTCGGTGTCCGGTTGAAGGCAGGGGACATCGTGCTGCCCGGCTCGTGCACCCGCGCCATCGACGCCCGTCCGGGCGATGACTTCCACGCCGAGTTCGCCGGACTCGGCTCTGTCCGTTTGCAATTCACCTAGGGAGGCTGTCGTGTCCAACGGGACCGTCACCGCCGCGATCGTCGGGTCCGGCAACATCAGCACCGATCTGCTCTACAAACTGCTGCGCTCGCAGAAGATCCAGCCGCGTTGGATGATCGGGATCGACCCGGACAGCGAGGGGCTGAAGCGGGCGCGCGGGCTCGGGCTGGAAACCTCGCACGAAGGCGTGGACTGGCTGCTCGGGCAATCCGAACTGCCCGACCTGATCTTCGAGGCGACCTCGGCGTACGTGCACCGCGCCGCCGCGCCGCGCTACGCCGAAGCGGGCATCCGCGCCGTCGACCTCACCCCCGCCGCCGTCGGTCCCGCCGTCGTGCCGCCGGTGAACCTGGGCGCGAATATCGACGCGCCGAACGTCAACATGATCACCTGCGGCGGCCAGGCGACGATCCCGATCGTCGCCGCGGTGTCGCGGGTCGTCCCGGTGCCGTACGCGGAGATCGTCGCGTCGGTGTCGTCGGTCTCCGCGGGCCCCGGCACCCGTGCGAACATCGACGAGTTCACCAAGACCACCAGTCGCGGCGTCGAGACCATCGGCGGGGCGCAGCGCGGCAAGGCCATCATCATCCTGAATCCGGCCGAGCCGCCGATGATCATGCGCGACACCATCTTCTGCGCCATCCCCGACGACGCCGACACCGACGCGATCGCCGACTCGATCCACCGGATGGTCGCCGACATCCAGCAGTACGTGCCCGGCTACCGGCTGCTCAACGAGCCGCAGTTCGACGAGCCCTCGGTGGTCTCCGGCGGCATGGCCAAGGTGTCGGTGTTCGTCGAGGTGGAGGGCGCGGGCGACTTCCTGCCCCCGTACGCGGGCAACCTCGACATCATGACCGCCGCCGCTACGCAGGTCGGCGAGGTCATCGCCGAGCAGATCGTCACGGCCCGGGTGTAAGGAGCTTTCGACATGGCCTACTCAGCAGAACTCGACATCCGCGTCACCGACACCTCGCTGCGCGACGGATCCCACCACAAGCGCCACCAGTTCACCGCCACCGAGGTCCGCGACGTCGTGGCCGCGCTGGACGGCGCGGGCGTGCCGGTGATCGAGGTGACCCACGGCGACGGTCTCGGCGGTTCGTCGTTCAACTACGGCTTCTCCAAGACGCCGGAGCAGGAATTGGTCACCATCGCGGCCGAGACGGCGAAGCGGGCGAAGATCGCCGTGCTGATGCTGCCCGGCGTCGGGGTGAAGGAAGACATCAAGGTCTCCCAGGACAACGGCGCGTCCATCTGCCGGATCGCCACACACTGCACCGAAGCCGACGTGTCGATCCAGCACTTCGGTCTGGCGCGGGAACTCGGACTGGAGACGGTCGGGTTCCTGATGATGTCGCACACCCAGCCGCCTGAGGTGCTCGCCAAGCAGGCGCGCATCATGGCCGACGCCGGCTGCCAGTGCGTCTATATCGTCGACTCGGCCGGTGCGCTGGTGCTCGAGCAGGTTTCCGACCGCGTCGCGGCGCTGGTGGCCGAACTCGGCGACGACGCGCAGGTCGGCTTCCACGGTCACGAGAACCTCGACTTGGCCGTGGCCAACTCGATCTACGCCATCCGTGCCGGCGCGAAGCAGATCGACGGCAGCGCACGGCGTTTCGGCGCGGGCGCGGGAAACACCCCGGTCGAGGCGCTGGTCGGCGTGTGCGACAAGCTCGGCGTCAAGACAGGCATCGATTTCTTCGCCATCGCCGACGCCGCCGAAGACGTCGTCCGCCCCGCCATGCCCCAGGAATGCCTGCTCGATCGCCAGGCCCTGATGATGGGCTACGCGGGCGTCTACTCCAGCTTCCTCAAGCACGCCGAACGGCAAGCCGAGCGCTACGGCGTCTCCGCCGCCGAAATGCTCGTACGGGCGGGCAGGCGCAAGCTGGTCGGCGGCCAGGAGGACCAGCTCATCGACATCGCGCTGGAATTGCAGCGGGAGAAGGCGACCGTCACCGCCTGAGCGGTCGAACGCAGCGGGGTCGCGGACGGAGGTTCGCGACCCCGTTCGTCTGCGCTCGAGTAAGGCTCTGCCGGTCGACGGCGGTCGAGTGGGTCGACTACGCGGGACCGAGAACTGCGGCGACGAAGGAGAGCACGTCCGGCCAAGCGGCGGCGACGATCCCTTCGTGATCGGTGTCGTAGCTGCGGAATTCATACTTCGTTCCGGCGAGCGTGTATTGGGTGAGTAACAACCGGGTGAGCGCGATGGGGACGACGTTGTCGGCGGTGCCGTGCGCGATGAACAGCGGGCCGCGATACCCCGAGGTCGGTACCCTTAGGTAGCCGGTGAGGGCGTCGGCAAAAGGGCTGCCCGCCACAGGTCGTTGGAGCATTGATCCGATCGTTGTGCCGCGAACCGCCGATTGCCACTCCCGTTGGCACCGCCGGTCGATCCGAGCCAGCGCGTCCGCACCCGCGGGTGTCAGTGCGGCAGCCACCGTGTCGGGTGCGGCGAGTCGCATCCCGTTCAGCATGGCGGCGAATAGGGCGGTGGAGCCTTCGAAGCCGGGGACCTCCGGCACATACGGTCCGGCGAGTGCGAGAACTCCCTCGATGTTCGACGGTGGCGCGAGCGCCGCGGTGCCACGGAATTCGAGTTCGGGCGCGTAGATGTCGGCGATGCCACCGGTGTTGAGCGCGGCGTGCCCGCCCTGGGAGACACCCGTCACCGCCCACCTACGCGCGAGCGCGGCATCGACGTGGCGGGCGGCGCGGACGAGGTCGACGGTCGCCGTGGCCTCGGTGCGCGACTGGAGATAGGGGTGCGTGGTGGCCGCGCCCGCGCCGAGGCCGACATAGTCCGGCGCGACGACCGCGTACCCCTGGTCCAGCAGCCGCCGGACGATGGGCGCGTCGTAGCGCGGGTTCGTGCTGATCCCGCACGTCGCGCCGAGTCCGCTGGTCCCGTGCTCCCAGGCGACGATCGGCCAGCCGCCGGCGGGCGGTGTTCCGTCAGGTGTCGCGAGCACGCCGGTCGCCATGGTCGGCGCGCCGGTCGGGCCCTCGGTGATGTACTCGATGAAGCGCGCGGACTCGATGCCACCCCATCCGCCCGAAAACCCATGCGAGCCGACTGCCGAGCCCGGTTCCATTGTCGCCCAGGCAGTCTCGTCGGCATATGCGGCTGTACCCGCCACGTCGGTAGCGAGCACAGCGAGTGAGCAGAGCACTAAGGCCATCGCCCGCCGCGGCTTCGGGATGGCGGCGGCAGGGTGGAACCAGTTGGCGAACATCGGCTTCCTTCGCAGACCCGACCCGAAGTGCACTGCTGCACCACATATTCCAGCTTACGGCGAGTACCGGCCACAGTCGGTTCGCGCGCGGCAGGGCTTCGTAACCTCTTCGATCACGGAAATCAAGGACCGCCATCGAGTACCTGATACTCGTCTGCCCGTGCTCAACCCGCGCGGAGGAGGGCGATCAGCTCTTCGGCCGGAATGGTCGCAGGCCGGTCGCTGACCTGGCCGTCTCCGAGTTCGACCAGGCACCAGGTCCGGTCGTCGCGTAGTGCGAAGTCGGCCGTGACGAAGGGGAGGCCGAGGGTGGTGATGGCGTCTTCGACGGTGGCCGGATCGAAAGCGACGTCAGGCATTTCCTCCGGGGTGTCCGGGTGCGGGCCGATCAACCGGCACTTGCCGTCCACCCACCAAGTGCGGACTTCGGCAGACTGGAAACGCTCGAAGCGGCGCAGGACGAATCCGCCGGTCAGGTCTTCGCCGCGGAGTTCACGGAATCTGCTCGCGACCCGCCAGGCGGCGTCCGGGTCCGCCGCGTCGGGGATGAACGCCGCTTCGTGCCAGTAGTGCTTCATCGACTTGGTGTAGTCGCGCAGGACGACGGGGCCGGTTCCCAGCTCCCGACGCGCGTGATCGAATGCGGCGCGACCGCTCCCGCTGGTCCATACCGATCGAGGCGTCATCTCGGCGAGTGCGGAATACCACCCCGGCAGCTCGTGCGCCCGCCGGTATTGTTCGGCGCTCGTGCGCAGCGTGACGCCCCGCTGCCGCAAGCTCCGTTCGAACGCGGCGTACTCAGCACTGCGCAACATCCAGCCGCGGTAGACAGCCACCCCGCTGGAACGAACGCGTCGAACGGCCTCCTCCGCGCCGTCAGCGCGGGTCAGCGCGTCGTGATCGACCACGGCGACTTCCAATCCGACGGCACGAGCCGCGTCCGCCTCCGGGGCGAAATGCTCGTCGACGCGTTGGGGGCGAAGTACATCGGCCGGAACAAGAAGCAGCACAACACATATCCTCGCGTCGGCGCACACGATTCCCAACCGATTTTCGCCTCGCCGCTATCGATGATCATCGATGCCGTAGTCGACTTGGACTACGCCGCTGGCTGATTCAACTCATCGAGCATGCGCCGCAGCTGCCCAGCCCGCTCGGCGGAACTCCGTGTCTTCATCAGCCGCAGGAAGTGCGCATACTGCGCGGTGCGGTCGAGCAGTTCGAATCTCTTCCGTGCGCGTGGATTCGCGCTGAGCGCTTCGAGCAAGTCGGCCGGACAGGTGGCGGTCCGCTGGGCTTCATAGGCGGCCGCCCAGCGCCCATCGGCCTGCGCGGCGGCGATGGCCGCGAAACCGGCCGCCCGCATGCGACCTGCGGCGACGAGAGCTTCGGCTTTGGCGACGTTGATCTGCGACCACGGACTCCTCGGACGGCGCGGCGAGTATCGCTGCAGGTAGTGCTCGGCGTCGAGGCCGCGGCGGTGACTGTCGATCCAGCCGAAGCAGAGCGCGCCGTCGAGCGCCTCCCCGTTGCTGATCGTCCGGTCCGCCGCCCCCTTCTTGGCGATCTTCAGCCAGACGTCGGCGTGCCTGTCGTGATTGGCTGCCAGCCACTCCTCCCACTGTGCGATGTCGACACAAGTAAGAATTCTTGTTCCATCGAACCGACTCACGGTGCCCTCCAAGATGCGGTGATGTCTTTCCACCTCATCCTCCGACCCAAAGTGCTCATCAACTGAGCACTTCACCTTTCGGGTGGCACACGAGCGTGTGGTGGTCCCCGGGATTCGCCGCTCTAATGTGCCAGCTGGTGAGAGTAGTACAGTTATCATAAGTTCACTACTTTTGGGAGGGGCGCGTGCGGAAACCGTCCGACATCTTCGATCGCGACCGGGAATGGGAGGCACTGACCCGGTTCATCGACGATCCCGCCCCGAGTGCGTCTCTCGGCGTGATCTCCGGTCGACGCAGGCAAGGTAAAAGTTTTCTGCTTGAGGCCGTCTGCGAAGTCGCCGACGGTTTCTACTTCTCCGCGCAGGAGGCCACCGACGCGGAATCGCTCGCCGCCGTCGGGGAGGCGCTCAGCCGCCACCTCGATCTGGTCGCTCCCTTCACCCCGGCGAACTGGGGGCAAGTGATCGATGTGCTGCTTCGCATGGGACGCGAGAAGAACACGCCCGTGGTGATCGATGAGTTTCCCTATCTGGTCAGGGCGAATCCAGCGCTGCCGTCGATCATTCAGGGAGCGTATGCGCCGAGGCGAGCCGAGCGCACCGCTTCGCGCACACGGTTGCTGCTCTGTGGTTCGGCGTTGTCTTTTATGGGTGGCCTGCTTTCGGGAAATGCCCCGCTGCGCGGCCGTGCTTCGCTCGAATTGCCCATCGCCACCTTGAATTACCGGCGAGCGGCGGAGTTCTGGGGGATCAGTGACCCTCGGCTGGCCCTGCTCGTGCATTCGGTGGTGGGCGGAACACCGGCGTATCGGACCGAGATGATCCGCTATGACGCGCCCGCGAATCTCGCGGATTTCGATGATTGGGTGGTTCGAGCGATTCTGTCCCCGGGAAGCCCGATGTTCCTGGAGGCGCGGTACCTGCTCGCCGAGGAGCCCGATCTTCGGGACGGCGCCCTCTATCACTCCGTGCTCAACGCCATCGCCACCGGCAACACCGGCCGGGGTGGCATCGCCGGCCACGTCGGCCGCCCGGTGAACACGCTGGCGCACCCCTTGACTGTGCTCGAGGACGCCGGTTTCGTCACCCGCGAGGCCGACGCGTTCCGCGCCAACCGCAGCGATTTCCGGATCGCCGAACCGCTGGTCACCTTCTACCACGCGATCATGCGGCCGTTCTGGCCTCAGCTGACCTTGGCCACGGACACCAGCCGTATCTGGCAGCGGGCATCGCATCGGTTCGCCAGCAACGTGATCGGCCCGCACTTCGAGCGAATCTGCCGCGAGTGGGCCATGCTTTTCGCCCAGGAAAGCACCGGCCGAAATCGGCTCGGCGACCTTCCGGTGCAGGTTTCGTCCGGCACGGTCAACGATTCGGCGAACCGTACGACACACGAGGTCGACATCGTCGCGGTCGGTTACGCCGAGGACGGCCGTCCACCGCTGCTCGGCATCGGGGAGGCGAAGTGGAACGAGGTGATGGGCCTCGGCCATCTGGACCGTCTGCGGCGCATCCGCGAACTGATCTCCGCGAGCGGGAAATTCGATGTCACCGGAATGCGCCTGCTCTGCTTCTCCGGCGCGGGATTCAGCGAAGACCTGCAACGGGCCGAGCGCGAAGGCGAGGTCGAGCTGATCGGACTGGATGAACTGTACGGCCGCTCGTAAACGTACGATATCGGCCATCGAGCACCGCCACCATCAATGTCTCGAGAGGAGAGACGAATGACCATCGACATTCGCAAGGTGACCGTCCTGGGCACCGGGGTGCTCGGTTCGCAGATCGCCTTCCAGACGGCCTTCCACGGTTTCGAGGTGACGGCATACGACATCGACGACAAGGCGCTGACCGCGGCCAGGGAGCGACTCGACAAGCTGGTGGCGGTCTACCGTGAGCAGGTACCCGGCGGCGGGGACGGCAAGGCCGAGCAGACGGCGGCGGGCATCGCGCTGACTTCCGATCTGGCTCGAGCGGCGCAGGACGCGGATCTGGTCATCGAGGCCATTCCCGAGGTGCTGACCATCAAGCAGCAGACGTACGAGAAGCTCGGCCAGGTCGCACCGGAGCGCACCATCTTCGCCACCAATTCCTCCACCCTGCTGCCCAGCGCCATCAAAGACTTCACCGGCCGCCCGGACCGATTTCTCGCGCTGCACTTCGCGAATCAGGTGTGGCACTTCAACACCGCCGAGATCATGGGCACCGCCGACACCGACCCGAACGTGTACCAGGCCGTGGTCGACTTCGCCTCGAAGATCGGCATGGTGCCGATCGAAATCCACAAGGAGAAGGCCGGTTACGTCCTGAACTCGCTGCTGGTGCCGTTGCTCAACGCGGGCATGAACTTGGCGGCGGGCGGCTACGCCGATCCCGAAGCGGTGGACAAGACCTGGCAGATCGGCACCGGCGCACCGGCCGGGCCGTTCCGCATTCTCGACATCATCGGGCTGACCACGCCTTACAACATCCTCGTCAACAACGAGGACGAGGACTCCCAACGGCTGGCCCAGTGGTTGAAGGAGAACTACATCGACAAGGGCAAGCTCGGCATCGCCACCGGAGAGGGTTTCTACAAGTACTGACCGATGAGGGCGCCGAGCATCAGGGGCGGTCCTCGCCGCCACCCCACCGCCGAAATCGCATATCAGTAGTGGGTGCAAAGTCTCGGCACGGGAGTTCGGGCATGTCGCCAGACTGCCGCCGTGTCTCGAACGTGTGTCCGATATAAGGGTGCTGCTTCAGGTGGCCTGCTTTCTGCCTAACAATGCCCCCGACTTCAGCATCTGGAATCAGTGGCGCGCCCGTGGCTTACAGGTTCTTGCGGATGCTTTCGGCAATGCGGGGACACCAGCGTCGCGGAGGGATTCGGGCATCGAGGATTCAGTCGACATCGCGCCACTCCTCCTCGAGGGCGCGTAGCTCCCGCGATGCACCGTGGTCGGCGCGACGCATGCCCTCACCGAAGAGCATGTCGGACTCCAGACGCATGGCGAAACTATCAACCCTGGGCAAGAGGCAGTGCCTTGCGACGAGCTCATCCGCGGTTAGCCGTTGTCGGGGATTGCCGCGCCGACGTTCGCACACGTCGGCGTTGCTTTTGACCGCAGTGGCCGCGTATGCCAATGCGGCGAGGATGTCGTCGGCCTCGAGGTCTGGATGATCGGCGAGCAAATCGTCGATGGTCATGCCGGAAGCCAGTAGATCCAAAATCATCTCGACGGGATACCGCAGTCCCCGTATCACCGGCTTGCCGTGGCAGATCGCGGGGTCCGATGTGATCCGGCCCTGTAAGGACATCCCTCGACTGTAGCGGTGGTCGGACTTCGCCCAGCTACAACCAGGTGTCCAATGTCGTAGTCGTGAGGAAGTGCTCCAGGTCCGCGCGCCACGGGGCTGGGGTGGTCTTCTCCGGTTCGATGGCGGTGTACTGGCCCCGGTAGAACAGCAGGGGGCGGCCGGTGGTGGTGGTTTCGGAGAGGGTCTGGACTCGCCCGATCACGATGTAGTGGTCGCCGCCGTCGATGACGTTGTCCACCTTGCACTCGATGGTGGCCAGCGCTTCGTCCAGCACCGGGAGTTCCAGGTCGGACGTGTGCCAGGCGGCGCCGGCGAACTTGTCGGGTTCGCGGGAGCCGAAGCGGGCGCACAGTTCGCGCTGCTGTTCGGCGAGGACGTTCACGCAGAAGCGCCCCGATTTCTCGATCGCCGCCCAGGACCGGGACGCCTTGGTGGGGCAGAACAGCACCAGCGGCGGTTCGAGGGAGAGGGCGGCGAAAGACTGGCACGCGAAGCCGATCGGCACTCCGTCGTCGTCGAAGGTGGTGATCACGGTGATGCCGGTGCAGAACTGCCCCAGCACATTCCGGAACTGCCGTGGATCGATCCCGGATCCGTCCGCGGTCATCGCTTCGCTCGCCCTCTCGGTCACTGCTGCCGTTGCCCGACGGTGAAGTCGTGGCCCCACAGGCTCACCGCGGTCGATTCTCGCGCGATCCAGTCGTGGTCGTCCACTTCCAAGCCCTCGCAGCCGAATTCGACGTCGAATCCGCCCGGCGTCTTCATGTAGAAGGAGAGCATCTTGTCGTTGACGTGCCGTCCGAGCGTCGCCGACATCTTGACCTTCTTGCGCAGCGCCCGGTCCAGGGTCAGGCCGACGTCGTCGGCGTTCTCCACCTCGAGCATCAGATGCACAATGCCGCTCGGCGTCGGCATGGGCAGGAACGCCAGCGAGTGGTGGCGCGGATTGCAGCCGAAGAAGCGCAGCCAGGCGGGCTCGCCGTCGGCCGGGCGACCGACCATCTGCGGTGGCAGCCGCATCGAGTCGCGCAGCCGGAAGCCCAGCACGTCGCGGTAGAACTCCAGCGCCGCTTTGTCGTCCTTGGTGCTGAGCACCACGTGCCCGAGCCCCTGCTCCTCGGTGACGAACCGGTGCCCGTATGGACTGACGACCCGGCGATGCTCCAGCGCCGCGCCGTGGAAAGCCTCGAGCGTGTTGCCGGACGGGTCGTCGAACTTGATCAGCTCGTACACCCGGCGATCGGCCAGTTCGGTGGCCGTGCCCTCCTTGTAGGGCACACCCGCCGCGTCGAGCCGGTCGCGGACGTCCTGCAACTCCTCGGCATTGGCGGTCTCCCAGCCCGAGACCTGTAGCCGGTCCTTCTCGCCGGGAACGATCACCAGCCGGGCCGGGAACTCGTCCATGCGCAAGTACAGCGCTTCGGGGTCGGTGCCCTTGCCCTCGACCATGCCGAGGACCTTCAGGCCGTACTCCCGCCAGGCGGCCATGTCGGTCGCCTCGATACGCAGATATCCCAGTGAGCGGATGCCCATCACTTCTCCTTGACGCCCGCGAGGAAATCGATCGCGAGCCGGTTGAATTCGTGGAACTTCTCCAGCTGTGCCCAGTGCCCGCAGCCACCGAAGACGTGCAGCTGCGCGCGCGGGATCACCTTGGTCGCTACCAGCGCGCCGTCGAGCGGGTTGACCCGGTCCTCCCGGCCCCAGATCAGCAGCACGGGCTGACGCAGTTTGTAGGCGTCGCGCCAGAGCATGCCCTTCTCGAAGTCCGCGCCGGCGAACGACTTGCCCATCGCCCTGGTCGCGGCCAGCGCCTCGGGCGTGCTCGCCGAGGCGAACCGCTCGTCGATCAGCTCCTCGGTGATGAGCGACTGGTCGAAGACCATGATGCGCAGGAACGCCTCCAGGTTCTCCCTGGTCGGCTCGAAATTGAACTTGGAGAGCAGCTTCACGCCCTCGGTCGGGTCGGGCGCGAACAGGTTGGTGCTCAGCCCGCCCGGCCCCATCAGGATCAGCTTCCCGGCCCGATCCGGGTAGTCCAGTGCGAACCGGACCGCCGCGCCGCCGCCGAGCGAGTTGCCCAGCAGGTGCACCCGGGACGTGATCTCCAAGTGGTCGAGCAGGTCCTTCAGCGCCGAGGCGCTGTGCACGAAGTACTGCGGATGCTCGGTGGGTTTGTCCGAGCGGCCGTAGCCCGGCTGGTCGACCGCGATCACGTGGAAGTGCTCGGCCAGCACCGGGATGTTGCG
This sequence comes from Nocardia sp. NPDC051929, assembly GCF_044548645.1. Taxonomy (NCBI): domain Bacteria; kingdom Bacillati; phylum Actinomycetota; class Actinomycetes; order Mycobacteriales; family Nocardiaceae; genus Nocardia; species Nocardia sp. NPDC051929. Next base: position 355,619 of record NZ_JBIUCG010000001.1, on the reverse strand, counting down.
CGCGAAGTTCGACCAGGAGGACGCGCCAGGCCCGCCGCCGTGCAGCAGGACGATCGTCGGCCCGCTGCCGACGCCCGCCTCGTGGTAGTGCAGCCGCAGATCGGGCCGCACCTGCGCGTAGCGCGAGGTCGATTCGGCGGTGAGTTCCGCGGTTGAGGTCACGGTCGTCCTCCTAGACCATGCCGTCGGTGACGGGCAGGCCGAACTCGTGCGTGCCGTACATCAGGTAGGCGCGCTCGGGATCGTTGGCCGCGTGCACCCGGCCCGCGTGCGCGTCACGCCAGAAGCGTTGCAGCGGTGTGCCGTTGGCCAGTGCGGTGGCGCCGGAGCTCTCGAACAGCTTGTCGATCGCGGCGATCGAGCGGCCGGTGGCGCGCACCTGGTCGCGCCGCGCCCGCACGCGCAGGTCGAACGGGATCTCCTTGCCCGCCGCCAGCAGTGCGTACTCGTCGGCGACGTTGCCCGACAGCTGCCGCCACGCGGCGTCGATGTCGCTGGCGGCCTCCGCGATGCGCACCTTGGCGAACGGGTCCTCCTTGGCCTTCTCGCCCGCGTAGGCCGCGCGCACCCGCTTGCCCTGGTGCTCGACGTGCGCCGCGTAGGCGCCGTAGGCCATGCCGACGATCGGGGTGGAGATGGTGGTGGGATGGATTGTGCCCCAAGGCATCTTGTAGACAGGATCGGTATTCTGCTCCAGACCGGGCGATTTCAGTTCGCTCATGGCACGGAAGCTGAGGAACCGGTGTGAGGGCACGAAGACGTCCTTCACCACGACGGTGTTGGAGCCGGTGCCGCGCAGGCCGACCACGTTCCACACGTCGTCGATGCGGTAGTCGTCGCGCGGGATGAGGAAGCTGCCGAAGTCCACCGGCTTGCCGTCCTTGATCACCGGGCCGCCGAGCACCGCCCAGGTGGCGTGATCGCAGCCGGACGACCAGGCCCACGCGCCGTTGACGAGGTAGCCGCCGTCGACGACCGTGCCCGCGCCCATGGGCGCGTAGGAGGAGGAGATCCGCACTTCGGTGTCCTCGCCCCAGACGTCCTCCTGCGCCTGCTGCGCGAACAGCGCGAGGTGCCAGTTGTGCACGCCGACAATGCCGGCCACCCAGCCGGTGGAGCCGCACGCGCCGGCGATCTTGCGCACGGTGTCGTAGAAGACCACCGGATCGGCGGCGTGACCGCCCCACTGCTTGGGCTGGAGCAACCGGAAGAAGCCGGTCTCCTGCAACGCCTTCATGCTTTCGTCGGGGATGCGCCGCAGGTCCTCGGCCTCCTGTGCGCGTTCGCGCAACGTCGGCAACAGCGCTTCGACCCGTTCGGTCACTTCTTGCGTCATCTCGGGACCTGCTCCTGCCTGGTCGGTTGATGTCCGGAATCTCATTTGCCTCTGAGACTAGAACACGTTCCTATTTATGTCGAGAACCGGTGTTCACCCTCGCGCGGACATGCGCTCATGCAGGAAGTGAGGTGAATCGCTGGCGTCGAGGACGCCAGTTTTGTAACGTGTTCTAGTACAGATGGAGGAGGAAACGCGATGGCAGTTACCCCACAGGGCGGCGCGAAGGTCCGGGAGCTGGATGTCGGCACCGCACCGACCCGCTATGCGCGGGGATGGCATTGCCTGGGTCTGGCCAAGACGTTCCGCGACGGCAAGCCGCACGCGGTGAACGTTTTCGGCACCAAGCTCGTCGTCTGGGCCGACAGCAGTGGTGAACTGCGGGTGCTCGACGCCTACTGCAGGCACATGGGCGGCGACCTGAGCATGGGTGAGGTCAAGGGCGACGACATCGCCTGTCCGTTCCACGACTGGCGCTGGTCGGGGACCAACGGCAAGTGCACCGCGATTCCGTACGCGCGGCGGGTGCCGCCGCTGGCGCGCACCAGGAAGTGGACCACGCTGGAGCGCAACGGCCAGCTGTTCGTCTGGCACGACCACGAGGGCAGCCAGCCGCCGCCCGAGGTCACGATCCCGCACATCAAGGGCCCCTACACCGACGCCGACGGCAACCCCAGCGAGCAACTCGACAGCGGGTGGACCGACTGGACCTGGAATTCGATGCTGATCGAGGGCGCCAACTGCCGCGAGATCATCGACAACGTGGTCGACATGGCCCACTTCTTCTACATCCATTTCGCCTTCCCGACGTACTTCAAGAACGTCTTCGAGGGTCACATCGCCACCCAGTTCCTGGAGACCAAGGGCAGGCCGGACATCGGCATGGCCTCCAAATACGGCGGTGACACGCTGCTGAAGTCCGAGGCCTCGTACTTCGGGCCCTCGTACATGATCAACCCGCTGATCAACATCTACAGCGGTTACGAGGTCAAAAGCGTCCTGATCAACTGCCACTACCCGGTCACGCAGGACTCCTTCGTCCTGCAATGGGGCATCACGCTGGAGAAGCCCAAGGGCGTCGAGGGCGAGATGGCGACCAAGCTGGCCGAGAAGATGACCGAGGGCATCAGCGTCGGCTTCCTGCAGGACGTCGAGATCTGGAAGCACAAGTCCAAGGTCGAGAACCCGCTGCTGTGCGAGGAGGACGGGCCGGTCTACCAGCTGCGTCGCTGGTACGACCAGTTCTACGTCGACCTGGCCGACGTCACCGAGAAGATGACCCAGCGCTTCGAGTTCGAGGTCGACACCACCAAGGCGAACGAGGCGTGGGAAGCCGAGGTCGCCGAGAACCTGCGGCGCAAGCGCGAGTCCGAGGAAGCCGAGGCGAGCGTCTGATGGCGGCCACCTGGGCGAAGGCACCCGATTTCGCCGATCAGCCCGCTCGGCGAGCCGAAGTGCGCGCCCAGACGGTGGTCGACAAGCAGCGGTATCTGGAGGACGGCCTGACACCCCTGCGGTGCCGGGCCTGCCAAAGTCATGTGCTGGTGCGCAAGAGCAGCAACCACCAGACGTCGGTGCAGTGGACCGGCAACCCGGCCGAGCACTGCCCGGTTTTCGCCGCACTGAGCGCGACCGGTCACGGGCCGGGTCGCCCGGACTCGTGTCCGGATCTCGAGCGCACCATCGCCTGGGCCGTGGACGAGGGCGTGCTCGAAATTCCTGAGTGATCAGGCTGTTCGGGATCGGCGGGCGGCGATCGATTCGCCCGCCGATTACCGTGGCGGTGACCGCGCTGTCGCGGCCGAGTCGTGCTCCGACTACGTTGACGGGAACAAAAGAGACCTTCGTGCCGAAACGGATCAGTCCGATTCGGCGCCGCAGGAGGGAGTTTCCGCGATGCTGGTGCGGCATCTGGACTGCGCGACCATGTGCCCGGTCGGCGGACGAGCGCTGCTCGGCAGCGGTGGCCTGCTGACCGGCGGGCTGGTCGGCCATTGCCTGCTCGTCGAGTCCGATGACGGGCTGGTGCTGGTGGACACGGGCTTCGGCATGGGCGACGTGCTCGACCGGGGCAGGCTCGGTTTCGGTACCTCGCGGTTGCTGCGTCCCCGGTTGCGCCCCGAACTCACCGCGCTGCACCAGATCCGGGGGTTGGGCTATCGGCGCGAGGACGTCCGGCACATCGTGCTCACCCATCTCGATCTCGATCACGCGGGCGGGCTGTCCGACTTCCCCGACGCCACTGTGCACGTCTTCGCCGACGAACTCGACGCGGCGACCCAGCGCCCCACCCCCGGGGAGAAGATGCGGTATCAGCCGCGCCAGTGGGAACACGGCCCCCGCTGGCTGGCCCACGAGACCGGCGCGGACACCTGGTTCGGCTTCACCGCCGTCCCGGTGCTCGAGGACATCATGCTGATCCCGCTGGTCGGCCACACGCGCGGGCACAGCGGCGTCGCGGTCCGGCAGAGCGACGGATGGTTGCTGCACTGCGGCGACGCCTATTTCCACCACCGGCAGCTGGCGGCGGGGAAGGCGCGTCCCCCGGTCGGCCTCGGCGTGTTCGAGGTGTTCGCGAGCACGCTCGGACGAGAGCGGGTGGAGAACCTGGAACGGCTGCGCACGCTGCACGCCGACCACGGCGAGCGGGTGCGAATGTTCTGCGCGCACGATCCGCACGAGCTCGAACGATTCGCCGCCGTGCCGGTGCGCTGAGCCGGGTCAGTCCAGCCGGAAATCCGCGAAGTCGAATCCCGGCGCGACGATGCAGCTGACCAGCACGTATTCCGCAGTCGCCGGCCGCGCCGACTGGCTGACCCCGCCCGGCACCACCGCTTGGAGCGCCTGACCGTGCTCCAGGTCGGGGCCGAGGATCACCTCCTCGCCGCCGATCTCCAGCGCCAGCGGTCCGCCACGGTGCCAGAGCCACAGCTCGTCGGAGCGCACCGTGTGCGGGGCGGACCGCTCGCCCGGCAGCAGCAGGAAATGGATCGCGGTGGCGGCGGCGCGCGGGCCCGGATAACCCTCCGGTGTGAATTCCACCGGGCTGCGCCAGGTTTGGCGGTACCAGCCGCCTTCGGGATGCGGCGCGAGATCGAGGGCGACAGCGAGCGGCGGTCGATTGTCGGTCATCGTTCGACTATGCCCGATCCTTCGCCGACGCTCGGCTTCCCTCGATACGCCAGGTGATACCGAAAGGCGCCAGCGTGTCCAGGAAATCGGCGGGGTCGAACGCCTCCGCCGGCGCGAGGGCGCCGGGCGCCGCGGCTCCGCCGGCCAAGCGGACCGCCGACTCCACCGCCATCAACGCCGAATCGCGGTAGGAGTCGACGCCGCTGAGCACGCCGCGGACCTGCCGCCCGTCCGCGCCGAACGCGTCGACGACGAGGTCGTAGCGCAGGTCCGCGCCGGGCGCGTCGGGCAGCGTGTCGATCAGTTCGGCGGTGAACCCGCTGAGTGTGTCGAGGATCGAGGTGGCGAGGACGCCCTCGACGTAGGAGACGTCCGAGTGCCGCGGGATGGTCAGGACCGGGGGCTGCGGGAATTTGGCGACGGTGGTCGGCTCGGTGTCACCGGGGAAGGTCATCTTCTCGCGGCGCGCCGTCGCGCCGGTGCGCAGTTCGCCGTCGGCGTAGTGCCAGCCGCCGCCGCGGAACCAATCCAAACTGGCGAGCACCGTCTTCGCGCTGCCTTTGGAACCATTGCCGCCGCTCTTGCTCAGATGGCTCAACACCACCTCGGCCGGCCCGGGCGCCCGGCGCGTGATGAGGTGTGCCAGCAGGTCGCCGGGGAGGTTGCTGTCGGTGACGCCGGAGACCACGGTGACGCCGGCCGCCGCCGCGCGCGGTCCGAACTCGTCGAGCACGCGCTTCAGGAAAAGCTGCTCGCCGGACATGTCGGTGTAGTGCGCACCCCCGTCGATCGCGGCGGCCAGCACAGCCGAGCCGTGCTCGACATAGGCGGGCAAGCTGCTGATCACCACATCCGCTCCGGTGAACGCGGTGACCAGAGCCGTGTGGTCGGACAGGCCGGCTACCCGGATGTCGGCTGCGGGCAGGTCCGCGGCATCGGCAGCGGCTCGGACGCGATCGGCATCGCGGCCCACCAGGATCGGGGCGAGGCCGCGGCGGCGCAGTTCGGCGAGCAGGTAGCCGCCGGTGTGTCCGGTCGCGCCGTAGACGGCGATGGTGGCGGTGGTTTCGGTCGATGTCATGAACAGAAAGCTATTGGTTTCTCGTGAGCCGGACAATGCGTAGAGCGCTCGATAATTTGTCCGAAACACTCAACTGCAGAGTGCTACGGTGAATGGGTGGATATTCTCAGCGAGACCATCGCGGCCATCCGCACCGGCAGTCCCACCTCCGGCCTGTTCATCCGGCACGCTCCGTGGGGTCGGCGGTACCCGGTAGTGCCGGGCGCGGGTTTCCACGTGGTCTTGCAGGGCTCTTGCTGGGTGGTGCCGCCGGACGGCGAACCCATTGCACTCGGCGTGGGGGACGTGCTGTTCATGCCGCGCGGGGCCGACCACGACTTGGTGGACAGTCTGGACACCCCGGTCACGGAGACCGCGCAGCCCGGTGAGCCACGGGAGATCGTAGGGCCGGGCGTGCGGACCGCCTTGCTGTGCGGCGCTTATGAACTCGGCCGCAGCCGCACCCATCCGATCCTCGACGAGTTGCCCGAGTTCATCCATCTGCCCGCGCGTCCGGGGCGACATCCCGCGCTGCGCGGCGCGGTCGACCTGCTGGCCGCGGAGATCGCCGAGCCCCGTCCGGGCAGCGACGCGGCCGTGCCCGCGATCCTCGAGACGTTGCTGCTGTTCATCCTGCGCGCCTGGTTCGACGAGCAGTCCGACCTGTGTTCCTCGGGCTGGGCGGGCGCCTTCGCCGATTCCGCGGTCGTGGCGGCGCTGCGGGCGGTGCACGAGGAACCGGCCCGCGCCTGGACCGTCGCCGACCTCGGTGACATCGCGGGCGTCTCTCGCGCCACCCTCGCGCGTCGCTTCCTCGCGACGGTCGGCGAACCGCCCCTGGCTTACGTGACCCGCTGGCGCATGCTGACCGCCGCTCGTCTGCTCCGGGACACCGACAGCAGTCTCGGCGCGGTGGCCCGCCGGGTCGGATACGCCTCGGAGTTCGCCTTCGCGAAGGCCTTCAAACGCGAATACGGCGTGGCGCCGGGCCAATACCGCCGTGCGGCCGACAGGCCGCCATTGGTCGCGGTCTGACCGGGCCGCCGCATATCGCTCGACCGGACCGGCAAGTGCGCGCGGCGCGAGGACTGATCCCTGCCAGCGCCGTATGACGTGATGACCGAGGGGAACGACGCCGAAGGGGCGAGACTCGCGGGCTGTCGCCGAACTCAGCTGAACGGCGAGCGCGGCCTTTCCTGGAGTTCCCCGTCGACGTAGATGTCGACCTTCTCGTTGTAGAAGCAGACCAGCCCGGCGACCTTCTGGCTCTCCGGAAGCGGCGTGCGGTAGCCCCACACATAGTCGGGATACTCGTTGCCGCCGACGCGGACGGTCCAGTAGTCGGCGGTGCCCTTGTACGGGCAGCTGGTGTGGGTGGCCGACGGAAACAGCAGATCCATGCGGACGTCCGTCATCGGCAGGTAGTACCGCGCGGGCAGACCCGTTTCGAAGAGAATGCGCGGCCCGTGCGAGTCGGCCACGGTGACCCCGTCGATCTCCACCCGCACATGCCGGGAGCTGGCCAGGATGTCGACGCGCGAGTACGGGTTGCGCGGGTGGACGTAGATCGGTTCGTCCTCCTCGAACCACTCGTCCATCGCGCCCCACTCCAAGCGAACCAGCTCGCGCAATTCGGTCAGCGGCGAGTCGTGGTAGCGCAGCGCCGCCCCGCCCGCTGTGGTGCCGTCGACCATGAGGTCGTAGACCGTCGCGTCGCCGCGGCTGGTGGAGTGCTGGGTTTGCCCGTTCGGTTCGAGCTTGGCGCGCAGGTCGGTGACGGGCAGATAGTAGGTCGGATAGTGCGGGTTCTCCCAGACCAGCACCGGCCGCGCGCTGTCGGCCACCAAGTGCCCGCCCAGATAGACGCGCACACGCTTCTGGCTGGTCTCGACGCTGACGCGCCCCCGCTTCGCTTCGGTCATATCTCCTGACCGTACTCCTCGCGCCGGCCCGCGCCAGGGTGCGGAAACGGCGAAGGCAGCCACGCTGGCGGCTGCCTTCGGTGCGCGCGGGGATCAGTCGTCGCCGACCGTGATGGCCTGGGCTTCCTCGACGCTGTGCGGTGCGGGATCGTGGTCGTCGAGGTGGGCCAAGGCGGCGCGCCCGGCGAGCAGGACGACGACCGCGGCGGCGGTGCACGCCGCGCCCACCCAGAACGGCAGCGAGATGCTGTGTTCGCCGAGCTTGCCCGCGAGGTAGGGCGCCGCGGCGCCGCCCGCGAAGCGGACGAAGCTGTAGGCCGCCGAGGCGGTGGACCGCTCCACCGGCGCGGAGATCATCACGGCCTCGGTGATCAGCGTGTTGTTCACGCCGAGGAACAGGCCTGCCAGCACGGTGCCGACGATCAGCACCGGCTTGTGCTCGGCGAACACGGCCATCGTCGCCAGGTCGGCGGCGAACAGGCCCAGGGAGAGTCCCATCATCGGCAGCGAACCGAACCGGCGCTGCAACCGGGGAGCGAGGAAGACCGACGCGATCGCCAGCAGTACACCCCAGCCGCAGAAGATGAAGCCGATCGCATAGGTGCCCATATCCAGCGGGAACGGGGTGTAGGCGAGCAGGGTGAAGAAGCCGAAGTTGTACAGCAGGGCGGTGATGCTCACGATCAGCAGCCCCCGGTAGCGCAAGGCGCGGAACGGCGCGGCGATCGAGGTGTGATGCGTCGGCTTGGGCCCTTCCGGCAGCAGGACGACGATGCTCACCAGCGCGATGGCCATCAGCACCGATACGCCGAAGAACGGTCCGCGCCAGCTGATTCCGCCGAGCACGCCGCCGACCAGCGGACCGGTCGCGATGCCGATGCCGAGCGCCGCCTCGTAGAGGATGATCGCGCGGGCAACGCCGCCGCTGGCCGCGCCGACGATGGTGGCCAGCGCCGTGGCGATGAACAGCGCGTTGCCCAGGCCCCAGCCCGCGCGGAAACCGACGATCTGCGCCACCGTATTCGACATACCGGCCAGCGCCGCGAACACGATGATGATCGTCAACCCCGCCAGCAGCGTCTTCTTCGCGCCGAAGCGACTGGACACCACGCCGGTGACCAGCATGGCCACGCCGGTCACCAGCATGTAGCTGCTGAACAGCAGCGACACCTGGGACGGGGACGCGTTCAGTTGCTCGCCGATCGGTTTGAGAATGGGATCGACAAGGCCGATGCCCATGAACGCGATCACGCTCGCGAACGCGACCGCCCAGACGGCTTTCGGTTGCTTGGTGTTGTCCGCGACCGGGGCGCGGGTGGGAGCCAAAGTGCTCATCGGTGTTCCCTCGAGATCGGATCGTGCTGTCGCGTAGCCGTTTTCAGGGCCTCCAGCAGGTCGTGCAGTTCGGTGTCCAGCCGGGCCAGTCGCTCGGTGTCGAAGCCGGGCAGGTGTTCGCCGATCGCGGTGGCGAATGCGCGGCGGAACTCGGCCAGCCGGGTCCGCCCGGCCGGGGTGAGTTCGACGATCACGGCCCGGAAGTCCTCCGGGTCCTTGCGCCGGGTCGCGTAGCCTTCCGCGACCAGCTTGCCGATCAGCGCCGTTGCCGCCGGCTGTGAACATCGGTCGATTCTGGCGAATTCGCTGACGCGCAGCGCGCCGTGTTCGTCGAGCACCGCCAGCGCCCGCAACATGGCCCGCGGCAGGTCGTCGCCGCTGATCACCCCGGCCAGCCGAGTGAGCCTGCCCGCGGTGACGAGAAGGTCGACGACGATGTCATCCGCTACGTTCACCTGAGCTTGCCGCACGGGAAATATTATTACATAGGCTAACTATCTATCTGCGGTGAAGTCGGCCACATGAGGTGGAACCCGACGGGACGGTGGGTTCCGCCGGGTTGCCCAAGACGGCGGTGAGGGAGTCAATCGACCTGTCCGGCAACGGGACTCGCCGATTCTTCGTAGTGGATGTCATATGCCGCCGCGATGGGATTGATCTTCACCGGATCCAGCACGCCCTCGGTCAGCACCGATGCTCCGGCTTCGAAAAGGTCCTCCAGATAGCACTCCCAGCCGCCGGGCGAGGAGATCTGCAGCACTCGTGGCGGCGGCTGCGATCCGCAGCGCAGGGCATGCGGCACGCCGTGTGGCAGCAACACGAACATGCCTTCCGTCGCGGAAAGGGTTCGGTCGTCGAACTCGACGTCGAGCGTTCCTTCGAGCACGTAGACGCATTCGTCCGCGACGTGGTGTGTGTGCCGGGGAATATCGCGCGCGAGGGTCACTTCCAGCAGGGAGAACCTGCCCTCGGTGTCGGCGGTGGTGGCCTTCACCGCGAACGCGGGCGGCAGCGGCACTCGGCCGGGCCGTGCCTCGCCGGGGGTCAGAACGCGGAAACGATTGTGGGACATGAAGTGCTACCCTTCGAAGCGATGAAACGGAACCGGAATCCGATTCCGTTTGAAGCGTAAACACGGAGGGATCGTCAGTGTCAAGGCCACCATCGGCCCGCAAGCAGCGCGCCGACGCCACGCTCAACCGCGCCCGCATCGTGTCCGTGGCGCGCACGCTGTTCGCCGAGCACGGCAGTGCCGTGCCACTGACCGAGATCGCGCGCGCCGCCGGAGTCGGCGTCGGAACCGTCTACCGTCATTTCCCCACCCATGCCGACCTCATCGAGGCCGCGGCCGAGCAGCGCTTCGCCGAGATCGAGGAGTTCGCCCGCACCGAATGCCTGCGCGCCGAGCCCGGCGAGGGGCTCGCACGCTACCTGCTTCATGTCGGCGAGGTGCTGGCGGCCGACCGGGGCTTGTCGGCGGCGATCGAGACGGCGCGGCAGTCGGCGGGCAGCGAGCCGAGGGGCGAATCCCGCGGCAGGCTCGAGGACGTGATCGGCGAGCTCGTCGAGCGGGACCGAGCCGCGGGAACATTGCGCGACGACTGCACGGTGGCGGACGTCTACATGATCGTCGGCGCGTTGTCCGCCACCATCGGCAGCGGCAGCGGTGATTGGCGCAGGCTCGTGCGGATCGTTCTGCACGGCCTGCGCCCCGATGCGGCCCCGTAGACGCTCGGACGAGTGAACTCGGAGGTCAGCCCGGGGCTATGTTGGCGTTGCGGTGGAAGACGTTCCCCGGGTCGTAGTCGGCTTTGATGTGCGCCAGCTTCGCGTATTTCGTGCGTCCGTACGATTCGCGAACCCGGGCATGGTCCGGGTCGGCCATGAAATTGACATACCCGCCCTGGTTGGAAGCCAATGGACGCAGCGCATCCCACGTCGTGCGCACCCATTCCCGGTCCAGCGCGAGCGTCTCGGTGTCGGGAGTGATCGCGGTGATGTTGCACTCGTAATGCGAACGGCGCGTGCCGCCGAATGCCGTGTCGTCCTCACCGACAGTGCTGAACGTGCCGCTGAGCGGGAAGATCGGCATGAACGACAGCGGCGCGGTTTTCCTGGCCGCGTTCGCGATCAGCACCGCGATGGCGTCGTTGGAGAAATCGTCGAGGTCGAGCGCCTTCTCGTAGCCGTACAGGCCCCACGGCGCTGCCGCGTCGAGCATCCGCTGCAATCCGGCATACGGCATCGGGGTGCGGAATTCGAACAGCGGCGGCAGGGCGTTCCGGATCGGCGCCACCGCGGCGGCATGCTCCTCGGCCGTGCCGAAACCGGCGACGATCAGGGCATGGCCCGCGTGACCGTGGTATCGCTCCGGGACGAAAGGCGCGGGCGGCGCCGACATCGCCAGCGCGATCAACGCTCCCGACCGGCGCGGCAGAGTGGGGATGAACTCACGGATCAGGCGGAGTGCGTCGGTGCCGTCCGGCATGTCCCAGAAGAGCAAGCCGAGGTGGATTTCCGGCCCGACGTGATGCAGGCGGTACTCGAATTCGGTGACCACTCCGAAATTTCCGCCGCCGCCGCGCAATGCCCAGAACAATTCCGCGTTCTCGGTCTCCGACGCCCGTACCACCTGGCCGTCGGCGAGCACCACCTGCGCCGAGACGAGGTTGTCGATGGCCAGCCCCGCCATGCGGGTCAGCCAGCCCATGCCGCCGCCGAGGGTGAGGCCGCCGACGCCGGTATCGCTGATCACTCCGCCGGTCACCGCCAACCCGTACTTCTGGGTCGCGGCGTCCATGTCCGCCATCGTCGCTCCGCCGCCGACCCGGGCCCGCTCGGCTTCCGGATTCACCACGACGCCCTTGAGGGCGCTCAGGTTGATCATCAGGCCGCCTTCGCCGACCGCGGTCCCACTGTAGGAGTGGCCGCCGCCGCGAACGGATATCTCCAGCCCCCGGTCCCGGCCGAAGGCCAACGCCGCGGCCACGTCACGCGGCGACAGGCACTGGGCGATCACGGCGGGGTGCCGGTCTATGTCCCCGTTCCAGATGGCGCGGGCCCGGTCGTACCCGGTATCCGCTGGGCCGTACACCGGCCCATCCATGGTGGACCGTAATGCTTCGAGATCGGAATGCACTGTTTGCGTCATGGCATCCTCCCGGCTGGTGGGCCCCGACGACTTTTGGGAGGCGAGCCGGCATATCGACTCGCTACGGCACCGATTCCGACCTGCGGTGCCACTCGAAAACGCATCCCCCGGCATGCGCGTGTGGCGCTTGTCACATCTTAGTGCATCGGAACCACGCCGGACAGCCTATCGAGGAAGGGCGCGCCGCCGACCAGGTCGGCGCGCCCTGACCCGGCTCAGGCGGGCTGCGTCATCGGGCGGTGCGCGGCCCCGAACAGCTGCGCGTCCGCGTGGGCGCGCTTGAAGAACAGATGCGCGTCGTGTTCCCAGGTGATCGCGATGCCACCGTGCAACTGGACGGTCTCGGCCGCGATGGCGGTGAGCGCCTCCGAGCAGTGCACGCGGGCGACCCAGACATCCTCGGCGGCCGACGGGCTGTTCGCCGCCACCGCCGCGGTCGCCGCGACGGACACGGACCGGGCCGATTCCAGCAGCACGTACATGTCCGCCATGCGGTGCTTGAGCGCCTGGAAACTGCCGATCACCCGGCCGAACTGCACGCGGGATTTGGCGTAGTCGACCGTCGTCTCCAGGCAGCGGTCGGCGGCGCCGACCTGCTCCGCGGCCACCGCCGCCCACGCGATCTCGCGCAGCCGGGCGACCGTCCCGGACTGGTCACCCGAGCCGAGCCGTCGCGCGTGCGCGTCGGCGAAACCGACTTCGGCCAGTTTGCGGGTGGGGTCCATGGTGGGCGCGGGCCTGCGGGTGACGCCCGGCGCGGTGGGTTCGATCTCGAACAGACCGGTCGGCGTGACGACGACGAAGGTGTCGGCCGACATACCGTCGAGCACGTAGTGCGCGGTCCCGGTGAGGGCGCCGTCCGTCTCGTGCACACCCGGCTCGTCCCAGCCGCGCTCGTCGGCCCAGCAGACCGCGATCGTGCGCGTGCCCTCCGCCACCTCGGGCAGTAGCCGTGCGCACGCTTCGTCGTCGCCCGAAAGCAGCACCGCCTGTCCACCGAGAACGGCCGAGCCGAGCATCGGAACCCCGGCGAGCGTGCGGCCCAATTCGCCTACCACCAGCAGGGATTCGACCAGGCTCGCACCGAAGCCGCCGTATTCCTCGGGAATCGCCAGCGCCGCGACGCCGATCTGCTCGCACAGCAGCCGCCACAGCGCCGGGTCGTAGCCGAGTTCGGTGTCCATCGCGGCGCGCACCGCCGCGGACCCGGCGTGCTTGGTCAGCAGCGCACGCACCGAGGCGAGGAATTCCTGGTGTTCGGCGGTCATGCGATGCCTCGCTCGGCGCGTTCCTGGTCGGTGTCCTCCCGCAGCGCCCGTGCGATCCGGGCGCGATGCAGGTCCGGTGTGCCCCAGGCCGAACGCAGCGCGGTCACCTTGGTCAGCCACAGCGACAGGTCGTACTCGGCGGTGTAACCGATCGCGCCGTGCACCTGGAGCGCGGTGCGGGCCGCGCGGTAGGCGGCGTCGCCGCAGGCGATCACGGCGGCCGAGACGTCGCGACCCCGAGTTGGTCCGGTCATGGTCAGCGCGGCCCGGTAGAGCAGCGGCTCGGCCAGGTCCAGCGCGATGAGCACGTCGGCCAGCTTCTGCTTCACGGCCTGGAACTCGCCGATCGGCTTACCGAATTGCTTGCGCTGCTTGGCATATTCGGTGGACGCGTGCAGCAGGGCCTTTCCCGCGCCGAGCAGCTGGGCCGCGCAGGCCAGCGCGCCGGTGTCGAAACCGGCGGCCACGGCCGCGGCGACCTGCTCACCCTCGGCGACGGGCTCGGCCGCGGCGACCGCGAACAGGCGGCGGGCGGGATCGACCGATCGCACCAGGCCGCCGCGGTGCCCGATGGACAGCTGCTCGCCGGCCAGCAGGACCACCTCGGCGGTGTCGGCGTCCAGCGCGACACCGCTCGCGAAGGCGACGGTGCCCAGCGCCGTGCCCTCCGCGAAGCCGGGCAGCCAGCGCTCAGCCGGATCACGGTCCGGAAGCGCTTGCAGCAGAGCCGGAATCGCGGCGGCGGTCTCCAGCACCGGTCCCGGCACGGCTGCCCGGCCGATCTCCTGGAACGCCACGACCAGATCGATCGGTTCGGCGCCGATGCCGCCGTGCTCCTCCGCCACGGCCAGACCCAGCACACCGGCCTCGGCCAGTTGCCGGATCAACGCGCGACCGGGCCCGCTGTCGCCGGACGCCCACGCGCGCACGGCGGAGGGCGCGCGGCCCGCCTCCAGCAGTTTGCGCAGGCTGGCGGCGAAATCGAGTTGTTCGGGGCTGAGCGCGAATCTCATCGGCTGCTTCCTCTCGGTAGTCCGAGCAGCCGCTCGGCGATGATGTTGCGCTGGATCTCGTTGGTGCCCGCGTAGATCGGTCCCGACAGCGCGAACAGGTATCCGTCCGTCCACGGCCCGGAACGTTCCGCCGCCGGACCGAGCACCTCGAGCGCGGTCTCGTGCATGGCGATGTCCAGCTCGGACCAGAACACCTTCGTGATCGAGGATTCCGCGCCGAGCCTGCCGCCTTCGTTGAGCCGGGTTACCGTGCCGAACGTGTGCAGCCGGTAGGCCTCGCTGCCGATCCAGGCGTCCACCACCGCGTCGCGCTGCGCGGTGTTGCTTTCGTCGCCGGACTCGCGCCACAGATCGATCAGCCGTCGCGCGGTGGCGCTGAACCGCCCGGGGCTGCGCAGCGAGAGGCCGCGTTCGTTGCTGGAGGTGCTCATCGCCACGCGCCAGCCCTCGCCGGGCGCGCCGATGACGTCGCGGTCGGGCACGAACACGTCGTCGAGGAAGATCTCCGCGAAGCCGGGTTCGCCGTCCAGCTGCGGGATCGGGCGCACCGAGACCCCGTCGGCGGTCAGCGGGAACATCACGTAGGTGAGGCCCTTGTGCCGCTCGGCCTCGGGATCGCTGCGGAACAGCCCGAACGCCCAGTCCGCGAAGGCGGCGCGCGAACTCCACGTCTTCTGGCCGCTCAGCAGCCAGCCGCCGTTGGTGCGCCGGGCGGTCGAGCGGATACCGGCCAGGTCGCTGCCCGCTTCGGGCTCCGACCACGCCTGCGCCCAGATGTCGTCGCCGCGCGCCATCCGCGGCATGATCCGTTCCAGCTGTTCCGTGGTGCCGTGTTCGAAAAGCGTTGGCGCCAGCAGGAATATGCCGTTCTGACTGACCCGCCCCGGCGCGCCCGCCGCGTAGTACTCCTGCTCGAACAGCACCCACTCCAGCAGCGAGGCGTCGCGCCCGCCGAACTCCTCCGGCCAGGCCACCACCGAGAGCCGGGCGTCGGCGAGGGTGCGCTCCCACGCGCGGTGCGCCTCGAATCCCGCCTTGGTGTCCATGGAGGGCAGCGGTTTCGCGGGTTTGTTCGCGGCCAGGAATTCGCGGACCTCCCGCTGGAATTCCTGGGTCGTCTGATCGAGATCCAGATCCACTAGGTCGTTCCGTTCTGTTCTGCGGTGCTCGCGGAGGCCTTCATCGTCTTGGCGTTCATGCCGCCCAGCGAGTCGGCGCCGACCTCGGCGTTGTGCGCGTGCGCGAAGTGGTGCAGGCCGAAGACCGAATCCATGCCCGAGCGCATGCCCATCAGGTCCTCGGCCTGATTGACCGCTTTCTTGGTCAGCGCGAGACCGAATTGCGGCATGGTGGCGATCTTCTCGGCCAGCGCGAGGGTTTCGGCCTCCAGTTCGGCGCGCGGCACCACCCGGTTGACCATGCCCCACTCCTTGGCCTGCGCGGCTCCGAACCGGTCGCCGGTGAACAGGAACTCCTTGGCCGCGCGCGGACCCATCACCCACGGATGCGCGAAGTACTCGACGCCCGGAATGCCCATGCGGACGACGGGATCGGAGAAGAACGCGTCGTCGGAGGCGATGATCAGATCGCACACCCAAGCCAGCATGAGCCCGCCCGCGATGCAGGCGCCCTGCACCATGGCGATGGTCGGCTTGGGGATCTCCCGCCAGCGCCTGCACATGCCGAGGTAGACCTCGAGCTCGCGGGCGAAGCGCTGGTCGCCGCCGGCCCGGTCCACATGGTCCCACCACAGCGCGGCCTTGTTCTGGTACCGCACGTGGTGGTCGCGGCCGGGCGTGCCGATGTCGTGCCCGGCGCTGAAGTGTTTGCCGTTGCCCGCGAGCACGATCACTCCGACCTCGGGGTCCTCCACAGCGCGCTCGAACGCGGCGTCGAGGGCGTAGGTCATCACCGAGTTCTGCGCGTTGCGGTAGTCCGGCCGGTTCAGCGTGACGATCGCGACGCGTCCGCGCCGCTCGTAGGTGACGACCTCACCTTCGTCCGGGATCGCCGGACCCTCGTCCGGGGTTGCCGGTTCCGACATTACGACTTCTCCTCACGTAGTTGACGCTTGAGCACTTTCCCGGCGGCGCTGTAGGGCAGCTGGTCGCGGAACTCGACGAACCGCGGCACCTTGAAATTGGCCAGCACGGTGGTGGCGTGGGCGAGCACCTGGTCCTCGGTCAGGCCCGAGCCGGGCTTGCGCACCACGTACGCCTTGCCCACCTCGCCCATCCTGGTGTCGGGCACGCCGATGACCGCCGACTCCGCCACGCCGTCCAGCCGGGCCAGCGCCTGTTCCACTTCGGCGGGGTAGACGTTGAAGCCGCCGGAGATGTACATGTCCTTGAGCCGGTCGGTGATCGTCAGGTATCCGCGGTCGTCGACCGTGCCGATGTCGCCGGTGTGCAGCCAGCCGTCCTCGTCGATCGTCTCCGCGGTGCTTTCCGGGTCGTCCAGGTATCCGAGCATCACGTTCGGCCCGCGCAGCAGGACCTCGCCCGCCTCGCCGAGGCGCAACTCGAAATCCGCGATCGGCCTGCCGCAGGTGTTCGCGATGGTCTCGGCGTCGTCGTCGACGCGGCACATGGTGCCGAAACCCGCGCTCTCGGACAGGCCGTAGGCGGTGATGACGACGTCGAAGGCCAGTTCCGAGCGCATCCGCTCGATCAGCACCACCGGCACCGTCGCCGCTCCGGTGACGGCCACGCGCAGGGAGCTCAAGTCGAATTCGGCGCGGCGCGGGAAATCCAGGATCGTCTGGTAGATCGTCGGCGGGCCGGGCAGCACGGTGATCCGCTCCGCGCCGATCCGCCGCATCGTCTCCGGTACGTCGAAGGTGACCTGCGGGATGATCGTGGCTCCCGTGACCAGGCAGGCGAGGATGCCCGCCTTGTATCCGAAGTTGTGGAAGAACGGGTTCACCACCAGATACCGGTCGTCGCCCCGCAAGGTGGCGCACTCCGCCCAGGCCCGCACCACCGACAGCGCCTGCCGGTGCGCGACCAGCGTGCCCTTGCTGCGGCCGGTGGTGCCGGAGGTGAACAAGATGTCGGAGATGTCGTCGGGGCGGACCGACTCGGCGCGTTCCTCGGCTTCGGCCACGGTGACCGGCGCGGCGACGGTCGCGAGTTCCGACCAGTCCAGCGCGGCGATGTCGGTGTTCTCCGTGCCGGGTTCGACCGGGATCACCACCACCGTGTCGATGGCCAGGTCGGACGTGCGCAGTTCGGCCAAGCGGTCGCGGCCGAGGAAGGGCCCCGCGATGAACAGGGCCTTCGCGTCCACCCGTCCGAGCACGTCGGCGGCCTCCTCGGCCACGTAGCGGGTGTTCAGCGGCACCAGCGCCGCGCCCGCGTAGTGCGCGGCGAGCGCGGCGATCACCCAGTGGTGGGTATTGGGCGCCCACATGGCCACCCGGTCGCCCGTCCGCACCCCGCGTGCGATGAGCGCCCGTGCCACTTCCTGGACCGCCTCGAGCAACTGGGCCCAGTTCAACCGCACCTCGCCGTCGGCGATCGCCGGGGCGTCGCCGAAGGTCCGAGCGGCGTGGTGCAGTGCCATCGGTGTCGTCTGTGCAGGGGTTGTCACGGTTGTCCTTACCGTCCGCGAGCGAGTTATGCGTGCACTCTACAAAGCAAGTGCTTGGTAGGTTATCCTACCGGCGTGGGTGCGATCCAGACCTCAGAATCCGACACCGCCGCTCCGGACGGGCGGTTTTCCGCCGTGCAGGACGAGCGATTCGCCGCCGAAGTGCGCGAGTGGCTGGAGGAGAACCTCAACGGCGAATTCCGCGCGCTGCGCGGCCTCGGCGGTCCCGGCCGCGAACACGAGGCGTTCGACGAACGCCTGGCCTGGGACCGGCACCTGGCCGCGGCCGGGTGGACCTGCCTGGGCTGGCCGAAGGAGTACGGCGGCCGCGAGGCCACGGTGCGCCAGCAGGTCATCTTCCACGAGGAGTACGCCAAGGCGAACGCCCCCGCGCGGGTGTCGCACGTCGGCGAGGAACTGCTCGGCCCGACCTTGCTCGCGTTCGGCACCCAGGCGCAGAAGGACCGCTTCCTGCCCGGCATCCGCAACGTCAGCGAACTGTGGTGCCAGGGTTATTCGGAGCCCGGCGCCGGCTCCGACCTGGCCGCCATCACCACCTCGGCGCACCTGGACGGCGACGAGTGGTCGATCAACGGGCAGAAGATCTGGACGTCGCTGGCTCACGTGGCCGACTGGTGCTTCGTCGTCGCCCGCACCGAGCGCGGGTCCACCAGGCACAAGGGTCTGTCCTACCTGCTGGTCCCGATGCGGCAGCCGGGGATCGACGTGCGTCCGATCATCCAGCTGACCGGGACCTCGGAATTCAACGAGGTCTTCTTCGACAACGCCCGCACCGCGGCCGACCTGGTGGTCGGCGAGCCGGGCGACGGCTGGCGGATCGCCATGGGCACGCTCACCTTCGAGCGCGGCATCTCCACCTTGGGCCAGCAGATCCGGTTCGCCCGCGAACTGGCCGACATCGAGGCTCTGGCCAGCCGCACCGGCGCGGCCGACGACCCGCTGATCGCCGACCGGATCGACCGCGCCTGGGTCGGGTTGCGCGTGCTGCGCGCGCACGCCATGCGCACGATGGAGGGCGCGGGCGTGGACGACGGGGCGGGCCAGGCCTCGGTGGCGAAACTGCTGTGGGCCAACTGGCATCGCGGGCTGGGGGAGCTGGCGATGGCCGTGCTCGGCGCCCGCGGCCTGGTGGCGGGCGAGAACGATCTCAACGAATGGCAGCGGCTGTATCTGTTCACCCGCGCCGACACCATCTACGGAGGTTCGAACGAAGTGCAGCGCAACATCATCGCCGAGCGGGTGCTCGGCCTGCCGCGCGAGGCCCGCCCGTGACCGGGCCGCTGTCGGTCGCCCCCGCGCCCGTTCCTGGGCACGGCCTGCTGACCGGACGTTCGGCCGTGATCACCGCGGCGGCGGGCACCGGCATCGGCTCGGCCACCGCGCGCAGGTTGCTGGCCGAGGGCGCGGACGTGGTGGTCTCCGACTGGCACGAGCGGCGTCTGGCCGAGACCGCGACCGAGCTGGCCGCCGAGTTCCCGGACCGGCGGGTCGCCTCGATCCCGTGCGACGTGCAGAGCACCGAACAGGTGAACGCGCTGATCCGCGGCGCCGCCGAGGCCGTCGGCCGCATCGACATCATGGTCAACAACGCCGGGCTGGGCGGGGAGACGCCCGTGGTCGACATGACCGACGAGCAGTGGGACCGCGTCCTCGACATCACCCTCAACGGCACCTTCCGCTGCACCAGGGCCGCCCTCGGTTACTTCCGCGACGCGGGCCACGGCGGCGTGATCGTGAACAACGCCAGCGTGCTCGGCTGGCGCGCGCAGTACGGCCAGGCGCACTACGCGGCGGCCAAGGCGGGCGTCATGGCGTTGACCAGGTGCAGCGCAATCGAGGCTGCCGAACTCGGCGTCCGGATCAACGCGGTGGCCCCGAGCATCGCCAGGCACGCCTTCCTGGACAAGGTCAGCTCGACCGAGCTGCTCGACCGGCTGTCGGAGCGCGAGGCGTTCGGCCGCGCGGCCGAGCCCTGGGAGGTCGCCGCCACGATCGCGATGCTGGCCAGTGACTACACCACCTACCTGACCGGCGAGGTGGTTTCGATCAGCAGCCAACGCGCCTGAGCCACGGGCTTTTCGGGCTCGTCCGCTCTGCATGGGGCGGACGAGCACACCCCGGCGACCATCGAGCAGCCGTTCGTCCGCCACGCCCGGAGAGATCTTCCACGCCGTATTGCGATCGCCTTCTCGCATCACGGCTGCCGCGTGAAATGGGCAGCTGATCAGGTGGAAAAGGACGAGCCGGAGCGCGGCGCGGTGTGCCATGCTGGATGAGATCGGATCAGCGCTCTTCAAGGGGGCGATGGCTATGGGTCGCGATCGCCCACCTGCCCGCGAACAACTGGAACTCGATGTGGTGCGCGAAGTCGTGCTGGCCAGGCGACGGCTCGACAGCCTCGTCCTCTCGGCCCTCACCCTCGGCGCCGAGCTCATCGAGCACACCTCCGAAAGCGCGGTCGCCACGGCCGCCGCGCGGATTCTCGAGCAGCACGCCGTCGACGAGGGGGAGGTCGCCCGCGATCCGCGCGGCGCGCTGCGGGCCGATCTGGCGCGCGATCGCGAGCGTGCCCGGCGCATCGGCCTCAGCGCCGACAGCACGGAGAGCGAGCAGGAGCAGCGCAGGCAGCGCCAGACGGACTTGCTGTGCGAGGTGCGCGCCGACCTGCTCGCGGTGGTCGCGAAATGCCGGAAATTCCGCTTCGACCAGGTGACCTTCTCGGACGAGATCGCGCAGGGCCTGTGCGCTGCCACCGACAAACTGGTGATCGGGGCCGACATGGACACCTACCACGCCTGGCAGCGCGGCATGGTGCTCAAGCTGAGCGAGGAGCCGGTGCGCGGCGGCCCGCCACGGGTGATGGCCACGGTGGACGCCGGTCCCGATCGCGGTCAGCTCACCGTGGAGTGGGACAGCTGCGAACGTCGTCTCGCGCTCGTCGCCCGGATGGCGCGCGCGGGCGTCTCGCCGGTGATCATCTGCGATCGCCTGCTCGCCGATCTCTCGGTGTCCTCGCCGCTGCGCTATTCGGCCCGTTGAACGGGGCCGCTGTACCAAGCAAATGCTTGGTTGTATGATGGCCGTGTGCCCGCACCAGACGCCTCTAAATCAGCACGGCGCAGCGAGTTGCTCGCCTTGGCGGCCGAATTGTTCGCCGAGCGGGGATTGCGCGCGACCACAGTGCGCGACATCGCCGACGCGGCCGGGATCCTATCGGGGAGCCTCTATCACCACTTCGATTCCAAGGAGTCGATGGTGGACGAGATCCTGCGCGGGTTCTTGGACGAACTGTTCGGCCGCTACCGCGAGATCGTCGCCTCCGGTCTGAGTTCGCGAGACACCTTGGAAGCCTTGGTGCTCGCGTCCTACGAGTCGTTCGACCGCTGGCACGCCGCGGTGGCGATCTACCAGGCCGAGGCGAAGCGGCTGCGCGACTCGGAGCGGTTCAACTACATCGCCGCGTACAACCGCGAATTCCGCGAGCTGTGGCACCGGGTGCTGACCAACGGCGTCCAGGACGGCAGCTTCCGGCCGGAGCTGGATGTCGAACTGGCCTACCGGTTCCTGCGTGACACGGTGTGGGTCGCGGTGCGGTGGTACCGCCCCGGCGGCTCGGTCACCGTCGAGAACCTCGCGAAGCAGTACCTGACCATCGTGCTCGACGGGCTCACCGCCGGCGAGCGCACCACGTAGGAGTCCTTACATGTCAGCACCTTCCGCGTCCCGTCGTCCGTATGCCCCGCTGCGGGACGCCTACGTGATCGATGCGGTACGTACCCCGGTCGGCAAGCGCGGCGGCGCACTGGCGGGCGTGCACCCGGCCGATCTGGGCGCGGCCGCGCTGCGCGGCCTGCTGGACCGCAACCCGATCGACCCGGGGAATGTGGACGACGTCATCGTCGGCTGCGTCGACAACGTCGGCCCCCAGGCGGGCAACATCGGCCGCACCATGTGGCTGGCCGCGGGCTATCCCGAAGAGGTGCCCGGCGTCACGGTGGACCGGCAGTGCGGATCCAGCCAGCAGGCCATCAATTTCGGCGCCCAAGCCATCATGAGCGGCACGGCCGAGGTGATCGTCGCGGGCGGCGTGCAGAACATGAGCGCGATCCCGATCTCCGCGGCCATGTTCGCGGGCAAGGAGTACGGCTTCGACTCGCCGTTCGTCGGATCGCAGGGCTGGGATCACCGCTACGGCACCGCCGAGGTGACCCAGTTCCGGGCGGCCCAGCTGATCGCCGAGAAGTGGGACATCAGCCGGGCGGAAATGGAACGATGGGCGCTGCGCAGCCACGAGCGGGCCCGCGACGCGATCAAGAACGGCCGCTTCGACAACGAGATCGTGCCGGTCGGCGATTTCTGGATCGACCAGGGCCCGCGCGAGACCAGTCTGGAGAAGATGGCTTCGCTGCCCGCGCTGGCCGAGGGCAGCCCGCTGACCGCCGCGGTGGCCAGCCAGATCTCCGACGGCGCCAGCGCCACCCTGCTCGCTTCGGACTGGGCGGTGCGGGAGTACGGCTTGACGCCGCGAGCGCGCATCCACCACGTGAGCGCGCGCGGCGCGGACCCGATCTACATGCTCACCGCGCCGATCCCGGCGACCAAGTGGGCGCTGGAGAAGTCCGGTCTCACCATCGATGACATCGACGTGATCGAGATCAACGAGGCGTTCGCGCCCGTGGTGCTGTCCTGGCTGAAGGAGACCGGCGCGAATCCCGAGAAGGTCAACGTCAACGGCGGCGCCATCGCCCTCGGTCACCCGCTCGGCGCGACCGGCGCGAAGCTTTTCGCGACGCTGCTCAACGAGCTCGAACGGATCGAGGGCCGCTACGGCCTGCTCACCATCTGCGAGGGCGGCGGCACCGCCAACGCCACCATCATCGAGCGCCTGCCGCGCTGATCCGCGCGAGCGAGCGGCACGCCGAGAAGTTCGACGTGCCGCTCGCGTGTCGTGGATGGCGACGGGTCGTGGTCAGTCGGATTGCACCTCGTGATCCGACTGCCCCTGAGACGGCCCATCATTGATGGCGCCACGGCTCTGGTGGACTGGCCGTTCGCGCGGTCCTTATCGCTGTGAGCGCAGGTACTCGTCGTGTTCGCGGTCCTCGCGGTAGTAACGCTGGGTCAGCACGGTGAGACGGTTGATCTCGGCCGCCATAGCGGCGGGGGCGAGCGGTTTGGCGACGATGGGGTCGCCCGTTCTCACGTAGTAGCGGCCATCCGTGTAGTCCATCCACCAGAAACCGCGCCCGAAACTCGGGCGGGCGTCGACGGCTGGGCCGGCGAACACCGTGACCTCGCCCAGCCCGAGGCGTTCCCGCTTGAAGATCTGGTCCAGCCGCGCCACGGTGCCGACCTCGTACGGCTTGCGCACCGGCCGTTCCCGATCGGCGGTCACTTCGTCGCGGCGCACTTCGATCGGCGGATGCGTGCCCGCGGGCATCTTCGGCAGCGCGGCCACCGCTTTGGCGGCGACCCGCCCTGCGGCGCAATAACTCACGATCACGTCAGCGCCGGTGTCCGGTGCGTGGCCGGGGAGTTGGACCAGGGTGGCCCCGGCCTGCCCGCGTACCGCGCCGTGGAAACGGAACACGATCGACATGTCCGGGCCGCCCATGCCTTTGGACTCGACCCGTACCTCCGGCTCCAGCAATACGTCCAGCGCCTGTTCCAGCTCGACGGCGTATCGCCCGAGCAGCGCGTCGACCGCTTCCTCGCGTTGACGCTTCAGATCGGCGAAATCCATCTCTTCCGGACGATATTGCAGCGGGTACGGCAGACGGTCGCGACCATAGGCGGACCAAAGGATTTCGAATTCCTGCCCGGTGAAGCGCCAGTCAGCCATGCGGGTTGTCTCCGATGACCGGGGGAACGGCCTTCGGCAAGGAATCCGAACCGGTGAGTTCCTCACCGTTGTGCTGGTTGATCAGATAGTCCTTGACGCCCGATGTCTCGCGTTCGTCGTGCTTGCCGCGAGACCCCATCCCCGGGGCGATGCCGCTCGTTCCGGTCGTGCCGGTTCGCGCCGCCTGGGCTCCGGTCGCCGTGGCGGCCGGATGCGCGTGCGGCTGCTGCGGGCCGGCCGGGACGTTGCGGCCCGGTGCGGGAGTTCCGGTGATGTTCGGTGCACCGGATACGACGGGGGTGCCGGGACGCCCGGGTGTATTCGGGCTCGTCGTCCCGGGCCGACCAGGTGTCGCCGGAGCGGTGGTGAAGTTCGGGCTCGGCGTAGTGGTGCTGCTCGGTGTCGTCGACGGCGTGGTCGATGTCGTCGGTTGTACGCCGGTCGACTGGTCCACACCCGCCGGGGTGACTGCCTGTGGAGTGGTGGCGGGGTTGGTCTCGGGCGATTGTCGTGGGCCGCCGTCGGATTGGTCGGTGGTCTCCGGTTGCGCGGCTTCGGGCTGGTTCGACTCGGTAGTCGTCGTCTGCGGTGCGGAGGTATTCGGAGCGCCAGGTGACGAGATACCTGGCTGCTGCCCGGGATCTGCCACGATCTGTGGGGCCGTGGGCAGGACGGGCACACCGTGGTCGGTCTGATTCGCGACTTGGCCGTACACCGTCCGCAGAATCCTCCGCGCTTCCTGCGTGGCCTCCTCTTCGGTGTAATCGCCCGCCTTCATGACACCGTCCTGGGGCAACGTCTTATCCCTCAGGTCCGGGCGTTCGGTGGCCTGCGGCATCAACGCCTGCGTCTGCTCGAGGCCGGTATGCATCTCCGACAGCTTGAAACTCACCAGACACGCGGCATCCGCGAGATTCCCCGACTGATTCCGGTAGTTCGTCACCGCGTCCGCGGCCGCTTTCCCGGATTGCCCGGTCCAGCCCGGATTCGTGCCGTCCCCGGTCACGGTGCGGCCGAACTGCTCGTTGAACGCCTGAATCGCACCGGTCAGATTCATCCCGATGTTCAACCAGGCCTCCGACGCCTCGCGCACCGTACCCGGCCGCATCGCGTTCACGGCGTCGACCATCTGCGCCAACGTCATACTGTCGTAGTTGTCCGGTCCCGGAATTCGCGGCGGTTCGTACTCCCCTTGAAACGATGTGCCCAACCGGCTGGTGAAGTCGTAGATCGTGTCGCGCTCCCGATTCCACTGCTCCTGTGCGGCGATGATCCGGGCGCGGTACTCCTCGTAGATCATGGTTGCGCGTCCAAGCCGGTGAACTGGTCGGCCCTCGACCGGTCCAGCTCCACGAAGTTCGCGATTGCTTTGGCGACAACCTCTTTCGCGATCTTTACCGCGTCGATGTGCTGCATGAGTACGGCATCCAAGGATTGCTCGGTGCCAGCAGCCTTGCTGGCGAATTTCTCCCGGAGAACCTGACCTGATGGAAAGGGGCCGAAACCGTCGATAATCTTGACCCGGTCCGCCATTTGCAGGATGGCGTCCAGCCGGTCCAAGTAGTCGTCGCAGGCTTTGTCCAACCCCTTGCCGATCTCGGGATGTAGCACTATCTCACCGGAATTGGCCAGGTCGAGAACTCTCCGCCACTCCGTTGCGTCGACTCCGACAGACACAACCCCTCCTTAGTTTTTCGGCAGGTACTGCGCTAGATCGGAGGCATGGCGACGGACCTCTGCGCATGGATCGCCTTGTTTGCCAACGGAGTAGCGAGTTACGATCCGAAACAAGACCGTGCCCTGTGCCGCTTCGACGGCGATGCTGCACTTGAGTTGCTTGGCGTCACCCACATCGAGGAACTCGACGGCGTTGTGGGCACCGACCGGATGCGGTGTGAAGGACTCGAAATCACGACGCTTCTGAACGTCCTGAAGAGTGGGCGTACCGGAGAAGATCGTCAAGTCGTACCAGCGAGAGACGGCTCGCCACCCGCATACCTTCCATCCGGTGAAGTCCACGCCAGCCGCGTCCTTGTTCTTGCTGGCGGTATCCAGCCCGGTCCCCGATATCGCAGCTTCCGGCAGGTCGCATGGGTTCCAGAGTGCCGCGTCCGGGTCGGCGGACTTCGTGGCGGTGGTAGTCGCCGTGGCCGCCGCCGTTGTGGAGGTCGGTGTGCTCCCGGTGGTGTCACCACACCCAGCCAGCACCACCACCGCACCGGTCGCGAGCACGGCACCGCGTAACAGCTTCCCCCAGCTCGTCATCGGTTCCTCACCGCCGGTGCCGTAACGCATCGACGGGGGCCGGACCGGCTCCTCCGCCCCCCGCACGCTGGGATCGACGCTACTGGGCGGTTCATGGGGTCGCAACAGTCGCCGACGGGCGAGGCCAAGCGCGGCGGAAACCGGAGCACAGTGGCGCAGGTGAGCGGAATCCTGACACGCTCGCGCTTCCGAGCGGTCGATGACGCCGAATTCGAAGTTCTACGTATTCGAAATGTTCGTAACGTTCGACTGTTCAATTATTAGTGACCATCTTTCTCTGTACAGTTCGGGTGTGGCGAACATCGTTGAGCTCGTACTGCTTTGGCTCGATGGTGCTGCCTTGCATCCGATCGGTGGCAGTGGAGCGCTGATTCGATGAGGGGTCCGGGGGCCAATGCTGTCAGGGAGTTGTTCAGGCGGGTCCGTGACGATCTGCGCGGAATGCTGCGCCGCCAAGCCGAGGGTCACAATGCCTGGATACACGGCAAAGCCGAAGGCGTCAGAGAATCCGACCGCGTCATCCGAAGAAGCGACCAGGACGGATACGACCGGATCGCGGGCACCCGAGAACCGAGCGAGGCCGCGGGCGGTTCGGCTCCTGTCGCCGCACGCTCCGGGCGGACACCGCTCACCGATCTGTCGCATATGCGGCCGCTGGGTGACCTCTTCGACGGCGCTCGGCGCGGCGATCTCGACGACTACGACCTGACCCGGGAGCTGGGAGGACTACAGCGCAAGTACGGTCCCTATCACCTCGAGGATCTCGGCGCCTGGTACGAACGGGCTTGGGAACGCGAGGACGGAAGCATGCACCCCGACAACGTGGGGTTCACCGCGAAGATATGCGGTCCCGGCGGAGAAGACGCCGGCTCGCTGCTCTACAGCTTCACGCGCGACAACGACGGGAGGCTCGTAGTCACCCATGACCTCACCGAACTGAACGAAGGCTTCACGGGCAAGGGATTCTCCACTGCCTTCGCCGCATCCACAGAGGACTACTTCCGTCGATCGGGTGTGGACAGAATAGAGTTGACCGCCACGAGACTGCGGCAAGACGACTCACTCGACGGCGCGGTCGCCTGGGCCAAGGCCGGCTACGACTGGAACCCGGATCCGGTGAAACTGGCGAAGTCCGTCAACAGCATGAGATCGAGGATCGACTCACTGCTCGACGGGGAAATAGGCACGCTGAGCCCCGCCGACACAGCGCTACTTCAGGACATGCGCACACGATTCGACGGACCGCCGGTGGGATTCCCCTCACCCCAGGAACTGGTCATGCTCACCGGTGACAAGCTGAAACTCGGCGAGGAACTGATGAAAGGATCGTCATGGCACGGGATGAAGAAACTGTGACTCCCACCCCGGAAGAACGTGAGTTCATCGAGGCCCGCGGCAAAGCCACCTCCACCCATTTCATGCGGTTCGTCACCGAACGTGGCCTCGACACCGACCCCGATACTTGGCCCGCGGCCGACCGGGAAGAATTCGACCGGCAAGCACGCCGGCTGATCGAGGAATGGAAAAACCGCGCACGCGAAACCTTCGGCCTGTGAACGTCACCCAGCCCGCCTACAGCGCGGCGCCCCACCGTGGGTGACGCACGAGTTCGCTCACGGCACGGCGGTGAACAACTCGTAGCCGAGTACCCGGATCTGATGCTCCGGTTCACAGCGCACACATAGACACGGCCCAGCGCACACACAAGTTTCTCTTCGAGGATTCTCTCGCCGGTCCGGAAGCCGCGAGTCCGGACCGGCATCCACCGAAGAGAGGATACGAATTGAGCATCAAGTCGACGCTGGCCAGGACCGTTGTCGCCGCCGGCGTTGTGGTCGGCCTGGTAGGCATCGGCGCGGGTATGGCGAGCGCCGATCCGGCCCCGGATCAGCGGCCGCCCGCTCCCGCGCAACCGCAGGATCCGCATTGCCCCCCGCCGGGCCAGCCGCAGGGCCCCGACCAGCCGCCCTGCCCGCCGCCGCAGTAACGCACGGATTCCTGCCGACGTTCGACCCGACGGGAAAGTTCACATGTTCCACTGGTTGTCGCCGACCGGCAGCTATCTGCCCCAACGGGCAGCCGGCTACCCCTTCTGATGTCGATCTGGCCCCCGCGCACTATCCGAACCTGCGCCGATAGTGACCGGGTGAGCGACCGAATTCCGAGCTCTCCAGAGCGGCACCTGAGGCCCTCCGCGCCAGGCATGCAAGCCTCCGCTGTGGGCCTCTCGCGCCGATCGAAGTCGGAGATCGCCGCAAGGTAGGCACCCGTCAGTCGAGTGGCACATGGCTGAGGCGAATTGCGAGTAGACCCTCCGTCTTGTGCCACTCGACGAGGCGCCTGGCGGGGGCACACCCTCGCCTGGCGAGTGATCTAGCTAGTCGACGGTATAGGTGCCGATGAGCTGGCCGTCTCCGATGCTCGCGTCGACGATCGCGGACCTCGCGTCGTTCGCCGACGTCCGCGCGTCCACCTTCACGGGACGCGAGAGCGCGTAGACGATGAATCGGTAATGGTGGACGCCGGTGCCTGCGGGTGGGCACGGTCCGAAGTATTCGGCGCGCTTCGCGCTGTTGAGGCTGACCACCCCGCCCGCGGGTGTCTGCCCCTCCGCGCTGGACGTGGTGGTCGTCGGGATATTGCTGACCACCCAATGGGTGAACAGGCCGCTCGGGGCGTCCGGGTCGTCGACGATCAGCGCCGATGTGGCGGCTTCCGGGGGCATCGTCCAGTTCAGCGGCGGCGGCTCGTTCCTGCCCTTGCAGGTGTAGACCACCGGAATCGGGTCGCCATGGTCGAAAGCGGTACTGCGCACGGAGATCTCGTTCGTCGCGGGCATCGCGGCCTCCGCTCGAGTCGAGGGATGGTGATCGAGTCCGACGGTTCGCCTGTCGCACGGCGGGCTGGCGCAATGTGGCGATCGACAGGCGAACCCTGTTATGTCGTTGTCAGTCCAGCGTAAGACGCCGTTGCGGGACCATCCAGATTATGGGCAAATCAGCCGTTATCACTGCCTGTAGGCGACCGGCCACCCGCGAGGTCGGCTTCGAGGTCATGGCTCGCTTCGCCCGGCCGGCTATGCGGGGGTCGCCCGATGTCGGTCCCTTTCGAGTTGGACACGGGCAGGGCGGCACCAGGGCGAACCGGCGGCCGCAATCCCTCAGTCCGACCCTGTTCCCGCCGACTGCTTGTCTCCGGCCAGCGCCGCGATCGTCTCGATCCGCTCCACCGCGTCGGTGACGATCCGATCGATCAGTTCCTTGCACGTGGGCAGGTCGTCGATGATCCCCGTGACCTGTCCCGCCGCGAGCACGCCCGCCTGGGTGTTGCCCTCGACCAATCCGGCGCGCAGGAGCATCGGCGTGTTCGCGGCCATGACGACCTGAGACCAGCTGAGGTCCTTGGTCTTTCGCATGGCCAAGCCGTCGCGGACCATCGTGGACCACTTCATGCCGGTCATGCTCTTGAACCGGGCCGCGTTGCCCACCGCTGCGGTGAGGCCGCGCCAACGGCCCGAATGCTCGAGCCGCTGAACCAGTTCGGTGTTCAGCACGCGGTGCGGCATGCCGTCGACCTTGAGCGACACCACCGTGTCCTGGAGCTGTCGCCGCAGGTACTCCTGCTTGACCGCATCGGGGACGGTGCTCTCCTGGGTGAGCAGGAACCGCGTGCCCATCGCGACACCCGCCGCGCCGTACGCCAGGGCGGCGGCCAGACCACGCCCGTCGAAGAATCCGCCCGCGGCGACCACGGGAATGTCCACCGCGTCCAGCACCGAGGGCAGCAGCAGGGTGGTGGCCACCGGGCCGGTGTGTCCGCCGCCCTCGCCGCCCTGCACGATCACGGCGTCCGCCCCCCACGATGCGACTTTGACCGCGTGCTTCGCCGCGCCGATCGACGGAATGACCACCACCCCGGCGTCTTTCAGCTTCGCGATCAGGTCCTGCTTCGGCGCGAGCGCGAATGACGCGACCGCCACCTTCTCCCGGATCAGCAGATCGATCCGCTCTGACGCGTCCGCGGCGTCGGCGCGGATGTTCACGCCGAACGGTTTCGCGGTGTGCGCTTTGGTCTTCGCGATAGCCGCCTCGAGCTCGGCGAAGGTCATGGTGGCGGAGGCGAGGATGCCGAGTCCGCCCGCTTCGGCGGTGGCCGACACCAGGCTCGGGCCCGCGACCCAGCCCATGCCGGTCTGCACGATCGGATGTTCGATGCCGACCAGATCGGTCAGCGGGGTACGCAAGCGCGGGCTCATGACGGGACCTCGGTTTCGCGAATCTTCTTGGGGTCGAGCACCTCACGGATCAACCGCAGCTCCTCGGCCGTCGGCTGCCGCGTCTCGCCCGCTTCGGCGAGCCCGGCGATCTCGAACGAGGTGTTCTCCGCGACCTCGTCGGCGGTGACGCCGGGGTGCAGGCTGCGTGCGCGCATGGTGTGGCCTGGGCCTTCGAAGTCGAAGACGCCCAGATTGGTCACCACGCGGTGCAGGTGGTGGAAGCGGTATGCCGGGTCGGCCGCGTCGACCTTGTCGTATCCCACCCCGGAGACGATGTCGACCTTCTCGGTGAACACGCGCTTGGTGTGCCGCGCGACCCAGTAGCTGGTGGCGTGATTGATCGTGTTTCCCGGCGCGCCACGCACACCGAACATCTGCCGGGTCGGCTGCTGCAAGGAGCCGAACGCCGAAAGGTTCTGGTTGCCGAACCGGTCGATCTGATTGGCGCCCATCACCACGTGCCTGCGTCCGGACGCCACCACGTCGAAGACTCTCCGGAACGGGATCCAGCCTTCGATCGGCGCTTTGCCGCCCAGTGGGGGAGTCTCGGCGAACAGCAGCGCCTCGCCGTCGGACAGCAGCAGATCCGGTTCGGTGGTGAGCTTGGCCAGCCGCGCGCCGATTATGGACATGGGCGACATGGGGCTGGCCATGATCTCGCCCGCGCCGCTGAAGATCTCCGCGCAGGCGATGGCGCAGATCTCGGCGCGGGTGACGGTTTCGGTGCTGGTCATCACGCCTCCTCGGCGAATCGGCGGACGGCGGCCTGGTACTGCTCCTCGGAGCCGGCCAGATAGGTGTCGACGAACCGCTGCCACGACTCCGGCGTCTTCGCGGACTCGACGTAGTGCTTTTGGAACTTCTCGTCCCGGCCGTAGTCGTCGGCCGCCAGGGTGAAGTGCGCGCCGCCGGGGGCCTCGACCACGCCGTCCACCATCATGCGGTTGAGCAGCAGCGATTGCAGCGGAACGGTTTTCACCAGTTCGTCGGTCTCTACGACGCGCTCGACCGAGACGTAGCGGCGCTGCGCCGCCAGGCAGAACAGATCGTCGAAGTAGGGGTCGACGCCGGTGTAGGCGGCGTTGCCATGCGCGTCGCCGAGATTCAGGTGTACCAGTGCCGCGTCGAGATTCAGGGCGGGCATGGCGATCAGGGTCTCCGGCGTGCCGTCGACGGGGTAGGGCGATTCGACCGTCTTCAACTCGCCCTCCCAGAAGTTCGGGACGTCCGAGCCGAGCCCGGCGCGGATCGGCAGGAACGGCAGTCGCGCCGCCGCGGCCTCCAGCCCGCACTTGAGCATGCCTTCATCCATCTCGCGGGCGGCCAGCGCACCCGAGGTGCGCGCCTTGGCGAACCACGGGTCGTAGAACGGCGCCGAATCCAGCGACACGAAGCCGTAGTACGCCTTGCGCACCTTCCCCGCCGAACACAACAGCCCGAGATCTGGCCCGCCGTAACCGACCACGGTCAGGTCCGTGAGGTCCGAACGCAGAATGGCTCGAACCAGCGCCATCGGCTTGCGCCGTGACCCCCAGCCACCGATGCCGATGGTCATCCCGCTGCGCAGCTCGCCGACGACCTCGTCGAGCGACATCCGCTTGTCTCGCATGGGTAATTCCTCTCTCACTGCCCGCTCTTGCGCGCCGCGAGGTCGTCGTCGAACCGGGCGCGGATCTCGTCGGCGACGCCGGCGAGGTTGAGTTCGAAGGTGAATCCCTGCTCGTACCGGTAGCTGCGGTGCACGTCCTGCACGTCGATGCCGTTCAGCGCCCGCTTGGCCGCCCGGATCACCCGGCCGTCCTTGGCCGCGATGTTCTTGGCCAGCTCCAAGGCGGCGGCGTCGAGTTCGGCGCGCGGCACCACCTGGTACACCGAGCCGTAGTGGTGCAGCTGCTGGGCGGTGATGGTGCTCGCGGTGTAGAACAGCGCGCGCATCAGGTGCTGCGGCACCAGCCGTGCCAAGTGGGTGGCCGCGCCGAGCGCGCCGCGATCGACCTCGGGCAGCCCGAAGGTCGCGTCGTCGGAGGCGATCACGACATCCGCGTTGCCCACCAGGCCGATGCCGCCGCCGAGGCAGAAACCCTGCACCACCGCGATCACCGGCACCTGGCACTCGTACACCGCCGCGAACGCCTCGAAGCAGCCGTGATTGGCGTCGATGAGCGCCTGATGGCCGGGCTTGCTCTGGATCTCCTTGATGTCCACACCCGCGTTGAAACCGCGGTTCTCCGCGCGCAGCACCACCACCTTGGTGTCCGGGTCGCGGCCCGCCGCGCGCACTTCGTCGGCGATGGCGAACCAACCGTCCGTGGGGATGGCGTTGACCGGCGGATAGTCGACCGTGACCACGCTGATTCCGGTCGATTCGGAGTGGCGGTTGATCCCCATGGCAAGTCCCATCGTGTGTGAACGCATTGGCAAAGCAAGCAGTTGCTTGGTAGGTTAGCACGGTGCCACTCGAAATCGATCTGTCCGGCCGCGTCGTTCTGGTGACGGGCGGTGTGCGCGGTGTGGGCGCGGGCGTGAGCAAGGCGTTCCTTGCCGCCGGCGCCACCGTCGTGGCCTGTGCGCGGCGACCGGCGGACGCGCCCGTCGAAGTCGACGGCCGCTCGATCGACTACGTGCCGTGCGATGTGCGGGACGAGGACGCGGTGCGCGCCCTGATCGACACGATCACCGAGCGCCACGGCCGCCTCGACCATCTGGTGAACAACGCGGGCGGCGCTCCGTTCGCACTCGCCGCCGAGGCGAGCAAGAAGTTCCACACCAAGATCGTCGAGCTGAACCTGCTCGCTCCGCTGCTGTTGGCGCAGGCCGCCAACGCGGTGATGCAGCGGCAGGACGAGGGCGGCTCGATCGTGAACATCTCCAGCGTCAGCGGGCACCGTCCCTCGCCGGGCACCGCCGCCTACGGCGCGGCGAAAGCGGGCGTGGACAGTCTCACCGGCTCGCTCGCCGTCGAGTGGGCGCCGAGGGTTCGGGTGAACTCGCTGGTGGTGGGGCCGGTCGACACCGAGCTGAGCCGACTGCACTACGGCGATCAGGACGGCGTCGACGCGGTGGGCCGGACCATTCCTCTGGGTCGCATGGCCCGACCCGACGACGTCGGCCGCTGCGCCGTCTTCCTGGCCTCGCCGCTGGCCGCATACGTCAGCGGCGCGACCCTGCTGGTGCACGGCGGCGGCGAACGGCCCGCCTTCCTGGCCGCTTCCAATGCCGACCAGCAGTCCTGAACAAGACCGCACACGAAGAAGGACACATATGGACACCGAGCAGATCTGCGCCGGGCGCGTCGTCATCGTCACCGGCGCGGGCCGGGGCATCGGCCGCGCGCACGCCCTCGCTTTCGCCGCGGCGGGCGCCAGCGTGGTGGTCAACGACATCGGTTCGACCCTCGACGGCGCGGCCACCGCGGAAACGCCCGCCGCGCAGGTGGTCGCCGAGATCGAGGCGCTGGGCGGCCGGGCGGTGGCCAACGGCGACGACGTCGCCGACTGGGAAGGCGCCCGCAGGCTCGTCCGCCAGGCCGTCGACGCCTTCGGCAAGCTGGACGTGCTGGTCAACAACGCCGGGTTCGTGCGCGACCGGATGTTGGTCAATCTCAGCGAGGACGAGTGGGACGCAGTGGTCCGCGTGCACCTGAAAGGCCACTTCGCGACCATGCGGCACGCGATCGAATACTGGCGTGCGGAGGCCAAGGCGGGTCGTCCGGTCGACGGACGGATCATCAACACCAGCTCCGGCGCCGGACTGCAGGGCAGCGTCGGACAGAGCAATTACGGTGCGGCCAAGGCCGGTATCGCGGGCCTGACGCTGACCGCCGCCGCCGAATTCGCCCGCTACGGCGTGACGGTGAACGCGATCGCCCCGTCCGCGCGCACCAGGATGACCGAGACGGTGTTCGCGGACATGATGGCGGCGCCGGAAAGCGGCTTCGACGCGATGGCGCCGGAGAACGTGTCTCCGCTGGTCGTATGGCTGGGCAGTGCGCAGTCGGCGGCGGTGACGGGGCGGGTCTTCGAGGTGGAAGGCGGCAAGGTGGCGCTGGCCGACGGCTGGCGGCACGGTGAGCCCGCCGACCGCGGCGCACGCTGGGATCCGGCCGAGCTCGGACCGGTCGTGGCCGACCTGATCGCCAAAGCGACTCCGCCGGAGCCGGTATACGGCGCCTGAGCGGCCTCGGCCCGTCGACGGGCGCGTTCGCGGACCGGGGTCTAGTATGGGCACCCGTCCGTTCGGAAAGTCCCGTGTGAGAGTGGCGACCGGGCACAGAACTGCGCTTCGACTGATGAGGGGAAGGCTCGGCGCATGAGAGTAGGTCGCGCGTTCCGTGTGCAGGCAGCGTCCGGCGCCGTCGCGGGCCCCGCTCTGCGCGGCGGCAGGGTTTCCGCCCACGTGCCACTTTCCCGCCCATCGTGCGCGGTGGATCCCGAGCCGCCGCCCTACGACAGCGGCGATCCCTGGCTTCCGCTGGCCGTGCCGGGGCAGCGGTCGGAGGTCGATGCGGCCCCTGCCCGGCCGACCGCTGGAACGGATTCGGCCGCAGTGGGTTCGGCGGCCGCCGGGTCGTCCGGTCTGGGCGTGTGCTCGGTAGCGGGTCGGCCGTGCAATCGCGCTCTACCCGGCGGGCATCGTGGTGCTCGCGGTACCGGCCGTGGATCGGATCCGGCGCGCGGCCCGGGTCGCAACCGGCAGTCCGGCCTTGGCTCGGCCCGCGTGGAAGGTCGCGAGCCTGCTCATCGCAGATCGGCGACATGCTGACTCGCCGCCCGGCGGCGGCCTCGTGCTGGCGGAACGCGCACCGACCGCCTCGGTGGTGGTCCGGACCGACCGGGTGAGCGCGGTGGATTGCTCTGTCCGAAGGCTTTAGTCCGGGCGGAGCGTGCAGGCACGTCTCGCGCGCCTATCGGACCACCGCGCCCGGCTGCGCTCGAAATTGATCGACCTCGCGCAAATACGATCAATCCGGCGCAATAGCCGAACGCGGACTATTCGGACAGACCGGTTGGGCCGGGAATCCTCTTCGACATGAACGACTGTCGGCGAACCACGCCGAAAGTGCATATGTAAGCACATCATAGGGAGGGCGGCACTAACCGGCCTGCGGTCGCGGCCCCAATTTCTCTGGGCACGACCGCACGCCGGTTGCGTGCTTCGCCCGCTTACGCGTGCGCAAAACACAGCACAGTGCGACCCGATGGGTCGCACTGTGCTGCCGTGCAGAAGAACCTATTCGGTTCCATCCGGAGGAATTTCGGGCAAGCCCTCGCTTGCCCGCAACTTCTCCGCCATGGATGTGAGGAGGTTCTGTGATTCTTCGGACAAGTCGAACGCTCTACTCGACAGCCGTCGCAGTCCATAGCCCTGCAGCTGGGACAGCAGCTCCAGATCGTGATCGATCTTGGCGGCATAGATGTCGTTGAAGAAGTAGTCCGGCTTGACTTTGAAGAACTTCGCCAGGGCGGCCACCGTCTCATCGGACGGGTTCGTCCGTTGTCCCGACCGCAACTGCGACAGGTACGGTTTCGAGATCGGATGTCCGGAGGCCGTCAGCGCCGCCGCGACCTCCGCGTTGGTGTGCGGCTTACGCCCCGGGGGATGCACGGTTTCGAACAGCTTGTTCAGCCGCGCCGCGAAATCAGCCATTGTGAGCCGCCCAATTCCCTTCGCTGTACTAACAGTCGTTATCTCGGATACGTATCATTGATATTAGCGGCTCAGTAACTGAAAACCTACGCCTGATTCCGGATTTCCTTGAAGCTTCTAGGTCGGAAGGCGGCGAAGGCACTGGGACGGTCGCGTTTGCGGGTCACGCCAAGGCCTCTCGAGAAGCCGCGGTACGAACCGGTTCCGGCCCGTCGCTGCG
Organism: Nocardia sp. NPDC051929; assembly: GCF_044548645.1. Classification (NCBI taxonomy): domain Bacteria; kingdom Bacillati; phylum Actinomycetota; class Actinomycetes; order Mycobacteriales; family Nocardiaceae; genus Nocardia; species Nocardia sp. NPDC051929. The sequence goes on along the minus strand of NZ_JBIUCG010000001.1, from coordinate 319,541 downwards.
GTCTCTACGCAAGGGGTCTTGATAGCCGCAAGATAGCTGACATCTCATGGACTCGGCGGTACATGGGTTTGTGTGGCGTACGACACGTTTGCGCGCCTAGGGGATGAACGTTCAACAAACGCGCATGAAATGGTTGAACTCACAAACGTTCGATGATCGTTCCTGTCGCGAGTGCGCCACCGGCGCACATGAGAACCATTGCGGTGCTGCGGTCGGAGCGCTCCAGTTCGTGCAAAGCCGTTGTGATCAGGCGGGATCCGGTGGATCCGACCGGATGCCCGAGAGCGATGGCGCCGCCGTTGACATTAACCCGATCCATGTCCGGCTGGTGTACAGAAGCCCAGGAAAGTGCGACCGACGCGAACGCTTCGTTGATCTCGAAAAGGTCGATGTCGCCGATATTCATGCCGGACCGCTCCAGCAGCCTGGTGCACGCCTGCACAGGGCCGTCGAGGTGGAACTCCGGCTCCGCGCCGACCACCGCCTGTGTGACGATCCGCGCCCGCGGACGCAAACCCGCTCGCTGCGCGGCCTTCTCGTCCATCAGCAGCACCGCGGCGGCGCCGTCGGAGATCTGTGAGGAGGATCCGGCGGTGTGCACGCCGCCCTCCAGGACCGGCTTCAGCTTCGCCAGGCCTTCGACAGTGGTCTCGCGCAGGCCCTGATCCCGTGACACATCGAGCTTTTCGCCGGTGAGGTTGCCCTCTTTGTCGGCTGCGGGGGCGGTGACGGTCAGCACCTCGCGATCGAACCGGCCCTCTGCCCACGCCTGCGCGGCCAGGCGCTGCGAGCGTGCGCCGAACGCGTCCACGTCCGCGCGGGTGATGCCGCGCCGCTTGGCGATTCGCTCGGCCGCCTCGAACTGGTTGGGCAGGTCGATGTTCCACGACGCGGGCCTGCGCGGCCCCGCGTTCTCGCCGACATTGGCGCCCAGCGGAACCCGGCTCATCGCCTCCACGCCACAGGCCATGCCGATGTCGATGGCGCCGGCCGCGATCAGTCCCGCGATCAGATGATTGGCCTGCTGAGCGGAGCCGCACTGGGTGTCGATCGTGGTGGCGCCGACCTGCCACGGCAGGCCCGCGTGCAGCCACGCGACCCGGGTGACGTTGTTGGACTGCTCGCCCGCCTGGGTGACGCAGCCGCCGATGACCTGTTCGACCTGCGCGGGGTCCAGGTGTGCGCGCTCGAGCAGCCCGCGCTGGGCCGCGCCGAGCAGTTCGGCCGCGTGCAGGCCCGACAGCCAGCCGCCGCGCTTGCCGATCGGGGTCCGTGCGGCCTCGACGATCACGGGTGTGCCCATGTCCAACCTCTCTTTATGGGACAGAAAACTGAAACGCGTTCATAGCACTTGTCAGGGGCGGATCTATCCGGTTTCTTTCCTCGTTCTCCCGCCTGTGCTTCAATGATTATAGAACGTGTTTCAGTTTGTCGAAGGAGACATCTGGTGGTAGACACTCGGAATGCCCGGCCGAATCTTCCGGACGGGTTCGACGTCACGGACCCGGACATCTACGCCGAGCGCGTTCCGGTCGAGGAGTTCGCCGAACTGCGCCGGACGGCGCCGATCTGGTGGAACCCGCAGTCCCCGGACGTCAGCGGCTTCCACGACGACGGCTTCTGGGTGGTGAGCAAGCACGCCGACGTCAAAGAGGTCTCGCGGCGCAGCGACGTGTTCTCCAGTTACGAGAACACCGCCATCCCGCGGTTCAACGACGACATCGCCCGGGAGCAGATCGAGCTGCAGCGGATCGTCCTGCTGAACATGGACGCGCCGGAGCACACCAAGCTGCGCAAGATCATCTCGCGCGGCTTCACCCCGCGCGCCATCAACGGCCTGCGCGCGGAGCTGTCGGCCCGTGCGGAGTCCATCGTGAAGGCGGCGGCCGAGTCGGGTTCCGGCGACTTCGTCACCCAGATCGCGTGCGAACTGCCGCTACAGGCCATCGCCGAGCTGATCGGCGTCCCGCAGGAAGACCGGATGAAGGTCTTCTCCTGGTCCAACGACATGACCGGCTACGACGACCCGGAGAGCACCGCCGACCCGGTCGCGGCTTCCGCCGAGATTCTGGGCTACGCCTACCAGATGGCGGCCGCGCGCAAGCAATGCCCGGCCGACGACATCGTCACGACGCTGATCGAAGCCGATGTCGACGGTGACAAGCTCACCGAAGAGGAGTTCGGCTTCTTCGTGATCATGCTCGCCGTCGCGGGCAACGAGACCACGCGCAACGCCATCTCGCACGGCATGATCGCGTTCCTGGAGAACCCGGACCAGTGGGAGCTGTTCAAGAAGGAACGTCCCGCCACGGCCGCCGACGAGATCATCCGGTGGGCCACTCCGGTCACCTCGTTCCAGCGGACCGCGCTGGAGGACACGGAGCTCGGCGGCGTGCAGATCAAGAAGGGCCAGCGGGTGGTCATGCTGTACCGCGCGGCCAACTTCGACGAAGAGGTCTTCGACCGGCCGGAGAAGTTCGACATCATGCGCGCGGACAACCCGCACCTGGCCTTCGGCGGCACCGGGGCGCACTTCTGCATCGGGGCGAACCTGGCCCGGCTGGAGATCGATCTGATCTTCAACGCCATCGCCGACCACCTGCCCGACATCACCAAGGTCGCCGACGCCAAGCGGCTGCGTTCGGGCTGGCTCAACGGGATCAAGGAGTTCCCGGTCGACTACAAGACTTGCCCGGTCGCGCACTGAGACATGGAAAAGGCCCTCGCGCTTCGGTGCGAGGGCCTTTTCGTCCGGTACCGAGTCAGTCGACCGGACGCGCGGTCTTCATGGCGCGATCGACCTCCCAGAACGCCCGCAGCGCGGCGATCTTGCCGTCCTCGTTCACCCGGTAGGTGAACACGCCGTCAGCGTCGATCCGGTGCCCGCCGAGGGTGCTGCGGATCGTGCCGGTGAAGGCGACCTCGTTGCCGCAGGCGAACGAGTCGCCGAACAGGAACTCGATCAGATCGGTCTTCGCGATCGCCTTGTCCCAGAACGCGGCGATGGCCTCCGTGCCGCGGTGGCCCTTGCCCTCCGGGTCGAAGCCCGACGGGCCGATGGGGTCCTCCACGATGCCGTCCTCGGCGAACAGCGCGACCCAGGCCCGCTTGTCCCGTGCTCGCACGGCGGCCTGTGACGCAAGGCCCGCGGCCCGGGCCGGATGCTCGGCGGTGGTCATACGGCCTCCTTCGACCGGTTGATGGGTCTCACCGCGCGGTGAGCACGGGTTCGGCTATGTACTGTCGCGCGAACTCGCGCAGCGAGTCCTGTTTGGCGGCGAGCTCACCGTCGAATCCGATGCCGTCGGCCAGCCAGGGCACCACGATCGCGTCGGTGACGCCCGCGTCCGCGAGGTCCTGATAGCCCGACCGTCCGAAGCGATCGATGCACACCGCCTGGATCTCGAACGGCTCATCGGCCCGGTCGTACTCGGCGCGCAGCGTGCTGAGCTTGCCGATGGTGCTCCGGAGTTCGTCGTAGGTCATCATGGCCGAGGTCCAGCCGTCGCCGACCCGTGCGGCGCGGCGCAATGCCGCGTCGGTGTGCCCGCCGATATAGAACGGCACCGGCTCGCTCGGGGCCGGGCTGATCTGCAGCGGATCGAAATCGAAGAACTCGCCGTGGTACTCGACCATGCCACCAGCGAGCACCAGCTTGATCACTTCGATCATCTCGTCCACCCGCGCGCCGCGGCGCGCGAAGGGCACGCCGCACCACTCGAATTCCTCCGGCGCCCAGCCGATTCCGACGCCGAAACCGAAGCGGTTGCCCGACAGGTTGGCCACCGAGCCGACCTGCCGGGCCAGCAGCAGCGGATTGCGCGAACCCAACTTCAGCACGTTCGTGTAGAAGCGGATGCGGCTGGTGACGGCCGCCATGGCGGTCGCGCCGATGAGCGGGTCGACCCACGGGGTCTCCGGCCCCCAGAACCGGCTGCCGTCGGCGGTGTAGGGGTACTTCGCCGCCGCCGACTTCATGTAGAACAGCGAGTCCGGCAGCGCGATCGACGAGAAACCGCACTCTTCGGCGGTTTTCGCGAGTCCGGTCAGCTGGTCCAGCGGACTCAGCGCGATGCCGACGGTGAACTTCAGCGCGGTCACCGCCGCTCCGATCCGACCACCCACATCGAGAAGTACTGCGAACCGCCGCCGTACGCGTGTCCCAGCGCCTTGCGCGCGCCCTCGACCTGGTAGTCCCCGGCCCGCTGCATGACCTGCTTGGCGGCCTCGGCGAACCGGATGAGCCCGGAGGCGCCGATCGGGTTGGACGACAGCACGCCGCCGGACGGATTGACCGGAAGAGTGCCGCCGATCTCGGTCTCGCCCTTGTCGGTGAGTTTCCACCCGTCGCCCTGCGGCACGAAGCCCAGGTTCTCCAGCCACATCGGTTCGAACCAGGAGAACGGGACGTAGATCTCGGCTACGTCGATCTCCTCGAGCGGGTTGGTGATCCCGGCCGCCTGCCACAGCGCCGCCGCCGCGTCGCGGCCCGCCTGCGGGTTGACCTGGTCGCGCCCGGAGAATGTGGTCGGTTCGGTACGCATCGCGGTGCCGTGCACCCAGGCGACCTTGCGGCCGGTGGCCTCGACCGCCTCGGCGGCGTCCGCGTCGCCCAGCACGATCGCGCACGCGCCGTCGGAAGAGGGGCAGGTCTCGTCGAAGCGGATCGGGTCCCACAGCATCTGCGAGGCGAGCACCGATTCCAGCGTGATGTCGGGCTGCTTCAGGTGGGCCAGCGGGTTCTTGGCGCCGTTGCGGCGATCCTTCACCGCCACCATGGCGCCGATGTGACCCGGGGCGTTGGAGCGCCGGATGTAGGAACGTACGTGCGGTGCGAAGTAGCCGCCCGCGCCCGCGCCGACCGGCATGGTGAACGGCACCGGAATCGACAACGCCCACATGGCGTTCGACTCCGACTGCTTCTCCCACGCCACCGCGAGCACGCGCTTGTGCACACCCGCCTGCACCAGATTGGTCGCGACGATGCCGGTGGAGCCGCCGACGGAACCGGCGGTGTGCACCCGCAGCAGCGGCTTGCCGGTGGCGCCGAGCGCGTCCGCCATGAACAGCTCGGGCATCATGACGCCCTCGAACCCGTCGGGCGCCTTGCCGACCACGACCGCGTCAATATCGGCGATGGTGAGACCGGCGTCGGCGAGGGCGCGATCGATGGCCTCGCGGCACATCCCCGACATGGAGACGTCGGTCCGTTTCGTCACGTGATGGGTCTGTCCGGTGCCGAGCACCGCAGCTGGCAAGCTCATCGGTTCTCCGATCCCAAGACGGTCACAAGGTTCTGCTGGAGCGCGGGTCCGCTGGTGGCGTGGGCCAGGGCGCGATTCGCCGAGCCCGCGATGATCGCCTCGGCCGCGAAGCCGATGCGCTCCAGGCCCGCGGCGAACATCGGGTTGGCCGCGAGCGCGCCGCCGGACGGATTCACCTTCGTGCCGTTCTTCAGCCCGATCGCCTCGGCGAGGATCAGCTGCTGATGACTGAACGGCGCGTGCAGCTCGGCGATGTCGAAGCCGCTGACGTCGCCGCCGGTGACCGCGTGGGCGGCGGCGGCCGTCGAAGGCGAGACGGTGAGGTCACGCGCACCGAGCACGGGAGTATCGATTCGATGCGCCATGCCGGTGATCCACGCGGGGCGTTCGCACAGTTCGCGGGCGCGGTCGCCCACGGCGAGCACGATGGCGGCCGCGCCGTCGGTGATCGGCGCGATGTCGTGCGCGCGCAGCGGATCCGCGACGTAGGGCTGGTCGAGCAGGCTGTCGGCGTCACCGTCGCCTGCCACGACGGCCGCCATGTCCCGCTCGGTCCAGCGGCCCGCGTCCAGACCGGCGCGCGCCTGCAGGCCGGCGATGGACCAGGCGTCCGGCCACAGCGGCGCGACCAGGTAGGGGTCCAGCTGCATGGTGAGCACCTGGCGCTGCGTGCCCGCGGAGGACTTGCCGAAGCCGTACACCAGTGCCGTCGTCGCCTGCCCGGAGCGCAGTTTCACCCACGCCTCGTACAGCGCCCATGCGGCGTCCATCTCCACGTGCGATTCGTTGATCGGCGGCACCGCGCCGATGGCGTCGATCGCCGAGATGAACGAGAAGGCGCGTCCGGCAAGGTAATCGGACGAGCCGGAGCACCAGAAGTCGATATCGGACTTGGTGATGCCGAGTCGGTCGTAGAGCTGCTGGAAGCAGGGCACCAGCATCTCGACACCGTTGGTGGTGCCGAAGGTCTCCGGCACGTGCGGCGCGTGGGCGAAGCCCACGACCGCGATGTCGGTGGCGTTGTCAGTCAACGTGCGCCTCTCTCAGAGGTGGTGCTTATAGGTCTCGTAGTCGGCGTCCGGCTCGCCGGAGGGGCGGAAGTGGTCCACGTTCTCCAGCCCGTAGCCCCACTCCTCGCGCGGCTTCCACACCGCCTGCACCCGCATGCCCATCCGCACCTCGCTCGCGTCGCAGCCGAGCACCAGGTGCAGCACCGGGATGTCCGCGCCGTCCAGCAGCACGTAGGCCGCGACGTAGGGCGGCTTGATCCGCTGGCCCATGAACGGCACATTGACGATGCAGAAGGTGGTCACGGTGCCGTGATCGGACAGTTCGATGAACTCGTCGGTCGGCCTGCCGTCGGTCGGATTCGCGCCGCGCGGCGGGAAGTACACCTTGCCCGCGGCGTCGGTGCGCGCGCCGATCAGCTTGCCTTCGGCGAGTCCGCGCAGGTACACGGTCTCCTGCGGCGAGGCGGTGTGCTTGTAGGAAAGGTCGACCGGCGTCGTGATCATGGTGACCGGATCGGCCGAGGCGGACTCCACCGGCGCCGAAGCCTGCTCGCCCGGCTCGAAGCAGAGGATGTCGCGAATGCTGCCCTCGGTCTGCTCGGCCCAGCGGGCGGTCACCCGTAAGCCTTTGCGGATGTCCTCGGGTGCGGCGACGTCGACGGCGTGCAGCAGCGTCGTGTCCGCGCCGTCCAGCCGGATCAGCGCCCAGGCGAACGGGCGGTCGAACGGCTGGCCCGGCAGCGGCTCGCGCACCCAGGTCCAGGATTCGACGGTGCCGGTGTCGGCGACGTCGACGAACTCGGTCAGCGGTTCGGCGGTGATCGGATCGTATTCCGGCGGCGGCACGATCACCCGGCCGTCCGACCCGCGCGCGCCGACGATCTTGTGGTCGCGCAATCGGGTCAGAAAGGTTCCGATGGTGGTGCCGACGGAGCGGGTGTAATCGAAACGCACCCGCAGGGGCGCGCTGAGTACCTCGGGCACGGCGCCCGTGTTCAATGCCGTGCCGCTACCACCAGCGATTGCCGTGGATGCAGTATTCCCCTGAGTCACGATATCGAGTAGAACAGGTTCTAACTCTGGTGGCAAGCAGTTGATCGGAAAGGGGTCCGGCGTGAAGTTCGGATTGCAACTCGGGTACTGGATGGCCCAGCCGCCCGCGAACGCGGGGGAGCTGGTGGTGGCGGCCGAGGAAGCCGGGTTCGACGCCGTCTTCGCCGCCGAGTCATGGGGGTCGGATGCCTTCGGTCCGCTCACCTGGTGGGGTTCGGCCACACGGCGGGTGCGCCTGGGTACGTCGGTGGTGCAGATGTCGGCGCGCACGCCTGCGGCGACCGCCATGCACGCGCTCACCCTCGACCATCTCAGCGGTGGCCGCGCCATTCTCGGCTTGGGCGTCTCGGGTCCGCAGGTGGTGGAGGGCTGGTATGGCCAGCCGTTCGCCAAGCCGTTGCAGCGCACCCGTGAGTACGTCGGGATCGTGCGCCAGGTGCTGGCCAGGCAGGCGCCGGTCACCAGCGACGGCCCGCACTACCCGCTGCCCTACACCGGGCCGGGTTCGATCGGGCTCGGCAAGCCGCTGAAGCCGATCGTCCATCCACTACGTGCGGATTTGCCGATCTGGCTGGGCGCGGAGGGGCCGAAGAACGTGGCGCTCACCGCCGAGATCGCCGATGGCTGGCTGGCCATCTACTACGCGCCCCGGCTGGCCGGTATGTACGACGAGTGGCTCGACGAGGGCTTCGCGCGGGCGGGTGCGCGGCGCAGTAGGGAGGACTTCGAGATCGCCGCGAGTTGTCAGGTGGTGATCACCGACGACCCGGCGGGCGAGCTGGAGCGGATGCGCTGGATCATGGCGCTCTACATCGGCGGCATGGGCGCGCCGGAGTTGAACTTCCACGCCCAGGTGTACCGGCGCATGGGGTACGACCGCGAGGTCGACGAGATCGGCAAGTTGTTCCAGTCGGGCAAGAAGGCGGAGGCCGCGGCGGCGGTGCCGGACGAGCTGATTCTGGACACCGCGATCATCGGAGACGAGGAGCATGTCCGCAAACAGCTGCGGGTCTGGGAGGCCGCGGGCGTCACGATGATGCTGGTGTCGGTTCCCGATGTCGCGCAATTGCATCGGCTCGCACCCCTTGTCGAACAGTAGAACACGTTCTAGATTCAATGGGGTGACTGCCTCACCCGCCCCGTCGGCTCCGCACAATCCCCCCGCACCGGAGCCAGTGAAAATTCTCGGTCTGTGGAACATCGCCGAAGCCGAACCCGATCGGATCGCGATGGTCGATCCCTGGGGCCGGGAGGTGACGTATCGCGAATTGGCCACGCTCGCCAATCGTTACGCCACCGGCCTGCGCGGGCTCGGCCTGAAAACCGGTGACGTGCTGGTGAGCATGGTGCACAACTGCGTGGAGGCGATCGCGGCGTACTTCGCGGCCTACCAGTCGGGGTTGTACATCGTCGCGGTGAACTGGCATCTCACCGGTCCGGAGGTCGCCTACATCCTGGCCGACAGCGAGGCGAAGGCGTTCATCGCCAGCGATCGTTTCGCCGCCGCGGCCAAGGCCGCCGCCGACGAGGCGGGGTTGCCCGCGACGGCGCGCTTCGCGGTGGGCGAGATCGAGGGCTTCAAGTCGGTGGCCTGGCTCGGCGCCGCCGACACCGGCCGTCCGTCCGACCGCAGCACCGGCGCGCCGATGCTCTACACCTCGGGAACCACGGGACGGCCCAAGGGCGTCCGGCGGCCGCTCACCGGCGCGGACCCCGATGTGGTCCCGGCGCACACCACCGCGTTCTTCGGCCTGTTCGAACTCACGCCCTACGACGACCACGTGCACATCTGCGGCTCGCCGCTGTACCACACGGCGGTGCTGAACTTCGCCACCATCTCGATCAATCTGGGGCACAAGCTGGTTCTGATGGATCGCTGGGACGCCGAGGAGATGCTGCGGCTGATCGACAAGCACCGGGTGACGCACAGCCACATGGTGCCCACCCAGTTCCACCGGCTGCTGGCCTTGCCGGAGGAGGTGCGCGCCAAGTACGACGTGTCCTCGCTGCGCAGCATGGTGCACGGCGCAGCGCCCTGCCCGCAGGAGACCAAGCGGCAGATGCTCGAATGGTGGGGCCCGACGGTCACCGAGTACTACGCGGCCACCGAAGGTGGCGGCACGGTGATCAACGGCGCCGACTGGCTGCGCAAGCCGGGCTCGGTCGGCAAGGCGTGGCCGTGGTCGGTGATCAAGGTGCTGAGCGAAGAGGATGGCTCCGAGGTGCCGGTCGGCGAGCCCGGCCTGGTCTACATGCGCATGGGCGCGTCGAGTTTCGAGTACCACCACGACAAGGCAAAGACCGAGGACTCGCGCGTCGGCGATCTGTTCACCGTCGGCGACATCGGCCACCTCGACGAGGACGGTTACCTCTACCTGCACGACCGGCGCTCGGATCTGATCCTGTCCGGCGGGGTGAACATCTACCCGGCGGAGGTCGAGAACGTCCTGATCACGCATCCGAAGGTCGCCGACGTCGCGGTCTTCGGCATCCCGCACCCGGATTGGGGCCAGGAGGTGAAGGCGGTCGTGCAGCCGGCCGACGGAACCGAGGGCGACGACGCGCTCACCGAGGAACTGCTCGCCTTCGCCGCCACCCAATTGGCGAAGTACAAGATGCCCAAGTCGATCGACTATCTGCCCGAACTGCCGCGCGATCCGAACGGCAAGCTGTACAAGCGCAAGCTGCGGGAGCGGTATATCCCCGCTTCCTGAGGCACCCCGCCGGACGGACGGCGTCGGGCACTGCCCGGCTCGGGTCCGGCGGAGGCGAGGCGCGTCGGGCAGCCGGGCCGCTGGGGCTGTGACCCGGCCGCGCGACGACGTCGAAAACCGAATGCGCCCTTCACGATTACCGTGAAGGGCGCATTCGCGTCCCCGCATTTGGGATCTGCGAGCACGGTATGGATCGAACATGTCTATCAAGAGTGCTCGTATATCGCCTGCCGAAACTCCTCTGCGTGCGGCCCCGAGAAATCGAAGGTGACCGTGGCGGGCTCAGCCGGGCCGTGAGCACCGCGCGCAGGTCCGGGAACGATGGAGCGCGCCAGTTCGCGAAGTTCCGTCAGTGACAATGCGCGAGTCCGCGTTTCCAACGGACATGAGACGTGGTCTAAGCCCTGCTCTGCTTAGGAGCACACCCTTAGTCGGGCTATGTACCGGTGCCCCCAGTCGGACTCTGGGAGCTCCGTCGTCTCGATTCCGCTCCGGCTCACTCGTCCGGCGTGTACTCGGCGTACCGCCCCGACGACTTAGGGAAGGTGGCTAATGCCAACTCCCGCGCAGCTTGGATCAGTGCAGCTATGGCCCGGTGCTCCGGACCGAGGTACCGGCCCGCTTCCTCTGTGATCTGTTGGAGCTGGTCTCGTAGCCGCACCGAGGTTTCCTCGTCGAGTGCGCCGGGGGGTTCCGTGGTAGACATACCGCTCCTCTGGTCAGAACCGGTTAGGGCACTTGGAGGTCGGGACCTCCACCGCGCTGGATGCGTTGTTGTAGGTGAACTGGTGCCCCTGAATCTTGCCGCGTATACCGACGCTGACACGCCACTTCCCGGCGTAGCACGCAGCCGACACCGCGTAGGAGTGTCCACCGCCCCGGAACGGTGGGGGGATGGTCGAATCGGTTCGGGTTGCCACACCTGCTACTCGGGTTCTTGGAACCGGATACGTTCATCGGTGCGACGTTGACCGACACCGGCCGGGGAACATTCCGGCTCACCGGTCGGCCGGTCACTGAACCGGAACTACTCGCCCAGCTCGACATCGCGGACGACGAAACCGCTATAGAGGTTCCGAAGCTAGAAAGGACATTCTACGGTGCTGCTAGTGCCCGATGAAGGGTTCCCGGACCTACTCCGGACCTGCAAGCGGGAAGCGTTTCATCTCGAAGTGCTCGACACTTACGCCGAACCGAACGAGCATGAACCGTTCCGGCGATTCCTGGCAGACGAGCCGGATGACTACGCATGGTTCCAGCCGTGGACCGAGCTGATACAGGAGACGACCAGCCGGGGTGTAGCGGTCACACGGGTACGAATCGTCACCGAACCGCACACCGACTACACCCGGTTCGCGCTTGCCGTGGCAGCGCTCAATGTACGGGCCGGCGAAGACATTCGATATCTTCCCCGGCATCATGCCGGGGAAGTCCCTTCGGATGACTACTGGCTACTTGATGACGAAACAGTGGTCTTCTCAGCGTTCGGGGAGTCCGGAGGTTGGTCCGGTGCGGCAACTACCGACCCGCACATTGCCGCGTACTGTCGCGGGCTCCGAGCCCGGTTCTGGCCTCTTGCCACTCCGTTTCCGGAGTACGTCACACAGTGACCGGTTCAGTTGACCAGCAGCGCGAGTATCTCGGGGCGCAACTCCGGGGTATTCGTGTTGCCGCCGGGTTGTCCGGTGCGGAGTTGGCACGCCGTAGCGGATGGGACCCAAGCAAGGTCTCAAAGATCGAATACGGCCGGATACGCCCGTCTCTAGAGGACATCTCGGTGTACTGCCGACACTGCAACGCGGGTGACCAACTAGCAGACCTCCACGCGGCGCGGCAGAGCATCGATACCGCGTACCTCGAGTGGCGGAAGATTCTCGGTACCGGAACCAAGCGCAGACAGCAAGCGTCGATCAAGTGGGAATCCGAAGCTCGGATCATCCGATCGTTTGAACCGGTCTTGGTTCCCGGTCTTCTACAGACCGCCGACTACGCGGCGGGCATCCTGCGGAAGGTGATCGAGTTCCAGCAGATTCCGAACGATCTGGACGCGGGTGTATCCAAGCGGTTGCAGCGGCAACAAGTCTTGTATCAGCGGGATCACTTGTTCCACTTCGTCCTTGGTGAACAAGCGTTGTATACCACCGTTGGCGACGCTCAGACGATGGTCGGCCAGCTCGACCGGCTCTTAGCTGTCCAAGGTATGCCACGTGTGACGCTCGGTATCGTGCCGATGCTGGCACCGTTCGAGACGGCTACCACGTCGTTTCTGATGTTCGATTCGAGCCGTGTCCTGGTCGAAAACATCACAGCAGAGCTGTCGATCACTCAGCCGCGAGAGATAGCGGTGTATCACCGGACGTTCGATGTCCTGGCCGGTCAGTCCGTGACCGGCGAAGCAGCACGGGAGCTGATCCGTAAGGCGCTGGACGCCCGTACGCCCCGACCGTGACCGTGACCGTGCAGGGGGATTCGCTGGTCAGCGGTTCGGGAACCTTCTCCGCGTCGATCTTCGCGCACGGTGCAAGAGGACGGCGGCGCCTACTCGCGCCCGAACAGCAGGGCTCGAAGCGGTGCTGTTCACACGACGCATCCACGGCGCTTATGCCGCGAAGGGCGCCTCGGGTCAGATGCTCTCGCGCAGTTCAGGCGCGAGGCCGAAGAGCGGGAACAGCTTCTCGGTGTCCAGGAAGAAGTTCAGTCCGGCGATGGTGTCGCCGTCGAGTTCCAGCACCGTGATCGACCACGGCACCCACACGCCCGGCTCGTCGCTCGGCTTGTAGTGGCCGAAGGCGGGCAGGCCGTTGGCGCCTTCCAGCCGGACCAGTCGCGAATCGCGGCAGGCGCTTCCGTGGCCGAGCATGAACGCGGCCACGTTCTCCGGACCGGAGATCCACAGCTCGATCGGCGGCATGGACAGTGCCACATCCGCTTTCAGCAGCGAGGTGAGTGTGTCCATGTCGTAGGCCTCGAACGCCTTGACGAAACCGTCGACCAGTTTGCGCTGGTCCTCGTCGGTCTCGTCGTAGGTGTCGTTGGCCGCGGGCTGGACCTTCGACATGGTGGCGCGCGCTCGTTGCAGCGCGCTGTTGACCGACGCGGGCGACATGGTGAGCGCCTCGGCGGTCTCGTTGGCGGAGAAACGCAGCACCTCGCGCATGATCAGGATCGCGCGCTGGGTGGCGGGCAGGTGCTGGCAGGCGGCGACGAAGGCCAGGCGCAGCGTGTCCTTGGCGCTGGCGTGCTCGGCCGGATCGGCGCCGAAGGCCAGGGCGTTCGGGATCGGCTCGATCCAGACGTAATCCGGTTGGGGCGCGGGCAACGGCGAATCCGGCCGCGACGGACCGGACAGATCCATCGGCCTGGCGCGGCGCTGCGGACCGTCGAGCATGTCCAGGCAGACGTTCGTGGTGATCTTGTACAGCCAGGAGCGGAGGCTGGCGCGGCCCTCGAACGAGTCGTAGGACTTCCACGCCCGGGTGAGGGTCTCCTGCACCGCGTCCTCCGCTTCGAAGGAAGAGCCGAGCATGCGGTAGGCGTACGCGCACAGCTCCCTGCGATGGGTCTCGAACGCGGCGAGCAGATCGGGAGCGAGGCCCGCGGGGGAGGCTGGCGAGTCGTTCATGGGTGTCACCCTGCCACAGGCCACCGACAAGAAACAGGCTCTTCAACTCGAGTACCGCGCTGATCAAGATCATTAAACCTGTGCGGCCTGTGGGACGTGTCACGGTCGTCGCGGCGATGAATCGACCGCTCGCGGACCGTCATATCCGGTGACACGAAAAGAATTTGCTCGAGAGGAAGAGGCCATGAGCAGCAAGATGATCTTCATCAATCTCCCGGTCGCCGATCTGCACCGATCGATGGCGTTCTACGAGGCGCTGGGCTGGAAGGTCAACCAGGAGTTCACCGACGACAACGCCGCCTGCATCGTGGTGGACGACAACATCTGCCTGATGCTGCTCATCAGGGATTTCTTCACCACCTTCAGCAAGCGTCCGGTGGCCGACACGAAAGCGGCGATCAATGCCGCGTACGCGCTCGCGCTCGGCAGCGCCGAGGAGGTCGACAGCCTGACCGACGCGGCGCTCGCCGCGGGCGCGACCGAAGAGGTGAACGAGGACAAGCGAGCGCAGGAGGCGCAGGTCGGCATGCACGGCCGCACCTTCATCGACCCGGACGGTCACCAGTGGGAGCCGTTCTGGATGGATTACCCGGGCGCGAACTGAGCCCGGCGAGGGGTCGCCCCCGATGCGCGTGCACTGGCCGCGCATCGGGGGCGTAGGGCTCGATCCGGGAACTCAGTTTCCGGTGAAAGAGGGCTTGCGCTTCTCCGCGAACGCGCGCGGCCCTTCCTTGGCATCGGCCGAGCGGAATACGGACATGCCGAGCTTGGCGTCGATCTGGAAGGCGTCCTCCTCCGGCATGGCCTCTGTCTCGCGGATGGTGCGCAGGATGGCCTGCACGGCCAGCGGGCCGTTGGCGGCGATCTGCCCCGCGATCTCCAGCGCTTTGTCCAGCGCCGTGCCGTCCGGCACCACGTGCCCGATCAGGCCGATCTCCTTGGCCTCGGCGGCGGTCAGGTGCCGTCCGGTGAGCAGAATCTCGGCGGCGACGGTGTAAGGGATCTGGCGGACCAGCCGCACTGCCGAGCCGCCCAGCGGGAACAGGCCCCAACGCGCCTCGGACACGCCGAATTTCGCGCTCTCCCCGGCCACGCGGATGTCGGTGCCTTGCAGGATCTCGGTGCCGCCCGCGATGGCGGGGCCCTCGACCGCCGCGATCAGCGGCTTGGTCAGCCTGCGTCCCTTGAGCAGCGCCTCGAGCTTGGCCGGATTCCAGCCGCCGCCGTCGATGGTGTCGCCGGGGTGCTCGGAGGTCATGCCCTTGAGATCGGCGCCCGCGCAGAACGCGCCACCCGCGCCGGTCAGGATCGCGACCCGGATGTCCGGATCGTCGTCCACCTGGTTCCAGGCGTCTTTCATGATCGCCATCATCTCGCCGGACAGCGCGTTGCGCGCCTCGGGCCGGTTCATGGTGACGATGAGGACGTGGTCGCGCTTCTCGACGAGGCAGTGCGGCATCGCTGATTCTCCTGACTTCGAGCCTTGTCAGAAACAGTAACACGTTCTATTTTTATGGCTGTGAGCTACAACATAGCGGACCTTGTCGAACATGCCATCGACCTGATGCCCGACCGCGTCGCGCTGGCCGACGACGGCCGCGAGGTCACCTACGCCCAGTTGGAGGAGCGGGCCAACAGTCTCGCTCACTACCTGCAAGAACAGGGAGTCCAGCCGGGCGACAAGGTGGGTATCTACTCACGCAACACGATCGAGGCCGTCGAGGCCATGGTCGCGGTCTTCAAGGCGCGGGCCGTGATGATCAACGTGAACTTCCGATACGTCGAGAACGAGTTGCAGTACATCTTCGACAACTCGGACATGGTCGCGCTGATTCACGAGCGGCGCTACAGCGACCGGGTCGCCGCCGTTCGTTCCAAGACCCCGCAGCTGCGCACCGTCATCGTCGTCGACGACGATACGACCGGCACGATCGCCACCGCAGCGGATTCGGTGGAATACGAGGCGGTGATCGCGCAGTCCTCGGGCGAGCGCGACTTCGGCGAGCGTTCCCCGGACGACCTGTACATGGTCTACACGGGCGGCACCACCGGCATGCCCAAGGGCGTGATGTGGCGCCAGGAGGACGTGTGGCGCGTACTCGGCGCGGGCATCAACTTCATCACCGGCGAATACGTCCAGGACGAGTGGGAGCTGGCCAAGGTCGGTGCTGGCAGCCCGCCGATGGTGCGGTTCCCGATCCCGCCGATGATCCACGGCGGAGCGCAGTGGGCCACGTTCCACAGCCTGTTCGGCGGCGGCAAAGCCGTGATGCTTCCGGAGTTCTCGGGGCACGGCGTGTGGCAGGCCATCGATCAGCACAAGATCAATCTGATCTTCATCACCGGTGACGCCATGGCCCGCCCGATGCTCGACGCGCTGATCGAGGGCAATCCGGAAACCGGTCAGCCCTACGATCTTTCGAGCCTGTACGTGATGGCCAGCAGTGCGGCGCTGTTCTCGCCCGCGCTCAAGGACCAGTTCCTCGAGCTGTTGCCCAACCGGATGATCTCCGATTCCATCGGCTCCTCGGAGACCGGTTTCGGCGGTATCGCCATCGTCGCCAAGGGCGCGACGCACACCGGAGGGCCGCGCGTGAAGATCGACGCGTCCACCGAGGTGCTCGACGAGGACGGCAATCCCGTGCAGCCCGGCTCCGGTGCGGTCGGCATCCTGGCCCGGCGCGGGCACATCCCGCTCGGCTACTACAAGGACGAGGTCAAGACCGCGGCGACCTTCAAGGAGTTCAACGGCGTCCGCTACGCCATCCCCGGCGACTTCGCTCGCGTCGAGGAGGACGGCACGGTCACCATGCTCGGCCGCGGCTCGGTCAGCATCAACAGCGGCGGCGAGAAGATCTACCCCGAGGAGGTCGAGGGCGCGCTCAAGACCCACCCGGAGATCTTCGACGCGCTCGTGGTCGGCATCGAGGACGAGCGCTGGGGCCAGCGCGTGGTCGCGGTCGTGCAGTGCCGCGGCGAGTCCCGCCCCACCCTCGAGGAGCTGCGCCCCATGCTCACCCAGGAGATCGCGCCCTACAAACTCCCCCGCAGCCTGTGGTTCGTCGACGAGATCAAGCGCTCACCCGCGGGCAAGCCCGACTACCGCTGGGCCAAGGAACAAACGCAATCCCGCCCCGCCGACGACAATGCCGTGGCGAGCGCGAAGTAGCAGTCTGACCGCACGGCCGGCCACCGCGCCTCGCGGGGTGGCCGGCCACTACGGCATCAGCACCGCCGATCGGTCTGCCGTGGATGCCCCGTACCGGCGAGTGTCAGGTAGAGGGTGCGGTTGGCGTCATCGATTGCGTACCAGATCCGGCCGCCTCCGGTGATCTCGTATTGCCATTGCTCCAATTCCGCGCCGCCGAGTTTGACCGATTTGAGCTCATACTTCAGTCGATGCTGCCGCGAGAATTCGCCATGCTTCGAGGATCGCTGGTGATGTCGACCCATGCTCGATCGAGGTTTCCCGGGGCCTGGGCCAACAGTTCGGCCCAACCACGCGCGGCATTCGAGCTGTGCACGACAACGCGCCACGGATTGGGGCGCGGTACCCCATCACCTCGGTGCAGCTTCATTCCGCCGTTCCCGGCCGTGTGACCTCGGAGAAGTCCGCCGGGTCGAACGGCCCGGTCAGTCGGCGGGCGAGTTCTGGTTGCGCGTAGATCTCGGCGGTGCTCCGCCAAGCGGCCAGATCGCGGGCGAACGGAATGAACAATCCGGTGTCCGCACCGGCGATGAGCTGGTCCAGCAGTTCGCTCACCGCTTCGGTGCGTCCGGTCTCGGGTAGCCATTTCAGCCAGGGCAGCTCTTCGGCGAAAACGTCTTCCGCCAAAGACCGATTCGATCGGGCGATGATGGCGAGGGTGCGGGCGAGCAGCCGCGTCGCGGCCTCCTTGGCCTCGAACCGCTCCGAGCGAGACAGCACGAGATTCTCCGCGTCGCGGCGCTCCAGGATGACGTCGGCGTCGTCCAAGGCGGGAAACACCGACGTCTGTTTACGAATCAAGTCGCTGAAGGGAAAACTTCTCGCGGTCATGTTCCTAGCCTACGCGACTTCTGAAGTAGTTCAGTGGTTGGCGAGTTCCGACAGTTGGTAGGCGAGGCGGTGGCGAAAGGCCGGGATACGGGACAGGGTGCTGAGGACCAGGTTGCGGGCGGTGCGGGCGGGGCGTGCGCGCAGGGTGGCCATCTTGGTCATGCGGTCGGTGAACGAGACGACGCCGAGGGCGACAGGGCGGCGGGTGGTTTCGTAGTCATCCAGCAAGGTGTCCGGCTCGCCGGCCAGCACGCGAACCAGCAGCGGGCCGAGGGTGGCGGCATCTTGGATTCCGGTGTTCATGCCCTGGCCGCCCGCCGGGCTGTGCACGTGGGCGGCGTCGCCCGCGAGCAGGATGCGGCCGCTGCGGTAGTGGTCGGCGACGCGGTGGTGCACGCGGAAGCGCGAGCTCCACAGCACCTCGTGCACGCGCACCGTGCCGCCGGGGCCGCGGGTGTCCAGAAGCTTCTGGATGTCCTCCGCGGTCGAGTGCTCGGGCGCCGTTTCCAGGGTGGCGACCACGCGGAAGCGGTTCGGCTCCTTCTCGTCGGGCAGCGGCGCGACCACCATGACGCCCTCCGGTGAAAGGTGCAGGGCCACTTCGTCGCGCGCGATCGGCCAGTCCATCCGCACGTCGGCGAGGACGAAGGATTCCGGGTAGGTCGCGCCGGTGAATCCGATGCCCGCCTGCTCGCGGACGATGCTGTGCATGCCGTCGGTTCCGATGACGTAGTCCGCGCGGATGCTGCCCGGCGCGCCCGCCTCGTCGGTGTATTCGACCGTGACGCCGTCGTTCTCCTCCGCCACCCGGGTGACCTGGTACGGGCGCTGGACCTCCCCGCCCGCCTGCCGCAGTCGCTTCAGCAGCACCGCCTCGGTGGTGTCCTGCGGTGTCATCAAGGTGTAGGGGTAGCGGGTCGGCAGCCCGTCGAACCCGATGGTCGCCAGGGTGCGCCCGCCGTCGTGGACCGTGAAGCGCGCGACGATGTCGCCGGTCGCCACCAGTTCGTCCGCGATGCCGATCTGCTCGAGCACTTCCAGCGTCCTGGCGTGCACGACCGCGGCGCGCGAGGTGTTCGCGCCTTCGCTCAGCCGGTCCAGCAGGACGAAATCCACCCCCGCGTCGGCCAGGGTGATGGCGGCGGTCAGTCCGGCGGGACCCGCGCCGACGATCACGACGGAGGTGGTGGCGGGCAGCGGGTTCGGGGTGGCGGTCATCGGAACTCCTCAGGTCAACGTTTGTAGGCCAACGTTTGTTGACATAACCGTAGCGCGGGCCGCGCTAGGAAGTCAACAGTTGTTGGCCTACACTTGTTGGCATGACCGTAGAGCCTGATCAAGCCCCCGCTCGGCGCTCGGACGCGACGCGTGCGGCGATTCTGGAAGCGGCCCGTTCCCGATTCGCCGCCGAAGGTTTCCGCAAGGCGACCATCCGCGCCATCGCCGCGGACGCGGACATCGACCCGTCCATGGTCATGCGGTACTTCGGCAGCAAAGACGGCCTCTTCGCGGCGGCGGTCGACGTCCGGCTCGATCTGCCCGACCTCGGCTCCGCGGACCCGGACACCCTGGGCGAGCAGTTGGTGCGCCGCTTCTTCGAGATCTGGGAAGAGCAGCCGAACAGGGAGGTGCTGCTGACGCTGCTGCGCTCGTCGATCACCGACGAGGCCGTGGCCGAACGCGTCCGCGCCATCTTCACCCAGCAGATACTGCCCGCCGTCCTGCGTTTCGGGGCTCCCGCCGACGCTCCACGCAGGGGAGGTCTGATCGTCACGCAGATGCTCGGCCTCGCCCTGTGCCGCTATGTCCTGTGCCTGCCCCCGGTCGTAGCCTTGACCCGCGACCAGATCATCGCCGAGGTCGCGCCCACCCTCCAGCGCTACCTGACGTCCATCCCGACTGAGTGAAATCAGCGCGCAACGAAATCGGCCCGCACGACGTGCTGTCGTGCGGGCCGATCGGTCTGCCGTGCCGCGCTCAGCCTGCCAGCAACGCGCCGAGGGCGCGGAGGTGGTCGGTGCCGGCGCCGAGGGCGAACTCGTTGTGTTTGGCGGCGGTGAAGTAGTTGTGCGCGATGTGCTCGCGGTCGATGCCGACGCCGCCGTGCACGTGGACGACGGTGTGCGCGACGCGGTGGCCCGCGTCGGCGGCCCAGAACTTGGCGGTGTGCACCGCTTCGGCGGCGGGCAGGTCCTCCGACAGCAGCCATGCCGCTTGGGTGACCGCCAGGCGCAGGCCTTGGACGTCGATGTAGGCGTCGGCGAGCCGCTGCGCCACGGCCTGGAAGCTGCCGACCGCCTTGCCGAACTGCTCACGCTCCCTGGCGTAGTCGGCGACCAGCTCGAGCGCCCGTTCCAGAGTGCCGAGCTGTAGGGCGCTCAGACCGAGCCAGGCGCGAGTGAGGATCCAGTCCAGGATCTCCGCGCCACTGTCCACCGTGCCGACGAGTTCGGCGGGGGTATCGGTGAGTTCGACCGCGAATTCAGGGCTACGGTCGACCACCTGCTGCGCGGTCACGGTCGCCGCCGCGGGATCGACCAGGAACACCGCGGTGGTCCCCGAGACGGTGGCGGGCACCAGAATTCGCTCGGCCCGGTTCGCGAAGGGCACGGTGGTCTTCGCGCCGGTCAGCCGCCAGCCGTCCTCGGTCTCCACCGCGGTGGTGGTGGGTGCGGCGGGTTCCCAGTTGCGCTCCTCGGCCAGCGCGACCGTCAGGATGACGCTGCCCGCGCCCGCCCGCGTGGCCAGCTCCTGTTGCGCCGCGGAACCGAACCGCGCCAGCGCGCCCGCGCCGAGCGCGATCGACCACAGGTACGGCACGGCCGCGAGGTGCTTGCCCAGCTCGCGCAGGATCGCGGTCTGCTCGAGCGAGCCGAGGTCGCTGCCGCCGACCGCCTCGGGCAGCGCGGCCGCGAGCACGCCGGTCTCGGCGAGCGAGTTCCACAGCTGCTGATCGAATCGCTCGTCTGCGGTGTCGAGTTCGCGCAGCCGGTCGGCGGTGACGAGCTTGCCGCACACCTCGCCGGTCAGCCGGCCGAGATCGAGTTGGGCTTCGGTGGGGGTGAAATCCATGGCGTTCTACCTGCTTTCGATCAGCGCGCCGCGGCAGGCTGCTTGAGGGCGGTCATGGCGATGATGTCGCGCTGCACCTCGTTGGTGCCGCCGCCGAAGGTCAGGATGAGCGCGGCGCGGTGCATGCGCTCCAGACGGCCGCGCAGTTCCGCGCCGGGGGAGTCCTGGCGCAGGTAGGCCTGCGGCCCGAGCACCTCCATGAGCAACCGGTACGCCTCGGTGGCCAGCTCGGTGCCGTACACCTTGCAGGTGGAGGCGTCCCACGGGCGCGGAGCCGCGTCGCCGCCCGCGTCGGCCCGGCTGGCGATCTCCCAGTTCAGCAGCTTGAGGTACTCGACCTTGGCGTGCACCTTGGCCAGGTTGAGCTGCACCCATTCGCGATCGATCACGCGGGAGCCGTCACCGGCCTTGGTGTTGCTCGCCCACTCGACGGTCTGGCGCAGGGCCAGCGCGAGCGGTGCGGCCGAGGTGAGCGCGACGCGCTCGTGGTTGAGCTGATTGGTGATCAGCGCCCAGCCGCCGTTCTCCTGGCCGACCAGCGCGCTCGCGGGCACCCGCACGTCCTGGTAGTAGGTGGCGCTGGTGTCCGGCCCGGCCATGGTGTGCACGGGCGTCCAGGAGAAGCCCTCGGCGGTGGTCGGCACGATGAGCATGCTGATGCCCTTGTGCTTCTTGGCGGTCGGGTCGGTGCGCACCGCCAGCCAGACGTAGTCGGCGTAGGCGATCAGGCTGGTCCACATCTTCTGGCCGTTGATCACGTAGTCGTCGCCGTCGCGCACCGCGGTGGTGCGCAGGCTGGCCAGATCGGTGCCCGCGCCCGGCTCCGAGTAGCCGATGGAGAAGTGCAGTTCACCGGCCGCGATCTTGGGCAGGAAGAACTTCTTCTGTTCCGCACTGCCGTAGTGCATGATCGTGGGCGCCACCGAGTTGATGGTCAGGAACGGCACCGGCGCGCCCGCGATCGCGGCCTCGTCGGTGAAGATCAGCTGATCCATGGTGGGGCGATCCTGGCCGCCGTACTCCTTGGGCCAGCCCAGCGCCAGCCAGCCGTCGTGGCCCATCTGCTGGACCACCTCGCGGTAGACGTTGCCCTGCCCGTACTCGCCGGTCTGCGCGCTCAGGGCCTCCCGGCGCTCGGGGGTGATGAGCCGCGCGAAGTAGTCGCGCAGTTCCGCGCGCAGCTGCTCCTGTTGCGGCGTGTACGCAATGCGCATGGCTATACCTCATGCTTCGTTGGATCGGGTTCCCCCGATCATTGCATATGGACTGAAACATGTTCCAGTATTGATACTGAATCCTCCCGATGACGCCCCGGTGGAGCGGATCGGCTTGTTAGGCTTCGGCCAGAGTGGTGGTAAAGGAGTTGCCATGAAGATCAGTGTCGATCCAGACCAGTGCGAAGCTAATGGAATATGTGTCGGAATCGCCCCCGACGTGTTCGAACTCGATGACGAGGACGTGCTGCACATCGCGAACGCCGATGTGCCCGCCGATCGGCTCGCCGATGTCCAGGATGCCGTCGCGCAGTGCCCCAAGGCGGCGCTGCGGCTGCAGTGAAGGACTCTTGCCGTAAGTTGGAACACGTTCTAGAGTCGGCCGCGTGAGCAATGATCTGAGCCTGGCGGGCCGAGTAGCGATCGTGACCGGCGGCGGCGCCGGACTTGGGCGGGCCGAAGCGCTCGCGCTGGCCGAAGCCGGCGCGTCCGTGGTGGTCAACGACCTCGCCGAGTCCGACGCGGTCGCCGACACGCTCGGCGCGATCCGGGCGCTCGGCGCCAAGGCGGAGTTCGTCGCGGGCAGCATCGCCGAGCGCGCCACCGCCGACGCGCTGATCCGCGCCGCGGAGGAGTCGTTCGGCTCGGTCGACATCGTGGTCAACAACGCGGGCATCACCCGCGACCGGATGCTGTTCAACATGTCCGACGAGGACTTCGACGCGGTGCTCGCGGTGCACCTGCGCGGCCATTTCCTGCTGTCGCGCAATGCCGCCGCCTACTGGCGCGGCAAGTCGAAGCAGGCGGGCGCGCCGGTCTACGGCAGGTTGGTCAACACCTCCTCGGAGGCCGGCTTGCTGGGCCCGGAGGGGCAGGCCAACTACGGCGCCGCGAAGGCGGGCATCACCGCGCTGACCCTTTCGGCAGCGCGGGCGCTGGCGCGCTACGGCGTGCGCGCCAACGCGATCGCGCCGCGGGCGCGCACGGCGATGACCGAGGCGGTGTTCAGTCCCGCGCCGGAGGGGGAGCCCGATCCGCTGTCGCCCGATCACGTGGCCCGGCTCGTGGCCTATCTGGCCTCGCCCGCGGCCGATACGGTCAATGGGCAACTGTTCGTCGTCTACGGGGGGATGGTGGCGCTCATGGCGGCGCCCGTCGTCGAGCGCCGGTTCGACGCGGCCGCGGGGGAGTGGTCGCCGCAAGATCTGGCCGACACGCTGGGCGGCTATTTTGCCGATCGCCCCGATGGGCGGACCTTCTCGGCCTCTTCGCTGACCGAGTTGGGGTGAGCCGCGGCGGCTCGCCGCGAGCGCGCAACTGATCAGCTGTCCAACTGTTGATCATGGGATCGGTGCTTGGTAGACATAGGGACGGGTTATGTCTCACCTCACAAAGGTGGGATCATCACTCGCTGACACCGGTTCCAAATTTATATGCCGATCTTTCGAAAAATTGCACTTCAAATGTGTGAAAACTGCTACCGGCAACACGGTGAACATGTTCTAATCGTTCCGGCGGTGCGGCCACGGTGAGATTCGCGCCGTGTGCTGTGTCGCCGGTGAGCAAGGAGGATCGCGGATGAACGAGGTCCTTGCCGTGCCGTTGCGGGCCGTCGGCGGATTCTTCGAACTCACCGCCGATGTCGCACGCGCCAGCGTGCGCAGACCCTTTCAATGGCGCGAGTTCATCGATCAGTCGTGGTTCATCGCGCGGGTATCGATCGTGCCGACATTGCTGGTGGCCATTCCGTTCACCGTTCTGGTGAGCTTCACGCTGAACATTCTGTTGCGGGAGATCGGCGCGGCCGACCTCAGCGGAGCGGGTGCGGCGTTCGGTGCGGTCACCCAGGTGGGGCCAATCGTCACCGTGCTCATTGTCGCGGGGGCTGGCGCGACCGCGATCTGCGCCGACCTCGGCGCACGCACCATCCGCGAGGAAATCGACGCCATGCGGGTGCTGGGCATCGATCCGGTGCACCGCTTGGTGGTGCCCCGAGTGCTCGCATCGATGTTCGTCGCACTGATGCTCAACAGCCTGGTGTGCACCATCGGCATCGTCGGCGGATTTCTGTTCTCGGTGTTTCTGCAGGACGTGAACCCCGGCGCGTTCGTCAATGGCATCACGCTGCTCACCCATCTGCCCGAGCTGATCATTTCGGAGGTGAAAGCCGGATTGTTCGGGCTGATCGCCGGACTGGTCGCCTGCTATCTGGGCCTTAATGTCAAAGGCGGACCCAAGAGTGTCGGTGATGCGGTGAATCAGACCGTAGTCTTCGCTTTTATGGCCTTGTTCGTCGTGAACGTGGTGGTCACCGCCGTCGGCATCAAGTTCACGGCGCGGTGATCCGATGGCCTTCGTAATCGAATCCCGCTTTCCCCGTACCGTTCGACGGGTGCGCCGGATGTCGGACTCGCTCGATTCGGTGGGCAAGCATGCCGTTTTCTATGCCCAGGCGCTCGGCGCCATTCCACGGGCGCTGGTGCACTACCGGACCGAGACCATCCGGCTGATCGCCGAGATCAGCATGGGCACGGGCGCGCTGGCGGTGATCGGCGGCACGGTGGTGATCGTCGGGTTCCTGACCCTCTTCGCGGGCGGCACCATCGCCGTGCAGGGCTACAGTTCGCTGGGCAATATCGGCGTCGAGGCGCTGACCGGCTTCTTCGCGGCGTTCATCAATGTCAGGATCGCGGCGCCGGTGATCTCCGGCATCGGCCTGGCGGCCACCATCGGGGCCGGTTCGACCGCGCAATTGGGCGCGATGCGGGTCGCCGAGGAGATCGACGCGCTGGAGTCGATGGCGATCCGGCCGGTGCCCTACCTGGTGGGCACCCGCGTATTGGCCGGGATGATCGCGATCGTCCCGCTCTACGCGCTGGCGGTAATCGCCTCGTTCCTGGCCAGCCGGTTCGCCACCGTGGTGATCTACGGGCAGTCGGCGGGCGTCTACGACCACTACTTCTCCACGTTCCTCATCCCGAGCGACATCCTCTGGTCCTTCGCCCAGGCGATCTTCATGGCACTGGCGGTCATGCTGATCCACACCTACTACGGCTACAACGCCGCGGGCGGGCCGGTCGGCGTGGGTGTCGCGGTGGGCAACGCGGTGCGCACCTCGCTGGTCGCGGTGGTCACGGTGACCTTGTTGATCTCGCTGGCCATCTACGGCACCTCCGGCAACTTCCATCTCTCCGGATAAGCGACATGGCGGAATCGAAGCAAACGGAAAACCGCCTGGTGCGGGCGCTGCGCGGCGGGCTCGGCCTGAAACTGGCCGGGGCGGCGATGGTGCTGGCGCTGGTCGCGATCATGGCGGTCGCGCTGATCATGTTCGTCGGCGGGTTCACGCCCACCGCCACCGTGACGGTGGACGCGCCGCGCAGCGGCCTGGTGCTGGACCCGGACGCCAAGGTGAAGGTGCGCGGTGTTGAGATCGGCCGGGTGGCCTCGGTCGACCACACCGACGAGGGCGCCAGGCTGAAGCTGGCCCTCGATCCGGAACTGCTGAAGCTGGTGCCGTCCAACGCGGACGTCGACATCAGGTCCACCACGGTGTTCGGCGCGAAGTACGTCAACTTCATCGTCCCGCAGCAGCCTGCGACCACTTCGCTGCAACCTGGCGCGGTCGTCACCGCGCAGCGGGTGACCGTCGAGTTCAACACGCTGTTCCAGCACCTGTCCGACGTGCTCGCCAAGATCGAGCCGGAGAAGCTGAACGCGACGTTGTCCGCGCTGGGCACCGCGCTACAGGGCCGCGGGGAGAAACTGGGCGAACTGCTCGAGCAGAGCGACGCCTACCTGCGCGACATCAACCCGTATCTGCCGACGCTGCAACAGGATCTGGCGAAGACCGGCCAGGTCACCGACCTGTACGCGGACTCGGTGAACGATCTGCTGCGCACCGTGGACAACTTCACGGTCACCAGCAAGACCCTGACCCAGGAACAGGACAGCCTGGACAACGTGCTGGTGAACCTCACCGGCTTGGCCGACACCACCGGATCGGTTCTGCGCGACAACGAGAATCAGCTCGGCACGGCGCTGGATCTGCTGCGTCCGACCACCGGATTGCTCGACGAGTACGCGCCCGCGCTGTACTGCTTGATCGGCGGCCTGGGCAAGGCGCTGCCGATGGGTGAGGCGGTCTTCGGTGGCTTGCAGGAAGGCGTCGCGCTGAACACCGGCTTCATGTACGGCGCGAAGCCGTACACCTACCCGGAGGATCTGCCCAAGGTCAACGCGACCGGCGGCCCGCAGTGCGGAGGCATCCTGGACCGGGTGCCGGGCAGCCACTCGGACTATGTCGTCACCGACACCTCGGAGGGGCATGTGTACACACCGTCGACGACACTGAGTGTCAACCCGCCGAAGATCTTCCAGATCCTGTTCGCCGGACTACCGGGGGTGCCGCGCCCGTGAAGAACACCGCGACCACCGTCAAACTGGCCATCTTCACCCTGGTGATGACGCTGATCTTCGCAGGCCTGGCGGTCGTGTTCAGTCAGATGCGCTTCGCGCGGGAGAACGGCTACCACGCCGTGTTCACCAGTTCCTCCGGCATGCTGCCCGGGGCGAAGGTGCGCATCGCGGGCGTGCCGGTCGGCTCCGTCAAGTCGGTGAAGGTCGGCAAGGACTATCTCGCGCACGTCGAGTTCGATGTCGACCGCAAGTACCGGCTGCTCACCAGCACTCGTGCGGCGATCAAATACGAGAACCTGGTCGGCGACCGCTATCTCGAGCTGTCGGAGGGCCCCGGCTCCAACCGCGTCTTGCAGCCGGGCGGCACCATCGCCAAGGAACAGACCGCGCCCGCCCTCGATCTGGACATGTTGCTCGGCGGTTTCCGGCCGCTGCTGCGCGGACTCGACCCCGGCCAGGTGAACGACCTGACCAACGCGCTGCTGCAGATCTTCCAGGGCCAAGGCGGCACGCTGGTGTCGCTGCTCAACAGCGGCGGCTCGTTCGCCAAGACGCTCGCCGACCGGGACGCCCTGATCGGCAGCGTGATCAACAACCTCAACGCGGTCCTGCAGACCATCGATGAGCGCGGCGACCAGTTCGCCACCACGATCGCCGAATTACAACGCTTGATCAGCGGATTGGCCGCCGACAAGGACCAGATCGGCGACGCGATCCCGCGCATCGCAGGCGCCACCGGCGATCTGACCGATCTGCTCTCCCAAGCCCGCCCCGATCTGCGGGGCACCATCGAGCAGACCGGGCGCCTGGCCACGAATCTCGACGCCGGGTCGGACACGGTCCAGTGGGTGCTGGACCGGCTGCCGTCGACCTATCGCCAGCTGATCCGCATCGGCTCATACGGCTCCTTCCTCCAGCTCTACGTCTGCTCGACGAACTTCCTGGTGGACGGCCCGAACGGCCAGACGATGAAGATCAACATGCCCGGGGCGCAGACGACCGGAAGGTGTGCGGACAACCGATGAAAGAGCAGCGATCACCCGCCATCACCATCGGCATCGTCGGCCTCGTGCTCGCCGTGGCGGTGGCGCTGTCGGCCCTGCAATTCGACCGGCTGCCGTTCATCCGTTCCGGCGCGACGTTCACCGCCTACTTCGCCGACGCGGGCGGCCTGCTGCCCGGCGACCCGGTCCAAGTGGCGGGCGTTCGATCCGGTCGCGTGGAGGACGTCAGCCTGGACGGCGCGAAAGTGCTCGTCCGGTTCACTCTCGCGGAGTCGATCGTGCTCGGTGAGAAGACTTCGGCGGCGATCAAGACCAACACGGTGCTCGGCCGCAAGTCGCTGGAGCTGACGCCGTCGGGCACCGGCGCGCTGCGCGTCGACGACACCATCCCGCTCGAGCGCACCACATCGCCGTATTCGCTCAACGAGGCGCTGAGCGACCTGGCGGGCACGGTGCACGACCTGGACCTGGACCGGGTCGACCAGACCCTCGACGCGCTCTCGGCGACCTTCGCCGACACGCCCGCGCCGTTGCGCTCGGCGCTGGACGGCGTCACCGCGCTCTCCCGCAGCATCAACGCGCGCGATCAAGCGCTGACGGACTTGCTGAAGCGGGCGCAGAACGTGACGAAGATCCTCGCCGACCGGGGCAACCAGATCAGCGCGCTGCTGCTGGACGGCAACGAACTGCTCGGCGAACTGGACCGGCGGCGCACCGCCCTCG
This sequence comes from Nocardia sp. NPDC051929, assembly GCF_044548645.1. Lineage (NCBI taxonomy): Bacteria > Bacillati > Actinomycetota > Actinomycetes > Mycobacteriales > Nocardiaceae > Nocardia > Nocardia sp. NPDC051929. The sequence continues at coordinate 291,407 of NZ_JBIUCG010000001.1, read as the reverse complement.
GGCAGCTGATCGTCTACGTCAACGGACTCGCCCAGCAGCTCTCCGGCCTGGTCGCCGACAACGAGGCGCAGCTGAAACCCGCCCTGGACAAATTGAATTCGGTGCTGGCGCTGTTGCAGCGCAACAAGCAGAATCTCGCGGACGCGCTGGACGGGCTCGGACCGTTCGCCGCGGCCCTGGGTGAGCAGGTCGGCAGCGGTCCCTACTTCCAGGCCTACGTGATCAACGCGGCGAGCAAGACGCTGCAACCGCTGGTGGACGCGCTGGTGTGGCCGCAGCACCTGCCGAGTGATCTGCAGAGCTACCTCACGCCGTCCCCATCGATCGAACCCGCGATACAGGAGCCGCCGCGGTGAATATCGTACGGAAACTACCTCGCTGGGCGTTGGTGCTGGCCGGAGTGGTCGTCGCGGCGCTCGTGGTCGCTGTCGCGTGGAACGGCATAACCCGGATCGGGACCACTAAGGTCACCGCCTATTTCACCTCCACATCCGGCCTGTACGCGGGCGACGACGTGCGGGTGCTCGGCGTCAAGGTCGGCCGCATCGACGCGATAGAGCCCGGCGCGGATCGGGTGAAGGTGTCCATGACCCTGAATCGCGGAGTCGACGTCCCCGCCGACCCGAAAGCGGTGATCATCTCGCCTTCGCTGGTCTCGGCGCGTTTCATCCAAATCGCGCCCGCCTACACCGGCGGTCCGAAATTGAAGGACAACAGCGTGATCCCGATCGAGCACACCGCGGTGCCGGTCGAATGGGACGACATCAAGGCCGAGCTGTCCAAGCTGGCCACCGCGCTCGGCCCGGTCGGCGACGACAAACAGGGGTCGTTCGGCCGCTTCGTCGACACCGCCGCGAACAACCTCGACGGCAACGGACAGCGGTTCCGCGACACCCTGCGGGAGCTGTCGGCCACCTTGAACACGCTGTCGGACGGCCGCACCGACCTGTTCGGCACCGTGCGCAACCTGCAGAAGTTCGTCGACGTGCTGTCGGCGAGCAACGAGCAGATCGTGCAGTTCGAAGGCAGGCTCGCGTCGGTGTCCTCGGTGCTGGCCGGGGTCTCCTCGGATCTCGGCGCGGGCCTGGACAACCTGGACGCGGCGATCGTCGACGTGCGCCGGTTCATCGCGGGCAGCGGAGCGGAACTCACCGAGGGCGTTCAGCGGCTGGCCGACGCCACCCAAGTGCTGGTCGACAAGCGACCGGAATTGGAACGCGTCCTGCACTCCGGCCCGACCGCGCTGGTGAACTTCTACCAGATCTACAAACCGGCCCAAGGCACCCTGACCGGCGCGATCGCGCTGAACAACCCGGCCGACCCGCTCGGCTTCCTGTGCGGCTCGGTCCGCGCGCTGGAGACCAACGACTCCGATCGCAGCGCCGACCTGTGCGCGCAATACCTCGCGCCCGTGATCAACAGCCTGAGCATGAACTACGTGCCGATCATGACGAACCCGGCCAGCGGCGTGACCGCGTTTCCCGACCAGCTGGTGTACTCCGATCCCAGCCTGGCCGGGCGGGTGGCGAGCCAGAATCCGGCGCAGCCGCAGCCCGCTCCGGTGAGCATCCCGGACGGCCTCGCCGGGCTGGCCATCCCGGGCCTGACAGGAGGAGGGCGATGATGCCGAGGCGGCGGATGCGCCGCACCGCCGCCGTCGCGGCGGGGCTGGCGGTGGCGCTCGGCGTCACGGGCTGTCAGTGGGACGGACTGAATTCGCTGCCCATGCCCGGCACCGAGGGGACCGCGCCCGGCTCCTACGAGGTGCGCGTCCAGATGCCGAACGTCACCACGCTGACCAGGAATTCGCCGGTGCGGGTGCATGACGTCGCGGTCGGCACCGTCTCGAAGATCGAGGTGGAGGACTGGCACGCGCTGGTCACCGTCTCGCTGAACCCGGACGTGCACCTGCCCGCGAACGCCGTCGCCAAGATCGGGCAGACCAGTCTGCTCGGCTCCAACCATCTCGAGCTCTCCGAGCCGACCGATCAGCCCCCCGAAGGCCAGTTGAAGGCCGGCGACGTCATCCCGCTCGCGCGTGCCGGAACCTATCCGACCACCGAGCAGGTGCTGTCGTCGCTGTCGGTGGTGCTCAACGGCGGTGGCGTCGCGCAATTGGAAACCATCACCCACGAGCTGAATTCCGCGCTCACCGGGCGGGAGGACGCCATCAGGGACCTGCTGCCGCAGCTGAACGAGCTGACCACGAACCTGGACCGCCAGACCGGCGACATCATCGCCGCGATGAGCGGACTGGACCGGCTCGGCGGTCAGCTCGCCGAGCAGCGCGACGTGGTGGCGGAGGCGATCGAGCAGATCCATCCGGCGTTGACCGTGCTGGCCGATCGCCGCGCGAACATCACCAGGGCGATCACCGCGCTGGGCGAGCTGAGCGACGTCGTGCGGCGCATCGTCGCGGCGAGCGGCGACGACTTGAAGGCCAACCTGCACAGCCTCGTGCCGGTGCTGAAGTCGCTGTCGGACACCGGCAGCGATCTGACCGAGGCGCTGAAGATCCTGGCCACCTTCCCGTTCCCGATGAAGAACCTGGACCACGCGATCAAGGGTGACTACCTCAACCTGTTCATGACCGTGGACATCACCGGCAAGCGGCTGGATTCGAACTTCCTCACCGGAACGCCGCTGGGCGGACGGTTCGGCGGCGTGGAAGGCGCGCTCGGCAGCTTCGCGCCCGGCACGGCAGCGCAGAACGGCGACCCGGCCACGGGCCCGTTGCAGGCGCCGCCGCCCGCGGCGAGCCAGCCCGCCCCGACGATCCCGGGACTCCCGCCGATCCCCGGCATTCCCGCCATTCCCGGGTTGACCGTGCCCATGCCGGGCAACACCGCGCCGCAAGGGGGTCCGGGACAGTGACACTCACCCGGTTCGTCCGTACCCAGCTGATCATCTTCTCCGTGCTGACGGTGATCGGCCTGGTGGTCATGGGCGGCACCTACGTCAAACTGCCGGCGATGTTCGGCATCGGGCGCTACGAGGTCACCGTGCAGCTGGCCGCGACCGGTGGTCTCTACCCGACGGCCAACGTCGCCTATCGCGGCACGAACGTCGGTGTGGTGAAGGAGGTCCGGCTGACGCCGGTCGGCGTGGACGCGAAGCTGTCCATCGCCAGCGACTACAAGATTCCCTCGGATGTCGACGCGTGGGTGCGCAGCGTCTCCGCGGTCGGCGAGCAGTACGTGGACCTGGTGCCCGCGCAGAACCGCACGGGCGGAAACCTGCGCGACGGCAGCGTGATCCCGGTGGAGCGCACCAAGCTGCCGCAAGACGTCGGCGCGCTGCTCGACCAGGCCGACCGGCTGCTGTCGAGCGTCGCGGACACCCGGCTGAAACAGGTCATCGACGAGGCGTTCCTCGCGTTCAACGGCGCGGGACCGGATCTGCAACGGTTCATCGATTCCGCGTCGTTGCTGGTGCAGGAAGCGCAGGCCAACGCGGAACCGACGAAACAGCTGCTCGACCGGATCGGGCCGCTGCTGGACACCCAGACCCGCTCGGACGCCGCGATCCGTTCCTGGACCGCCGATCTCGCGACGGTCACCGACCAGTTACGCGGTCACGACCCCGCGCTGCGTGGCATCCTGCGCGAGGGCCCGTCGTCGATGCAGCGGGTGACCAACCTGTTCGAGGACCTGCGCCCGACGCTGCCGCTGCTGCTGTCGAATCTGGTCAGCGTCGGTCAGGTCGCCGTCACGTATCACGCGGGGCTGGAGCAGATCCTGGTGGTGTATCCGCCGCTGGTCGCCGCGCTGCTGACCGCCGTCCGCGGTCCGCTGGAATACGGCGCGCTGGTCGACTTCATGGCGCTGGTCAACGACCCGCCCGCGTGCACGACCGGCTTCCTCCCGCCCGACCAGCGGCGCTCGCCGAGCGAGCTCGACACCCCGGACACACCGCCGGGCCTGTACTGCAAGGTTCCACAGGACGCACCCGAAGCGGTGCGCGGCATCCGCAACACGCCGTGCGCCGAGGTGCCCGGTGTGCGCGCCCCGACGCCGGAACTGTGCCGCACGGGGTACGTTCCGATCGGTGACAACCCGCCGTTCGGGCCGCCGCGTCCGGTGGCGCCCGCCGCCGCGCCCGCGAGCGAGCCCCCGGTCGTCGCACCCGCGAGTTACGGTGGCGGCACACCAGCCGCCGCACGGTCGTACGACCCGGCCACCGGCGTGTACATCGGCACCGACGGCCGTACCTACCGACAGGGCGATATCGGACCGGGCGGTTCGGGCGCGGTACCGTCGAGCTGGCAGGCGATGCTCGAGGAGCAGCAACGATGAGTGAGAGCAACGGAGAAGGTCACCGCGCGCGACGGCGTGCGGTGCGCTCGGCCGGGCCGCCGGTCGAGGAGAACGCGACCGGTGGCGTGCGGACCGTGGTCGCGAAGGACCCTGCCACCGCGACCGAAACCGGCGTCGCGGACGGCGGTACGAGTTCGGTTGCGGCCGAGCCGGAGGTCTCATCCGCTTCGGCGCCGGTCACGGACGACTCGAGCGTCGATGCGGCGAAGGTATCCGTGACGAAAACCGACGCCGAACCCGACTCCGAGGCAACACCGGCCGAGCCCGAAGGGAACAAACGGCGCGGAGTCCCGCGTGTCCTCGCCGCGGCCGCCGCGGCCTTGCTGGTCGTGGCGCTCGTGGCCGGTGCGGTCGTGTCGGTTGTCGCGGCGCACGCGACGCACGAACGTGACCAGCGCCGAGCCGAATACGTGGAAACCGCCAGGCAGGCGATCGTCAACCTGACCACCATCCGCGCCGATACGGCCAAGCAGGACATCGACCGGATCCTCTCGCTGGCCTCGGGGGAGTTCAAGACCGAGTTCGACGGCCGGGTCGACCCGTTCACCAGCATCGTGCAGCAGGCCAAAGTGGTCTCCAGCGGCGAGATCGTCGAGGCCGCGCTGGAAAGCGACGACGATCGCTCCGGACGGGTGCTGGTCGCCGCCAAGCAGACGCTGACCAACGCGGGCCAGGCCGAGCCGCAGACCAGGTACTACCGGTTCCGGGTCACCGTGTCGCGCGGCGATTCGGGGCTGTCGGTGTCCAACGTGGAGTTCGTGGCATGAACGGTCAGGCCCGGAGGCGGCAGCGGAGCGTGACCACGCA